>JARFRM010000110.1 GCA_029287235.1 Thermoanaerobaculales bacterium
GCGCGGAGACGGCTGCGGTGGGGCGCTCGGCCGTGTGGCCCGTAATGGAGACGAAGAGAACGGCAGCAACCGCGACACAGTGGTGGAGCCGTCTCGACATTCGTATGGTGATACAGGCACCCGAGGTGTCCGTCAATAGTCAACAGCCAACCGCGGTACACTGCTGCCCCGGAGGAAACATGAGCCTGACACTCGATCGCGCATTGGCCGAAGCCATTCTCGGAATCGACACCCTGTGGGGTGGGGACGTGATGAACCCTTCCGGTACGGGACGTTTCATCGCCGACTCGTGGTTCTCGGATGATCCGCTCCCTACGAGCTACACCGACGCCACGGCGGCTGCGGTGCGCGCCGCCGGGGGACTCTCGGCCGGTGAGGTGGATCGACCGGCCATCGAGGCTTATCTCGGTGCGGTGAATCTTCGTGAAGCCCTCGATCTCATCGCCTCCGAGGGATCGGGTGAGCCCGGCGTCCGGGGCCCTTTCCTCACGGGGCTCGCGACCTGCCTCGATGTCATGTGGGATCTCGCCATGGAGGCCCTCGACAAGGGTGAGCCGGTGCCGTACTCGAGATCGGTGGAGGCCTCCACGGGCCAAGCGCCCACACCTTCGGAGCCATCCGCCAAGGTCGCGGCTCTCATCGCGCTGCTTGACGAGGCCGGCTACTCGACCGAGGGATCGGTGCTCGACGCCGCCGACGCATGGAGGCGGGATCGGATGACCCCGGCGGCTTCCATCGGTTCCCTGGCGCGGGCGCTCATCGCCGAGCTCCAGGCGGGGACTGCGGCCCACGTCATGCCCTACCTTCCCGAGGAGATGCAAGGCGTGCCCCGCGCCAACGTCGAGTTTCTGCCCATCAAGGACGCGTGGTTCTCGGGCTCCATGAACTATCTCGGGCGGGCTCGGACTCCCGACGGCAAGCCTCTCTACGACGCGAGCTATGAGATCAACGCCTCGCTCGAAATCTCGATCCCGGAGTTCATGCACCTGGTGAGCCACGAGGTGGTGCCCGGTCACGTCATGACCTTTGCCTATGTTCAACATCTCTACGTGCTCGGCAAGGTCGGTTTCGAGGGCACCATGCTGACCATGAATTCACGTTATTCGACCCTCGCCGAGGGCATTGCCAACAACGCCCTGTTCATGGCGTTCGGGGTCAACGAAGTGAGCGAGCTGCCCGATCGCGATCTGCAGATTGGAACCCTGCTTTCCCTGCTCCAGGACGATGCCAAGAACCAGGCATCGTTCTTGACATGGAACGAAGGGATGGCGCAGCCCGAAGTGGCGGCGACCCTGCGTCGGGATTTCCTGGTCTCGGAAGAGCGCGCCGGAAAGCTCTCGGGTCCGTGGGCGAACCACCCGATCCTCGGTCGGATGTACCTGCCTTCGTACCGCGCGGGAACTGATGCCGTCGCCGAGTGGCGCCGCCGGAACGACCCGGCTGTCATCCTTCCGGCACTCTATGGCTGCAAGGGACTGGTGGATGTGGTGACGATCGAGGGGGTTGTCGGCGGACCTGATCAACACTGAGGAAGGGCCTGAAGACCCTGCCAGCACCGAGAATGCGTCGGTGAGCATCGCAGGCGGGTGGTTGACCGGCCGCTTCAGCGACCTCGAGCATCGAAGAGGTGCCTCGGTTCAATCCCGCCTCGGAAACGGATACTCCGAGTGGACGTCGCGTCAGGACCTGACTACCATCGCTGACAGTGGAAATCTACATCGCCTCATTTGCCGGGTTGCTCGCCTCGCTGCTGCTTGCGTTCATCTATCTTTCCGATCGGTACGAGCCCGAACCCATCGAACTGATCCAGGAAACATTTCTGACCGGGCTTGCGGGTCAGCTGGTGCTGATCTTCGGCGTGTCCTCCCTGGTCGGTGGGCTGGTCTGGTCGGGCGAATGGCTACTGGTTACCGTTTTTTCAGCGGCGGTCTACCTTCCCTTCGGTCTCCATCGCCAGACGGAGGTCGATGAACGATTCGACGGAATCGTTTACAGCGTTGCACTGGCCGGCGGCGCCACCTGCGCCATTCACCTCAACAATCTCCCCAGGGTGATGGCGGCGTCGCCGTATCGCGAAGCCCTTGCCCCGGGCGCCGAGCCCGATCTGCGTGATCTGCTGATTCTGACCGGTTCGCCGGGTTTCACGGCCGAGCTCGGTGGTGGCCTGGTGGTTATCCTGACCGCGGCGCTCGTCGGCGCGGTTCTCGGGACCCTGCAGCTTCGAGGGTGGTCGCCGTGGAGGACGGCGTCGGCGTGCGTTGCGGTGGGCTTGGCCGTGGTGGGAGCGGATCTGGTGACCGGTGGCAACTGGTGGGTGCGGGGCGGATTGACACTGGCGGCGCTTGTCATCGGCCTGGCGGTGAAGAGGAGGTCGGTGTTCAAGGACCGGCCCCAACCCCGTGAACGTGATGTCCTGCTCATGGGCCTCAAGACGGTCTTGGTTGTCTTCGGTGCGGCGCTCCTGGCCATGGTGTTGCTTCAGGCGGTGGTCGAACAACCCCGGGAGGACGATGATCTGCTCGGAGTGGTGCAACACACCACCGAGACGCCGTCAGGATCCAGGCGGTGAGGTTTCCACCAACTCTCGGGTGCCTGTTGAGTATGGCGGTCGTGTCGGGACTGGGCGCAGACGATCGAAGATGGGAGAACCCAATCTACGAAACCGCCTCCGACGCCGTCGCCGCGGCCACAATGGAGGCTCCGCGGATCACCCCCGGGAGCTCCGCGGCGCACCGGTTGTTCGTCGATCTCAGTCTCGCCGAGAACGACATGGACGGGGGCCACCCATCATCCGGAATCACGCGGGTCGTGGTGGAAGACGTCCTCGTGACCCACCCATCGGCCTTCTCCCGGGAGGCCGTCCAACGTCGGACAGTGGAGCGGTTTCTCGCCGAGATCCCGCGGCAGGTTTCGGTTCTGGATCGCCGGCTGGCCCGTTTCGGTTATCCCGAGCTGCCGGGGATGGTCTATCTCCGTTTGGTGGAGAGCGTCGATGCCTTTTCAAACCTCAACAGGGCGTCGAGCGGCAAGATGAGCCGCGTGGGAGGGGTGACCTACTACTGCCGCTATGTCGTGTTGCCCCTGTCCTATGTCAGTCGGGAAGGTCTCGATGAGCTGAGGCGGTCGGGTGGGCTCAACCCGTCGACGGACATCGAGGCCACGGTTCGTCAGTGGCAGAACGAGTCCTTCGCCAATCTGGTCAACACCTTTCGGCACGAGATGGTCCACGTCCACACCAACACCGCCCTCGGAGTACCGAGATACTCGAACCGTTCGGCCTATCCGACGTGGTTCCACGAGGGCACGGCGACCTACCTCGCGGCCGACCCCCACGCCGGTCTCAGTCAGGGCTATCAGGAGTACCAGGAGGCGTTCTTCTTTCTTGCCCAGCGGTACGGCATTCCGAGGCTGCAGCAGTTCTACGCCGATGTTCTCGGTGGGTCGGGGGTCGCGACCGCCCTGACGCAGGTTTACGGCATTGCAGATGCAAGCCGTCTCTTCAGTGCGAGCTATCGCTGGCACCGCTCAAGGGAACTGATCAAGACCGCTCTCTGGATCGTCGGTCTCGTGGTTGTGGTCGCAGCCTTTCGGGGAGGCGATCGGCCGTATATCGGCGCCCTCCAGGTCCTGGGCGCTGTCGCACTCGCCCTCGCTCTCGCGACCGGACTTGCGGAGCACCTCTTCGGGCTGAGAGGGCCGGAGGTCGTCATGGCGGCGAAGATCGGAATTGCGCTGGTTGCCGTCGGGCTCGGAACCATGGGTGTTCGGAGAGTCCGGCGGCACCGAAAGCAATCCGTCGCCTGACCGGTACTTCCTCACCGGATTCAGGACACGAAGAGCTTGTTGGTGGCGAACTTCGGATCGCAGGTCAGGTTGACACCGAGGCGCCTCAGACCGCGCTCGTCGCCCGGTGTGGGGAGATGAGTCAGGTGAAGTTCGCACCCGGAGACCTTGGGCAATTGTTCCATGGCCTGCTTGGCGGTTGGGCTGGTCGTCGAAGCGGGTGATCAC
>JARFRM010000213.1 GCA_029287235.1 Thermoanaerobaculales bacterium
GTTCTGCTCGGCGCCGAGATCCTCTTCGGGAAAATCGTCTCCATCGGCGTGCCCGGTCTCATGGTCGCCTGGATCGTCACACCGACGGTGATCATCTTCATGTGGTTCTTCGGCACTCGAGTCCTCAAGATGGTGTCCAAACCGCTGGTGATGATCATCGCCGCAGCGACCTCGGTCTGCGGCGTCTCGGCCGCGATCGCGGTCGCCGCAGCGACCCGGGCGAAGAAAGAGGAGCTCACCCTCGGTGTCGGCATGACCCTGATCTTCACCGTGTTGATGATGATCTTCATGCCGATGTTCATCCACTGGGTCGGCATCTCCGAGGTGCTCGGGGGCGCCTGGATGGGCGGCACCATCGACTCAACCGGCGCGGTGGTCGCCGCCGGCGCCTTTCTCGGCCCCGACGCCGAGACCGTCGCCGCGGTGGTCAAGATGATCCAGAACATCCTGATCGGCGTCGTCGGTTTCTTCGTCGCGCTGTTCTGGATCACGTCGGTCGAGCGCGACGCCGACGCCCCGCGGCCCGGTCTCGGTCAGATTTGGGTGCGCTTTCCGAAGTTCATCGTCGGCTTTGTCGCGGCGTCGGTGCTCTTCAGCTTCGTGCTGTCGCCGCTTTTCGGCTCGCTCTTCGACGGCAACGGCGTCAAGCTCGTCGAGTCGAGCATCCTCAAGGCCGTGACCAACCCACTCAGGGGATGGTTCTTCTGCCTCGCATTCGTCGCCATCGGGCTCGAGTCCAACTTCAAGGAGCTGGCCGCCCAGATGGAGGGCGGCAAGCCCATGCTGCTCTACGTCGTCGGCCAGAGCTTCAACCTCGTCCTGACCCTGGCGATGGCCTGGTTGGCGTTCGTGGTGCTCTTCCCGAACGCGGTTTGATCACTCCCGGGCGGCGAGCCTGCCGAGCAGCAGCGCCGAAGCGGCCCGGACACCGACCTTGAGAGCCTCCTCGTCGGGCTGGAACGTCGGGGTGTGGACGTAGCTCGTCCAGCCCTTCTCGGTGTTGCCGACGCCGAGCATGAAGAAGAAGCCCGGCAACACCTCGGCGTACTCGGCGAAGTCCTCGGCCGCCATGATGGGGACCGCCTCAAAAACGGCCTCCTCGCCAAGCATCGATTGGAGGATCTCCACCGATGACCGGGTCAGAGCCGGATCATTGACCAGCACTGGAGTGAACCGCCGGTAGTCCACCTCACAGGTGGCGCGGTGTGCGGTGCAGACACCGTCGACGATCCGGGAGATGGCGGCCTCGACCTGATCCCGGACCGAGGGTTCGAGGGTCCTGACGGTGCCGGTGAGCTCGGCCGAACCGGCGATGATGTTGAAACGATTGCCCGCATCGAAGGTCCCCACCGAGACCACTGCCGGTTTTCGGGCATCGACCTCACGCGCGATGATGCCCTGCAGCCCGTCGACGATCTGGGACCCGACCCAAACGGCGTCGATTCCGTCCTGGGGCGCCGAACCGTGGGTCATGCGACCGGTCACCCGAATGGTGAAACGATCGGCCGAGGCCATCACCCCGCCGCTCCCCCATGCGATGGTGCCGACCTCGTGGTTCGGCATGACGTGGGACCCGAAGACGGCCACCGGTGTCGGATCGTCAAAGACTCCCTCTTTGAGCATCAGCGTCGCCCCGCCCTCCTCACCGGGAGGCGCACCTTCCTCGGCCGGTTGGAAGAGGAAGATCACCGTGCCGGGGACATCGTCCTTCATGCCCATGAGCAGCTCTGCGGTCCCGAGACCGACCGTCATGTGGACATCGTGGCCGCAGGCATGCATCACACCCGGGTTTTGCGACTTCCAGGGGACATCCACGGCCTCGTCGATGGGCAGAGCATCGATGTCGGAGCGCCAGGCCACCACGGGACCGGGCCTGCCGCCCTCGAGCACCGCGACCACTCCGTGGCCGGCGATTCCGGTCCGTGGCTCATAGCCCATCTCGCGCAGGCGACGTGCGATCTCGGCCGAGGTGGCAACCTCTCGATTGGAGAGCTCAGGGTGGCTGTGGAACCAGCGCCGACACTCGACCAGCTCCGGGTAGAGCCTATCTGACGCATCGTTGATCCTGTCCATGGTCTCGACATCGAGGGCGAGCCCCGTACAAGGAACAAGAAGAACGAGCACGCACAGTGTGAGAAACAGTCTCATGAAATCCCCCGGGATCTTGATAGCACGTCAACGAGCTTCGCGCCAGGGACTATTTCCGGATCCCTCAGCCCATCGCCATCGTTTTCTTCCCGTTCCGCTGCCCGGCATAAGCCGCGATGTCGGCGACCGCGGCGATGGCCCGGTCGATGTCCGAATCGGTGGTGAACGCACCCACCGAGAAACGCACGGTTCCGTCGATCTCGGCGGTTCCGATTCCTTCGTGGACCTGCGGCGCACAGTGGAGACCGGTACGGGTGATGACGTCGTGTTCGACATCGAGGAGCTGGCCGGCCTGGTCCGCCGGCAGGCCGTCGATGTTGAAGACAAAGACCGGCAGGTGATTCCGCGCCATATCCGCGCAGTACAAGGTCACGCCGTCCATGTCCCGAAGCGCCTCATAGAGCCGGGTGGCGTGGACCATCTCCTCGTCGTAGAGGGCCTTGACCCCACCCCTGGAAGCTATCCATCGCTGTCCGGCGAGAAGACCGGCGATCCCCATGGTGTTGAGGGTGCCGAACTCGAAACGCCACGGGTAATCGAGCGGCTGGGTCTTGAGCGCGCTCTTCACCCCGGTTCCACCCGATCGGCATGGCATGAGATCGACGTGTTCGGCCATGTACATGCCGCCGGTCCCGGTCGGTCCGAAGAGCGACTTGTGACCGGTGAAGCCGAGCACGTCGATCTTCATCTCGGCGACGTCGATATCGATCAGACCGGCCGTCTGGGCGGCGTCCACCGCAAAGAGAACCCCATGGCGGCGGCAGATCGCGCCGACCTCGGCGACCGGCTGAATGGTTCCGATGACGTTGGATCCATGGTTCATGACGACCAGCTTGGTGTTGGGTCGGATTCTCGCTTCGATGTCGGCCGGATCAACGAACCCGTCGGCGTCGAAAGGGACAAAATCGACGTCAACGCCCATGCCCTTGTACTGATACATCGGCCGGAGAACGGAGTTGTGCTCGAGACAGGTGGTGATGGCGTGATCACCCGGCTTGAGAACGCTCCCGATCAGGAGATTGAGGGCATCGGTGACGTTGAGCGAGAAGACCAGGCGATTACGATCGGTCCCGCCGAAGAAATCAGTCAGCGCCTGGCGAGCCTCGAGCAGGGTGTCCTCCGCCTCGAGGGCAAGATCAAAACCGGTTCTCCCGGGGTTGACGCCGCGGGTGGCGTAGAAGTCGCACATGAACCTGATGACCTCGGGCGGTTTGGGGAAGGTCGTTGCCGCATTGTCCAAGTAAACGAAATCGCTCATGTCACACCTCGGAAATTGGAATTTCAACGTTGTCTGCGGCGGCAAGAGCACGCCGAATGCGTTCGAATGAAGAAGTGATCTGCTCCTCGGCGCAGGCGGCGGCGGCCGCGACATCCCGACGCCTCATGTGGCTGACCAGAAGCTCGTGCTCGTTGCGCATCTCCGGCCCGAAGTCACCGAGATCGAGGCCGAGGAAGAAGAACCGCTGCATGGAAACCAGCAGGTTGCGGAGTACTGCGAACAGACGGTCATTCCGCGACAACGACGCGACCTCGAGGTGAAATCCGAGGTTTTTGTCGAGGAAGTCGACATACGACGCCCAGTCCGAGTAGGTGTACTCGGTGGCCGCGAGCTCTCCGAGGCGGTCGAGCTCTTCGTCGGTGGCGCGGGTGACCGCCAGGGCCACGGCGCGGGTCTCGATGGCGATTCTGAGCTCGAAGCTGTCGGAGATCTCTTTCGGCGAGATCGGGCTGACAAAGTAGCCCTTGTAGGGAATGGCGGTGAGGAGCCCTTCCTGTTGGAGCCGCCGGCACGCTTCGCGCACGGGCACTCTGCTGGTCCCATAGGTGTCGGCGAGGGCCTGCTCGGCGAGGGCGGCGCCCGGCCTGTGACACAGGGTGATGATGTCCCGCTTGAGAGATCGGTAAACCCCCTCGGCCGCGGTTCGGCGTGGAGGAGCCGCAGTGGTGTGGGAATCGACCATAACAGGGATTGTATACAATTCGTATACAAGGTCAAGCGGCTGAAAGAACGAGCCTTCGTTGGTAGAGAGATCTTCGATCACGGGAGCCGCAATTTCAAAGCAGATCTTGCAGACTGCGCGTATTCGTCGTAAGCTGTCAGTCGGGCGTCACCCTGCGCGCGGCCGAAACCCACCGGGGAGGTCGCCGACGCCCGGATCACCGCTCGACGAAGACCGCTCTCTGAATGGCGAGCCACGACTCGTGATCGTGAAACTCATGCGGTCTCGACGAGCCTCATGACTCGGACCCCGGCTCGGTGATGTGGAGCCCTTGTCGAATTCTCCCTGTGTTTGAGGGAAGGTATGACTGAGAATACGGAACAGCAACAGAAATCACACAACCGAAAACCACGTCGACGCCGGCGGCGACCCCGCCGTCGCGGAGGCCCGAAGGGTCCGCCGACCCCGGTCCAGGGCTATCTCTGGGTCCGCGAAAAGGGCAGCCCGATGCTGGTGGCAGCCAAGAACAACTTCGTTGCGTCAAAGACGGACCCACTGGTTCCCGTGGAACTGATCAACAAGCTGCACCTGGAAAGCGGGCTCTTTGTCGAAGCCAAGGCGCGCGGCACCGACCGGCCACGGGTCTTCGAAATCGACACCATCGAGGGTATGTCGCCCGAGGAATATCGCGGTAAGGCCCTTCCGTTCCAGGAGTTGATCAGCATCGACCCCCTCGAGAGGTTCAACCTCGAGACCGAGCCCGATCTCGTTGAGCCCAGGGTCGCGGAGCTCATCGCCCCGCTTGGGAAAGGCCAACGCTGTCTCATCGTGTCACCTCCCAAGGCCGGCAAGACCACCTTGCTGCAGCAGATGGCGCACGCGATCGCGATCAACCACCCCAACACGACCATCTTCGTGCTGCTGGTCGACGAACGCCCAGAGGAGGTCACCGACTGGAAGCGAAGCATCTCCCGCGGTGAAGTCTTCGCCTCGTCGACGGACCAGAGCTTGGAGTCGCACATCCAGGTCTCCGAGATGGTCTTCGAGCGCGCCCGTCGATTGGTGGAGATGGGCGAGGATGTGATCGTGTTCATGGACTCGCTGACCAGGATGTCCCGCGCCTTCAACAACCTGCAGAAGGGTTCCGGCCGGATCATGTCCGGCGGAATCGACTCCCGCACCATGGAGAAGCCGCGACGCTTTTTCGGTTCGGCGCGGAATGTCGAGGACGGCGGCAGCCTGACGGTGGTCGCCACCTGTCTCATCGACACCGGATCGCGGATGGACGAGGTGATCTTCCAGGAGTTCAAGGGAACCGGCAACATGGAGATCGTGCTCGATCGCAAGCTCTTCGAAAAACGGATCTTCCCGACGATCAACATCCCCCAGTCGGGAACCCGGAAGGAGGAGAAGCTGTACCCCAAGGAACAGGTCGAAAAGCTCTATCTCATGCGCCGCGCCCTGTCGTCGTTGTCACCCGAGGCAGCGATGGAGCTTCTCTTGCAGAAGGTGCGCGAGTTCTCGTCCAACGAACTCTTCCTCCAGTCTCTGCAACTCAAATAGACCGGGCTTGTTTCGAGAATCAATCTCAACAATAATGTCGCCGTGTCCATAGTCTCTGATCTTCGTCTTCTCGACCCGCATCTGGCGCCCATCGCCGAGAAGGTGCTCGCGGGCGATCGCCTCGATCGTGCGGACGGCATTGTCGTCGCCACCAGCGATGACCTGCTCGGTGTCGGACGATTGGCCAATATCGTCCGCGAACGGCTCCACGGCGATCGCACGTACTACAACATCAACCGCCATCTCAATCCGACCAACGTGTGTGTCGCCTCATGCAAGCTCTGCGCGTACTACGTGCCGTGGCGCGACCGTGAACGCGGTTGGACCTACTCCGTCGAACAGGCTGTCGAGGTCGCGGCCCGCGATGTCGACGAGTCGGTGTCCGAGCTCCACATCGTCGGAGGACTCCACCCCCAGCTTCGCGCCGACTATTACGAAGAGCTTTTTCGCGAACTCAAGCGGCGCTTCCCGTGGATTCACCTCAAGGCACTCACCATGATCGAGCTCGATTTCATCGCCACCGCATCGCGGATGGAACTCACCGAGCTGATTTCACGCCTCAAGGAAGCGGGCCTTGACTCCTGCCCGGGGGGCGGCGCCGAGATCTTCGCCGAACGCGTCCGCAATCAGATCTGCGACCACAAGACCGACGGTAACCGCTGGCTCGACATCGCCCGCGAGGTCCACCGTGCCGGTATCCGCTCGAATTGCACCATGCTCTACGGCCATGTCGAGCGGGCCGAGGAGCGGATCGATCATCTCCTCTCGCTGCGCGAACTCCAGGACGAGACCGGGGGCTTCCAGTGCATGATTCCCCTGGCCTTCCACCCCGAAAACACGGAGCTTGATCACCTGCCGCCCACCGGCGGTCGTCTCGATGTCCAGACCATCGCCACCAGCCGCCTGATGCTCGACAATGTTCCACACATCAAGGCCTACTGGATCATGCTCGGTGAGAAGATCGCCCAGGTCGCCCTTGACTTCGGCGCCAACGACCTCGATGGGACCGTGGTGGACGAACGTATCACCTCTGCCGCGGGCGGAACCGCCGGCACCGGGCTCGAACGGCAACGGCTCGAGTACCTGATCCGCGAAGCCGGGAGGACTCCGGTCCTGCGGGACACGCTTTACCGGCCGCTCGGCTCCTCCTCAGCCGCTTCGCCTTCGTCGGTCGGCGCCGGCGCCTCGGCATCCTGAGTCTCTCCCTCGTAAAGACCCAGGACCGTCTCGACCCGCGCCAGAAGCACCGAGCGCTCCTCGATGGCGGCCAGCTCGGGCGAGAGTCGAACCGCGGTCACCAGGAGCACCGCCAGGACCGCGGCCGCGGCCGCACCGGCCAGACCTGCGCCGAGAAGACGGTTGAGGCAACCCAGTTTGAGCGCTTCGAGGGTCTTTTCCATTCCCCAACCGGCGAGGAGGCAGAGCAGTGCGACCACGACGAGCGGGAGCAGATAGGCCAAGCCGAGGGTGAGCCACTCGCTGTTCACAAGCCCGGTGAGACTGACCGCAAGATCCGGGCCCACGACCAGGGACAACCAGAGTCCGAGCACGACGCCCCCGAGCCCGAAGACAATTCGGATCGCCCCCTTGAAAAACCCGCCCAGGGTGATGCCGGCCCACACGACGACCAGCACCCAGTCGAGGATGGTCATGCCAGCAAGCGTACGGTCAATCTGAGAAAGTCGGCCTCGGTGACGATGCCGAGGAGATCGCCTTCGTCGTTGACCACGGGCAAACAGCCCCACTTGTTGTCGAGGAGCGTGTGTGCGGCTTCGGCGACCGGTTCATCCGGGCTCACCGTGATCACGTCACGGTGCATGGCCTCGGCCACCGGCACCGTGACGAAGACCCGACGTTGCTCCGCCGGTTCGACCTCGGCAAAGATGGAGAACGACGCCGCCAGAAGATCCCGGTGGGTGACCAGGCCGACGAGCTTCTTCCCGCGAAGCACGGGCAGATGGCGGATCCGACCGCGATCCATGCATCTCTTGGCGTGGGCCAGGGTCTCGTCCTCGATCAAGGTGATCACATCGGCGGACATGATGTCGGCTACGGTCATCTCGATCTTCGACATCTGGACCTCCATGAGCCAGTGTACCGTAGAGATTCTCGTTGTTCGTTTCTCGCCGCGAATCATCGACCTGCGTCGCTGGGGGCGCGATGAACGAGAAACCAGTCACGAGCCACCCGGTGAGCCCGAGAGCTCCAGTCAGATATACAAACCACCCGAGACGTTGATCACGACGCCGGTGATGTACGAGGCATGAGGGCCGGCAAGAAAGGTGACGGCGTCCGCGACATCGGTGGGCGTCCCGAGGCGGGGAATGGCGACCGTCTTCATCAGCGCGGCGCGCTGGTCGTCGGTCAGGGCGTCGGTCATGGCCGTCTGGATGTAGCCCGGCGCCACCGCGTTGACCGTGACGTTGCGGGGCCCGAGCTCACGGGCGAGCGATTTGGTGAACCCGATGAGACCGGCCTTCGATGCCGAGTAGTTGGCCTGGCCGGCATTGCCCATGAGCCCGACCACCGAAGCGATATTGACGATCCGGCCGCTCTTCTGCCTCATCATGATCTTGGCCGTCGGCTGCGTCACCTTGAAGGCCCCGTCGAGGTTGATCCTCATGACGAGGTCCCAATCCTCGGGCTTCATCCGGACGAGCAACTGATCGCGGGTGATCCCGGCGTT
This sequence comes from Thermoanaerobaculales bacterium, assembly GCA_029287235.1. Lineage (GTDB taxonomy): Bacteria > Acidobacteriota > Thermoanaerobaculia > Thermoanaerobaculales > Sulfomarinibacteraceae > JAHECW01. The sequence continues at coordinate 8,338 of JARFRM010000213.1, forward strand.
GTTGATGAGAATATCGAGGTGACCGTGATCGGTATGGATGGCCTTGACCACCTCGGCTGCCGCCGCGGCGTCGGTGACATCCATCGACCGGCCCTCGGCCGAACCGCCGCCGGCCGTGATCTCTTCCACGATCTCGTTCGTGTCGAGGACATCGGCGCAGACCACATGGGCCCCTCCACCGGCGAACTTCCGCGCGATCTCAGCCCCGATGCCCCGCGCCCCACCGGTGATGACCGCTACCTGACCTTCAAAGTCACCCATATCATCCTCCTTGCATTCTTCGATCTGCCAGTCTTCCCGAATCTGAACGATTTTCCCAGGAGCGCGAACGCCCCTGGAAAAATCGTTCAGATTCGGGAACTCAGGTCACTAGCTCGGAAATCACATTTTCGATCGATTCGACGGTTCCGGCGGGATAGGAGGTCGCCGAGCGGTCGATCCGCTTGACGAGACCGCAGAGAACATTGCCCGCGCCGATCTCGACAAAGGTGTCGAAACCGTCGGCGCGCAACCGCGCGATGGTCTGAGACCAGAGGACCGGCGCGTCGACCTGACGGATCAGGCCATCACGAACCTCGTCGGGCGAACTCACCGGCGAGGCATCGACGTTGCGGTAGACCGGAACCGCGAGGTCGGCGAAAGCCAATTCACGAAGCGTCGGCTCGAGGCCCTCGCGCGCGGGCGCCATGAGCGGCGAGTGGAAGGGCGCCGACACCGGCAGCGGTAAGGCCCGTCGGGCTCCGCGCTCCTTGCAGACCTCGATGGCTCGATCCACCGCACCCGCGGTTCCGGCGATCACGACCTGACCGGGAGAGTTGAAGTTGGCCGCGACCACGGCCTCACCTAAGGCGGCGGAAATCTCATCACAGATCCCGACCACGACCTCATCATCGAGACCGAGGACCGCTGCCATGGCGCCCTCGCCGACGGGGACCGCCTGCTGCATGAGCCGGCCCCGCTCGCGCACGGTCCGAGCGGCGTCCACTGCACCGAGCCCGCCGGCCGCCACCACCGCCGAGTACTCCCCGAGGCTGTGACCGGCCACCGCTTCGGCCCTGAATCCACTCTCGGCCAGCACTTGCCAGGCTGCCACCGAGTGGGCGAGCAGCGCTGGTTGGGTGTTGGTTGTCAGTCTCAGCTCTTCCTCGGGTCCGTTCCAACACAACTCGGAGAGACCCGCCCCGAGACCACTGTCGATCTCGGCAAAGACCGAAGCGGCCGTTGGCCACCGGTCGGCGAGATCGTGTCCCATTCCCACTTTTTGACTTCCCTGACCCGGAAACAAGGCTGCGATGCGTGCCATCTCGACTCCTTTGATTCTCGCTGGATCGCGAGCTTGCCCGGACTATTCATGAGCTGTCTGCTGCGACCAAAGAGGCGCCGAAACCTCATGAATAGTGCGGGCTAGAAGCGTATCAGGGACGATGCCCAGGTCAGGCCACCGCCGAAGGCGGACGTGAGCACAAGGCTGCCCGGTTTGAGCCGTCCCTCGTTGCGGGCATCGACCATGGCGAGGGGGATCGAGGCCGCCGAGGTGTTCCCTACACGTTCGACATTGGTAAAGACCTGGTCCTCCGTCAGCCCGAGACGGTTGCCCACCGCCTGGATGATCCGCATGTTCGCCTGGTGGGGAATGAAGAGATCGAGGTCTTCGACACCGATACCGGCCGCCCCCATGACCTCGCGACTGATGTCGGTCAAAGACCGAACCGCCACCTTGAAGGTCTCGTTGCCGCGCATCTTGATGAAGGGCAGCTTCCGGTCGATGGAATCCGTGCTGTGCGGCGGGAAGCGGGATCCGCCGCCCGGCATGCAAATGAGATCCGCGTAGTTGCCGTCCGTCCGCCACCTGAGGTGGAGGATGCCCTCCCCGGGCTCTCCGGGCTTGAGCACCACCGCGCCCGCACCGTCACCGAAGAGAACACAGGTCGTACGGTCGGTCCAGTCGACATAGCGGGTCAGGCACTCCGCACCGATCACCAGGATCGTCTTGGCTTCAGAGGTGGCGATGAACTGGCGACCGACGTTCAGGGCGTAGGTAAAGCCCGAGCACGCCGCCGAGAGGTCGAAACAGGCCGCGTTGACCAGTCCCAGCACCGGCTGGACCATGGCCGAGGTCGCCGGAATCGGTTGTTCCGGCGTCGCCGTGGCAAGGATCAATAGATCAACCTCCTCCGGCTCGACCCCGGCGTCGGCCAGTGCCTCCCTGCCGGCTCGTACCACGAGGTCGGTCAGGGCCTCGCCCTCGGCAACCACACGCCGCTCTTTGATCCCGGTTCGGGTCCTGATCCACTCGTCGCTGGTTTCGACCATCGCCTCGAGTTCGGCGTTGGTGAGAACCCGTTCCGGCAGGTAGGAACCGAGACCGACGATCTTCGCGGTCTTCACGAAATGGTCGTGCATCTCAGCTCTCCTGGCCTTCGTTGGGCACGGCAAGGACCTCGAGGATCTTGTCGCCGATGTTCTGGATGACATCGCTCGACCCGTAGGAGTCGGCAAAACGGATCGCGTTGCGAATGGCCTTGGCGGTCGATCGGCCGTGGCCGATGAGGCAGGCGCCGTTGACACCGAGCAGGGGCGCGCCGCCGTGCTCGGAGTAGTCGACCTTCCGTTTGACGTTGCGAAAAGCACCTTTTGCCAGAACCAGACCGGCCCCATAGAGGGGTGACTGCCGGGCTTCCTCCTTGAGCATCCCGACCACCATCTCACCGAGTCCTTCAGCCACCTTGAGGATGACGTTGCCGGTAAAGCCGTCACAGACGACCACATCCACGTTGCCGGTGAAGACATCCCGGCCTTCCACATTGCCGATGAAGTTGATCCCGGCCCCCTTGAGAACTCGGTACTGCCGACGAATCCGCGGCCCCCCCTTGGTCTCCTCTTCGCCCACCGACATCAACCCGACCCGTGGTTCTTCCACGCCGAGCACCGCCGAAGCGTAGTACGAGCCCATGACCGCGAACTGAACCAGCTGTTGAGGCTTGGCCTCTACGTTGGCGCCGACATCGAGAACCAGGGTGTGGCCGTCCAGCTTGGGCAGGATCGCGGCAAGGGCGGGCCGGTCGACGCCACCGATCATACCGAGGGCGGATTTGGCTGCGACCCACGCCGCCCCCGTGTTGCCGGCAGTCACCATGGCCGATGTGCGCCCGCTGCGAACCAGATCGGCGCACACCGAGAGCGACGAATTGCGCTTGCCTCGGAGCACCGTCATCGGAGGATCCTGCATCCCGACGACATCGGCGGCATCCACCAGTTCAAGACCGCTGGGAATCGATCGAAATCGTCCGAGCTCCCGGCGCAACCGCTTGATGGGACCAACCAGAAAGACGGATTGATCGAATTCAGAGACGGCGTCCAGTGCCCCCTGGATCCGGATCTGGGGCGAGCCGTCGCCTCCCATGGCATCGAGTGCGATGGCCCGCGTGGCCATCACTCACCCGCACAACTGAGATTCGGTCGCTCCACGAGCGTCAGTCTAGGTCCTCGACCTCGATGACTTCGCGGCCTTTGTAGCTTCCGCAATGTGGGCACACCTGGTGCGGTGGCTTGGGTTCGAAGCAGGATGTGCAGAGGCTCCAGCCGGGTGGCACGAGCCCGTGGTGGGAGCGTCGTTTGTCGCGACGCGTTCTCGATATTTTATGCTTTGGATTCGCCATCAGAGTTCTCCGTTTCGTCTCACCGGGTCTGACCCGGACGATTCATGGGGTTTCGTTGCGTGAGTATGATGTCTCATGCGTCGTTCGGGGTCCTTCCCGCCAATTCGCCCAAGGCCGCCCATCTTGGATCGACCTCCGGTTCACATCGGCAGGCGCCCTCCAGGTTGCGATTGGAACCGCAGCGCGGACACAACCCGGCGCATTCTTCCGAACACAACACGCGGATCGGCATCTCAAGCTCGACCTGCTCGATCGCCAGCTCATCGAGGTCAAGCAGCGGCTCCTCGAGGTACACAACATCGAGATCGGCCGCGTCGAGTACGAAATCAGGGTCACGAGGCGCCGCTTCGAAAAGAGCGACCTCCAGATCGAAGCTCGACTCCATCTGCCATTCCACCGGCTCGAGACAACGCGAACAGATCAACCGACCATCGGCGTGGGTGTGACCGTCGACGAAATAGTTGTCGCCCGCCGAACGCACGCTCCCCTCGAGCCGAACCTTCATCGGTCCAATGACTCGGGTCGGGTCGAACCGGTCGGCATCGAAACCGGTGGTTTCGTTGAAGCGTATCGGCTCACCCTCGATCTTGGAAAGGTCGATCTTCACACACACCTCTCCCCACAAGGGGCGGAAGTATAGCACTCGGGCCACCGACTGGCTAGGAGCCGGTGGGGAATAACATCATCGTCGCCCAACGGGTACCGTGAAGGCCCATTCGTGTCGGAATCTCGGCGCAAATGACCGCCGGGGCCGCATATCACCGACGCTCTCTCAGGTGAGTCCCGCCGCTGGTTCGCCCTCAGACACGCCGGTGGCGATGATGATCCCCGTTCCCAGCGCGGCAATCGAGCACAGACTCCACAGCACACCGCCGAGAAGCGGAAGAAATCGAATGATCAACAACACTAGGACCCCGACAAAGACCTCAACGGTCAGCGGGAGAGGTCGGTTCCACCAACGCCGCAGCAACACACCTCCGACATAGCCGCCGACGACGGTCAGCCCGGTGGCGCGAACGGCGAAGAACAGCACCGTTATCGCCGCCGCCAGTGGAACGCCGATGGTCGGCCCGAGCCCGAGCACCGCGACCAATGCGGCGAAAAAAGTGATGCCCGCAGCCAGCCCCAGAACCAGGACCCTGAATCCGAGCCGCGGCAGAACCCAGACTCCGTACCGAAGGCGGGTCGACAGGCCGAAGGCGAGGGCCGTGGTGACCAGCAACCAGCCCCCCGAGGTCAGCAGACGGACGGCCAGGGTGACCTGCAGCGGCGCCCCGTCTCCGGGGCGGAGGGCAACCTTGGACAACGAAGAAAAGGCCAGGGTCCGGCCTTCGATCACCGCCCCGGGTTCGGCCTCGACCTCACCGAAGATCGCCACGACGTGGCGGCCTACCCGTGCCCGCGCGTCGAGACGGAGATCTCCCCCGATGACCACCACGTCACCGGCCACGTCGGCCAGGGGCCCGAGGTGCACGTCCGCCTCGAAGGCGACCACATCACCGACGACCTTCTCGTTGACCACGATGTCGTTGAAGACGGTGGTTCGCGGTGCCGCCTCGGCGGTTGCCTGACTCGCCGCAACCGCGACCACGAAGGCGATAAGGGGCACGACTCCGCACTTCTTGCCGGGCGTCGTGGTGAGGGCAGCGAGGCGCTGTGCGTCGACGGTCGCGGCAGCCCGCCGCCGGGAACTCCGGGCTAGCCGTCGTGGCGCCATGGCGAGATCTGCCGCCACCGACGGGCTGTGACTGCAACCACTCCGAGTCCCAGGAGGCTGACCAGGACGGCGCCCACGATGACTCCCGGACTGAAGAGCGCGGTTGCGGCTCCAACCGAGGTGGTGAGCACCGTGTTCCAGTCACCGACGGACGCGGCGAGGGACACCCAGCCCTGGGAGGACCATACGGGAAGCAAGGCGAGCAGGCTGCCGCCGGGAAGCCCGCCGAGCATCACAGCACCGAGGAGAGCGACAAACAACGAGGCCGCCACGGGAAGGAGCGCGAGAGCACGCCGGCGGCGACGCAGAGTGCGCACGGCGACACGCACACGGTCTTCCATGGCGGGATCGGCGGGGGGCAGAACCTTGGCGAAAATCAAGCCGAGGGCGCTCTCGGCAGCAGCGACCTCGCAACATTGCGGGCAAAGCTCGAGGTGCCGGCGTTCCTCGTCGGAAAGCCGCTCAGTCTCACCGAGAACCTCGGCGAGAAGCTCCTGGATTGCCTCACAACTTGTAGCCACCTCGGCCTCCTCTCACGGCACCGCCAACCTCAAAGAAAGGTCGCCAATGCCTTTCGTAATACGGTATGCGCGCGAAAAAGTTTGTTCTTGACCGTTCCCAACGGCATTTCTTTGAACTCGGCGATTTCCTGGTAGCTCAGACAACCGAAGTGCCGCAGCATGACGAGCTCTCGATACTCCGGCCTGAGCTCGTCAATGGCCGCTCTGAGCGAGTTCGCGAGCTCGGAGTTCTCAAAATGGCCGAGGGGGTCCTTGGTGAGGTCCTCCACCACGATCTCCACCTCATCGCCCTCCCGATCGGTACGGTACAACGCCACCGTTTTCAGCTTGCGTCGGCGGAGGTGGTCGATTCCGAGATTGTGGCCGATTCGAAAAAGCCATGTCGAAAAGCGGTACTTGGGGTTGAAACGCTCGAGGGCCCCCCAGGCGCGAATGAACGCTTCCTGGCTGAGCTCCCGGGCAAGCTCGACATCCCCCACAAGTTGACTGAGAAACGCCGTCAATCGCCGTTGATAGCGGCGCACGAGAGCGGTAAACGCATCCTCGTCCCCATCAAGGGCAAGCCGCACCAGTTGTTCGTCGGAGGCCTTCTCGAAGCTCACAGCGTCGTCATGATACAAGGTTTCGCCCGGGCTGCCGCGCGCACCGGCAATCCTCGAGTCCGGTAGGTTCACCGGCCGTTTGCTCCGGACAGCGAGGCTAGCTGCTCATGATACCGTCCGGGAGCGACAAACGGTGGAGCACGATTCCCGATCCGGAGTTCAGGTTAGACTCTTCGTGGAGGTGGATTGTGAAGACGAAGTGGATCACCATCATTCTGGCTCTTTGCCTCGGCGCATCTGTGGTCCTCGCCCAGGACGATGAGACGACCCAACCGGCGCCGCAAGACGCCGTGGGTGGGCTCCCGTTCGCCGGCGAGGTCGATGTGACGGTGGTGACCGTCAACGTCTACGTCACCAACAAGCAGGGTCTGGCCGTTTCCGATCTCACCGCCGATGACTTTGTCCTGACCCAAGATGGAACCCCCCGGCCGATCAGCAACTTCGGTCTATTCACCGACGAGGTCTACCGCAGCTACTATAGCGGCCAGCAGCCTCCAACCGGCCAACCCACCCCGACGCCCGTCCCCGGAACCGAGACGCTTTCAAAAGACAGCTTCCGCCCGGTCTACGTGGTGCTCTATTTCGACAACGCCAACTCGCGGTCCCTCGATCGAAATCGGCTCATCACCCAGATGCGCACCTTTGTTCGGGAAACCCTGCAACCACCGGTGCAGATGATGGTCATCTCCTACAACAAGTCGTACGACGTGCTGCAGACCTTCACGGACGACCAGAGAGAGATCTACAACGCCCTCCGCGAGGTCAAAATGATGACCGGCGGTCGCACCGAGACCGACAACGCCCGTAAGGATATTCTCCGACAATTCTCAGACTCCCAGCGGAATTCCCAACAGGACGTCGGCAGTATGAACCGCGCCCACGGGATGATGATCGGCTTCGCCGAGGAGGAGGCCAACGATCTCCAGTTCACCCTCGGCGCCCTCAGGGACACGGTTACCATGCTGTCCGGCCTGCCGGGCAAAAAGGTCATCGTCTATGCCTCCAACGGCCTCCCCATGATTGCCGGCCTCGATCTCTTCTACGCCTATGCCAACACCTACCACGAGTCCTCGGCCATCACCGAATCCGCCCGCTACAACATGAACCGCCACTTCAACTCTCTTGTCTCCAACGCCAACGCTCAGGACATCAGCTTCTATACATTCGGCGTCGGCGGGCTCGAGAACCCCACGCTGTCGTCGGCCGAGCTCGGCACCGCGCAGGATTCCATGTCCGCGAGTATCGGGATGCAGAACTACCTCGATCCCCTGCGTTTCATGGCCGACTCGACCGGGGGAGCCTGCACCGTCAACACCAATGATTTCACCGCCGGACTCGAGAAGGTCGGACAAGATTTCTTCACCTACTATTCCCTCGGCTACACCCTTCATCAAAGTGGTCTCGACAAGGTCCACAGGATCAAGGTCGAGCTTCCCAACCACCCCGACTATCGGGTCCGCTACCGACAGCGTTTCGTCGAGAAGAGTCTCGAGAGCAGGGTCCAGGACAAAGTCGTGACGGGCCTCATGTTCCCCCTCGACGACAACCCCATGCAGATCATGATCGAGATCGGTAGCCAGGGCCCCGCCGGCGAGACCCGGTGGATGGTGCCCTTCAAGCTGTCGTTCCCCCTGCGAAGGGTGGCCCTCCTGCCTACCGGCGAGGACTATGTCGGCAACGTGACCTTGTTTCTCGCCGCTCGAAACAGCAAGGGGGACCGTTCCGACGTGGTCCGCCAGAATCACGAGATCCGGGTCAAGGCGGCCGACTACGACGATGCGCAGCTCAGGCGCTACACCATCACGGCCAATCTCCTCATGGAGGAGGGAAGCCACAACGTCGCCGTGGGTATTCTCGACCCCGTCACCCGCAACGCCTCGTTCTCAACGACCAAGGTGACGGTGAGGGAGTAGCGATTTTCACCGGCCGCTCCGCGAACCGGTGAAAAAGCCGTCTACTCGAGCTCCACGAGCAGGCCGCCGGTGTCGATGGTCTGGCCGGGTTCGACGTGGACGGCGATGACCTTGCCCGCCCGATCGGCGGTGAGCTCATTCTCCATCTTCATCGCCTCGAGAACGACCAACGGCTGCCCTGCCTCCACCCCGTCATCAACGGCGACATGCACCTTGACGACCTTGCCCGGGATCGGCGCCTCGAGCCGGCTCGGACCAACCGTTGCCGCCGCGGCACCCGCCTCGATGGCCTCCACCGGGGTGAGCACCTCGATGTCGAAGTCTCGCTCGCCGACGGCGACCCGCCACTGCCGGTCTCGGCCCCGTAGGTAGCTCACCGAGAAGCTGCGTCCATCCTCGACGTATCGCAACGAGGCCACGGCGTCGTCGAGCCGTATCAGATCCACCCGTCGGCGCTCGGTATCCATGACGACCTCGAAGCCATCGCGTACCCGCTCGACCTCAACCTCGTGACTCGCGTCTCCTTGACGAACGACCCACTTCATCTCGGATACCTCCCGTGCTGCTGCCGGGCACCTTCCTGCCACCAGTGACTGCCCTCGCCATGGCTGTAGGGATCGCCGGAGACTTCTCCCGCCTCCAGTGTGGCGAGGCAGACCGCCGCCACCACCGCCGCCTCCTCGGCCTCGGGATCCTGAAGACCGTGCAGCTCCTCCAGCCGCTGCGAGGCGAGGAGTTCGTCGAGAAACCCGGTGTGAAAGTCCGCCTCGGCAAATTCATCCATTTCGACCAGGGCACGGAACAGGGTCAAGGTCGTGGCGATGCCGCGCAACTGGTACTCCTGCAACGCCCGCCGCAACCGCGCAACCGCGGCCGGTCGGTCGGGAGCGTGGACCACCAGCTTGGCGACCATGGGATCGTAGTCCAGGGGAACAACGCTTCCTTGAAAGACACCCGAGTCGACCCGGATCCCCGGTCCGCTGGGACGCACGAGAAGGGAGATCCGACCGGGTGAGGGAGCGAAGTTGCGCAGCGGGTCCTCGGCGTAGACCCGGCACTCGATGGCGTGCCCACGGGGGAAGAGATCCTCCTGCCGCCAGGACAGCTCGCGACCGAGCGCGAGGTTGATCATCTCGCGGACCAGATCGACACCATAGACCTCCTCGGTCACCGGGTGCTCGACCTGGAGCCGGGTGTTCATCTCGAGGAAGTAGAAATCGCCGTCGCCATCGACCAGAAACTCCACCGTCCCCACCGACTGGTACCCCGAACCGCGGACGATGGCCAGGGCCGCCTCGCCGAGACGCCGCCTCAGATCGGCGTCGACCACCGGCGACGGACACTCCTCCACTACCTTCTGGTGGCGACGCTGGATCGAGCATTCGCGTTCACCGAGGTAGACCGCGTTGCCGTGTTTGTCGGCGGCCACCTGGACCTCGATGTGACGAGCCTGTTTCACGAGTCGTTCGACATAGACGCGATCATCCCCGAAGTAGGCGCCTCCCTCCGATCGGGCGCGGTCAAAAAAGGCGGCCAGATCATGACGTTCGTGGACCTCGCGCATCCCTTTGCCGCCACCACCGGCCACCGCCTTGAGCAGCACCGGAAGTCCGTGCTGATCTACAAAGGCCTCGAGCTCGGCGAAGTTTTCGAGAGGTTCGACCATCCCGGGAATCAGGGGAACCCCGGTATCGACGGCGAGCTTGCGGCTCTCGGTCTTGGAGCCCATGAGGGTGATGGCGGCGGCGGGCGGTCCGACCCATGTCAGCCCCGCAGCCTCGACCCGTTCGGCGAAGTCGGCGTTCTCGGCGAGGAAGCCATAGCCGGGGTGGACGAGGTTTGCGCCGCTTGCATCGGCCGCGGCGAGCAGACGATCGATGTCGAGGTAGCTCTCCGAAGCCGCCGCCGGTCCGATGGGAAAGGCCTGATCGGCCATGAGCACATGCGGCGATCGGCGATCGACCTCGGAGTAGACCGCCACGGTTTCGATGCCCATCTCGCGACAGCCGCGGATGATTCGAACGGCGATCTCACCGCGGTTGGCAACCAGTAACTTCATTCCGCTCCCCCACGCTTCCCTATTAGCTGTTAGCTGTTAGCTGTTAGCTGTTAGCTGTTAGCTGTTAGCTGTTAGCTGTCAATTCATAACTCATCGCTCACAATTCACAATTTTTCTACAGAGGGATATTCCCGTGCTTCTTGGTAGGCATCGTGTCCCGTTTTGTGCTCAGCATGGCAAAGGCCGCGATCAACTTGCGGCGCAGCATTCTCGGCAACACGACCCCGTCGATATATCCCTTTTCGGCTGCAACGAACGGATTGGCGAACTTTTCCTGATACTCGGCGACCAGCTCTGCCCGCTTGGCGTCGGCGTCCTTTGCCCCCTGGATCTCCTGGCGGTAGAGAATATTGACCGCGCCGTGCGGTCCCATGACCGCGATCTCTGCCGTCGGAAACGCGAGGTTGACATCGGTTCGGATGTGTTTCGAGCCCATCACACAGTACGCGCCGCCATAGGCCTTTCGAGTGATCACCGTGACCTTGGGCACTGTCGCCTCGGCCAGCGCGTAGAGCAGCTTGGCGCCGTGGCGGATGATCCCGCCCCACTCCTGAGCGGTTCCGGGAAGGAACCCGGGGACGTCCTCGACAATCCACAACGGGATGTTGAAAGCGTCACAGAATCGAACGAAGCGCGCTCCCTTGACCGAGGCGTTGATGTCGAGCACGCCGGCCAGATGAGCGGGTTGATTCGCGATGACGCCGACAGACCGGCCACCGATGCGAATAAAACCGACCACGATGTTCTTGGCATAGTGCTCGTGGATCTGAACGAAATCGCCATCGTCGGCGGCCCAGCGGATGAGCTTGACGATGTCATAGGGTTTGTTGGGATCCGACGGGACAAAATGGTCAAGCTCGGGGATCTCACGGTCGAGGGGATCGGAGGTCTCCACGACCGGAGGCTGTTCGGCGTTGTTGGATGGAAGGAAGGACAGCAACCGCCGCATGGACGCCAGACACTCGGTGTCCGACCGCGACGCGAAGTGGGCAACACCCGAGACCGAGTTGTGGGTCATGGCACCACCGAGCTTCTCCATGGTGACCTCTTCGTGGGTCACGGTCTTGATCACCTCGGGACCTGTGACGAACATGTAGGCCGTCTCCTCGACCATGAAGACAAAGTCGGTGATGGCAGGTGAGTAGACGGCGCCACCGGCGCAGGGACCCATGATGGCCGAGATCTGGGGCACCACCCCCGAGGCGATGGTGTTGCGCAGGAAGATGTCGGCATAACCCGCAAGCGAACCCACCCCCTCCTGGATTCGGGCGCCGCCGGAGTCATTGAGTCCCACCACCGGCGCGCCGACCTTCATGGCCAGGTCCATGATCTTGCAGATCTTGGCTGCGTTGGACTCCGACAGTGAACCACCGAAGACCGTGAAGTCCTGGGCGAAGACGAAGACCGGACGCCCGTCAACCCTGCCGTGTCCCGTCACCACCCCGTCTCCGGCGATCTTCTTTTCCCCCATCCCGAAGTCGGTGCAGTGGTGCTCGACGAGTCCATCGGTTTCTTCGAAGCTCCCCTCGTCGAGGAACTGCTCGATCCGTTCGCGGGCCGTGAGCTTGCCCTGCGCGTGTTGCCGGTCGATCTTGTCCCGACCGCCGCCGAGCCTGCCCTTGGCCAGACGCTCCTCAACCCGCCCGAGCACATCGTTTCCCATGCATCCTCCTCCATCGCCCGCGGCAAGACCGCCGCGAGGCGTCTCAGCATTCTACCGCGTGTCGAGATCATTCACTCGATTGATTTCGTTCTCCCCCGGGCGGCTGCGACAACCCATTCCGACGAGACAGCGGTACCATACCGCTGTGACGAGTCCCTCTCACAGCAGCGCCGTCTTTGATCCAGCGTGGCTGGATGACCTCGCGGACGGCTGTCGCCGGCTTCCGGGATCGCACCCCCGCTTCGAAGACCTCTTCCTCGAGCGCCGTCTCGAGATTCGAGTGGCCGCCGGATCCGAGGTGGCTTCGTGCCGGGTGGATGGTGGTGCGGCCCGTTGGCGCTTTCCCTCGCGGTGGGCCATCCATGCCGCCACGGGCGTGTCGTCCTCGGCGGTCGCCGAGCTGGTGTCACGCTATGCCGATCGCCTCGAACTCCCACCGAGCCCGCCGCCGGCCGTTGATCTCAACCCACCACCCGGGTGGGTCGACTGGGCGCGGGAGATCGCCGAGCGAACGGCGGACCACAACACGGTCATCCGCTTTCTGACCCGGCGCGCCGTAGTCGTCCGCCGCGACTCATGGCGGCAGGTGACAAGTCCCCCGCTCGTGCGACTGGAAAGCCGCAACATCGGCAGCACAGCGCTGCTGGCAGTCTGGGGTCATCCGCGGCTCGGTGATTGGATCCGAGCGGTCTTCGAGCCCCCACCCGCCCGCGGGTGGAGTCCCTCTCCCGGTCTGCAAACCCCGGTGATCTTCACCGAGGGAACTGCCGGCGCGCTGTTGCACGAGCTCGTCGGACATCTCGTGGAGGGCGACCTCATCGCGAACGGCCGGTCCCCCCTCGCCGGCCTCGGCGGGGCGAATCTCACCGAGGCCGCCATCGATCTCACCGACGACCCAAGGCGCACCGATCTTCCCGGCGCCTTCGACTGTGACGACGAGGGGATTTCGGCCAAAGCCGTGACCCTGATGCGGGGGGGTCGACTCTGCGGTCTGTTGTGCGACCGCGAAACCGCAGAGGTCTGTGAGGTCGCACCGGGTCGCGGGCGCCGCGCCGACTGGAGACACCCTCCGGTGCCGCGTCTGTCCAACCTGGTGATCCCGGCCGGGTCCGCCTCTCCCGCGGCAATGGAAGCCGATCTGTCCCACGGCATCGTCGTCACTCGTCTGTCGGGCGCCACCGTCGATCCCGTGTCGAGCCGGACGGTGCTCCGGGTGGAACGGGGATTCGAGATCCGAAACGGCCGACGGCGGCGACCGCTGGCGCCATTGGAGCTCACCGGGGGGGTCACCGAGATCCTCGCCGCGATCGACCCTGATGTGGGCGACGACCCGAGTCCGGACTGGCGGCTGGGCTGGTGCGTCAAGGATGGCCTCCCCCTGCCCACCGGCTCGGAGGCACCGACCCTGATGGTCCGCCGCCTCGAGGTTCTCTGATGCCGTCACATTCGCGACCGGACGATCTCCCGGCAAAGCTGTCGCGTGCGATCGAGGCCTGCGGCGGCCGGCTGTCGACAGGAGAGGCCAAACGGTGGGAGGTCTTTGCCAAGAGCTCGTTGACTCGAGAAACCGAGCTGATCGACGGACGGCTGCGACGGACGGTGCAGATCGAGGAGAGTGGGGTCGGCGTCCGGATCTGGGATGGGGCCCGGGCCGGTTTCGCCGCGATCTCGGGACTCGACGGATCCGCCGCACGGTCCGCGGTCGCGGCGGCGCGGGCCGGTGCCGCTCCGGGCCCCGATCCGATGCCGCCGCAACGTCTGCTCGGCCTGACCGCGATACCGCCCGGACCCCGAATGCCGCCGCGGGGTTGGGCTCAACATGTCACGGGAGAACTCGCCATCGCCATCGCCTCGATGTCGAACGGAAGTCTTCGCCTGGGCCGGACCGTCGTCCAGGAGGGTCACTACGCCTGGCAGCTGTGTACCGCCGACGACTGGTCGGCTGACCACCACCGAACGGTGGCCTCCATGTTGGTTGAAGTGCTGATCAGCGACCGCCCCGGGATCTGGCGGGAATGGATCCACATCGCCGACCCCGAGTCATTCGCGGCGGAAGCCGTGGCAGCCAGGATCGGCAACCGCGCCCTGCTGACCCGCCACCGGATCGCCACCGATCAAGGTCTTCACGACCTGATTCTCCACCCGGAGGTGAGCTCCCAACTTCTCGCCGCCATTTCACCGCTCTTTCTCGCGTGCCCGGACGACCGGGACCCGCTCCCGGGTCTGCTCGGCCCCGACGGCCTGCTCTCAGCGTACGCTCTGACCCTGGTCGACGACCGTTCCGATCCGATGGCCCCGGTCGTCGGCCCGTGTGATGGCGAAGGTCTACCGGCGCGTCGCACCCTTCTCCTCGAGGAGGGCGCGCCGCGCCACCGAATCGCGAACTTCGCCGATGCCCGGCGATTCGACGAGACCCCACGCGGCGGAGCTGTTCGCCTTTCCTACCGCGACCGGCCGTCCTCCGGACCGGCGAACCTTCGAGTGCTCACCGACGACGGCATGGCGGCGGGTGAGCTGCTCTCGGCAAGCGATCGAGCCCTGTACCTCCTGCGCCCGCTCGCCACGGTCACCGCCGACCTCGGCAACGGCACCTACAGCCTCATTGCGTCGGGGGTCTGGCTCGATCGGCAACGGGTCCGGGGATGGCATCCCGTGGTCGAGCTCTCGGGCAGCCTCGGCACCCTGTTGCGACGCATCGATGCGGTCGGAACCGACCTCTGCTGGTTTCAGACGGCCCATGGTTTCGTCGGCGCATCAACGCTGCTGGTTCGACAACAGCCGGTGGTGGGATAGTTGACAGTCGACAGTTGACAGTCGAGAGTTGGTGTCTCGGGATCGATTGACCCGATGGAGGCAGCAATGGAAGTCGGCATCATGGGATTGGCGGCGAGTGGCAAGACTTCACTCTTCAGCCTCCTCACCGGACAGGATCCATCGACGGCGAGTGGGCGCCGCGACGCCAGTCAGGTCGGCATCGCCAAGGTGCCCGACCCTCGACTCGACGTGTTGGCCGAGATGTATCAGCCGAAGAAGTTCACCCCGGCGACGATTCGGTTTGCCGATGTCCCCGGCATCCCCGACGAGCACCGCGGCGACACCAGTTTCAACCTGCCCGAGCTGCGAACCGCCGATGCACTCATGGTGGTTCTTCGAAACTTCGAGTCCGATGCCGTCGCACACCCCAAAGGATCGGTGGATCCCAGACGCGATCTCGAACACATCGAAGAGGAGTTCATCCTCCAGGATCAGATGGTGGTCGAGCGGCGGCTCGAGAGGCTCCGCAAGGACATTCAGAAACGGCGCGATCCGGACCTGGAACGCGAACGTGATCTGCTCGAGCGCTGTCTGGTGATCCTCGAGTCAGCGACGCCGCTGCGAAACGAGAGCTTTGATGCGAACGCACGGAAGAAGCTTCGAGGGTTCACCTTCTTGTCTCTCAAACCCGTGTTGGTTGTGGTCAACGTCGGTGAAGATGACGTGGCGTCGGATCCCTTTTCGGATCCGGGATGGGAGGCATGGACCTCACGGCCCGGCCTCGCCTTCACCCGGGTCTGCGCCACCCTCGAGAGCGAGCTCGCAGAGCTCGATGGCGACGATGCGCAGGTCTTCATGGAGGATCTCGGATTGGAGGATCGGGCGCTCGAAAGGATCATCGGCGAGTCCTATCGCCTCCTCGGTCTGATCTCGTTTTTCACCGTCGGCGACGACGAGTGTCGCGCCTGGTCGATCATGGACGGCACCGAGGCGTTGGAGGCCGCCGGCGAGATCCACTCCGACATCCAACGGGGCTTCATCCGCGCAGAGGTTGTTCCCTATGACGAACTGATCGAGGCGGGATCACTGGCGGCATGCCGGCAACGCGGGACTCTGCGACTCGAGGGCAAGACCTATCAGGTGCTCGACGGCGAGGTGGTTCACTTCCGGTTCAACGTCTGAGAACTCTCTCCCTCACTCCCCGGCAACCATCCTCTGCGGATGGATCAGACGAGGGCCTTGGCGATCTCGTAGAGACCGGGCCACACAGGCTGCAGAGAGGCCTCCGGCGAGGTTTCGCCGATCGTCGGGGAGCTTCTCTGACCACCGGTCCCGCCGACTCCCTCGGGGACGCCGTAGGGAGGACTGTCGGGATCCGGAAGCTCGGTGGATGTTCCTCCACCGCCACGCACCGTCCCGTTTGCCGCACCGCCGGCGACCGGATCCGCCCCCGAACTACGCGGCGATCGTACGGTCGAGGTCCGCGAACCGCTGGCGGCGGCACCTGCAGGCACCGGTACCGGCTCGCTCGGGCTCGTCATCTCCGGCTCTGGTGTCGCAGGTGGGGGGGACGTCCCTTCGAGCTGCTCGCGTACCCGGCGAACCGCGGACGGATCCATGAACGGCATGGGCATTGTCTTTTCGAATCGCTCGCTGTCGAAATGCCGGACCTGCGCGCCCAGCTGGAGCTTCGACGACAGGATCTCGGGGTTGATCTTTGGATTCGCAAGCTCGGGGGCGTGTTTGAAGGCCATTTCGTAGTGCTTCATGGCCGATTTGGCTTCCCCGGTCTGCTCCTCGAGGAGCCCGAGGTAGAAGTTGGCCCAGGCGTGACCGCTCTGCTTCTTCAGGCACTTCTTGTAGGCCGAACGCGCCCCGCCGAGGTCACCGCTGTGGTGTTCGACCAGCCCGATTCGGAACCACGCGTCCGCAAGCTCGGGATCGAGCTCCAGCGCTTCGCGAAGATACCTCACGGCATCGTTCGGCCAGCCCCGGTAGAACAGCATCGTGCCGAGATCCACCAACTCTTCCGGCTCGAGCTCGCCGGCTTCGGCGCGTTGCCAGTAGACCCGAATGGTCTCGTCACCCGGGTCGTCGATGACGAGCCACTTGACGAAAATGGGATCGTTGGCCGCAACCTCGAAGACCAGCACCAGCAAGGCCAGTCCGGTCGCCAGGATCTTGGTCGTGGTCGCGAGCTTCATGTTCCTGACTCCCGTTTGCGTACCTTTCGTGCCGCGAGTTTCACCTTACCATCCTCCACGCGTACCTCGAACTGAACCTGGCGACCGAGCCTCTCCTGAATCTGCTCTCTCTGTCGATCGAGCTGCTGATCGAACTCGGAGCGTCCCATCCGAACATCAAGACCGAGCTGACGCTTGGCTGAAACATACCGGTCATACAGCGATCCACGTCCAGAGGAGTCTACGGAGGTCACCGTCGGGCCGTTTGTTTCTTCGATGTGGGGCTTGGTCCTCGGCGAAGACAAGCCGGCATCTCGAGCCAACCGCCCCTCCTCCCGATCCCTGAGCATTCGCTCCCAGTTCTGCGAGTAGCTCATGAACCGATGCTGGAGCTGCTCGACCCGGAACTGGTCGGCGCGGCGGTTGAAGGTCTGCTCCGCGAGGGTCCGAAGCCTCTGAGCGAAGCGAGCCCGTTCGACCTCGGGAGGTACGCGGAGCCCGCCCGAGAAGAAGCGTTCCCAGTTCTTCACCTGTTCTCGAAGATCTCGCTCGAGCATCTGGATCTTCTGTTCGAGATCCATCTCCACCCCCTTGTCACTCTCGGATGACTGTCGCGACGCCCCGAGATACAATGACGTCGTGCAGTCTCAGTATCGCACCATCCCGGCCATCCATCGCCTCCTCGAGCTCCCTTCGCTGATCGAGGCGGTCGAGCGCCTCGGTCGACCTCCGGTCATGGAGGCCTGCCGGTCGGCCGTCGACCACCTCCGCCGGCTCATCGCCGATGGCGCCATCGATGAAACAGACGTGCCCTCCGCGGTCGAGGCCCTCGAACAGGATATTCTCGCCAATCTCGAACACGCAACCCGTCCGGCCTACCGCGAGGTCGTCAACGCCACCGGCGTTCTGATCCACACCAATCTCGGACGGTCACCGCTGCCGGTCGACCGGGCTTCTTCCCTCGGATCATACCTCGCATTGGAGTTCGACCTGACCACCGGTCGGCGAGGCCAGCGACTCGCACCGCTTCGGCACCGCATCGCGGCGATCTGCGGCGCCGAGGCGGCCGTGATGGTCAACAACAACGCCGCCGCGCTGCTCCTGATCTTGAGCACCCACGCCCTTGGCCGGGAGGTGATCGTCTCGCGCAGTCAGCTCATCGAGATCGGTGGGTCGTTCCGCCTGCCCGATGTGATGGCGGCTTCGGGCTGCCGATTGATCGAGGTCGGTTGCACCAACCGGACCCATCTCGCCGATTTCGAAAACGCCATCGGCGAGAACACCGCTGCGATCCTCGTTGTCCATCAATCCAATTTCCGCATCGTCGGCTTCACGACCGAACCCACAACTCCCGATCTCGCCGATCTGGTGCACCGCCACGGACTGCCGTTCATCGTCGACCAGGGATCCGGCTGCCTGCACGACCTCCGTCGTTGGGGTCTGCCGGCCGAGCCCACGGTCGGTGAACTGCTCGCCGACGGCGCCGATCTGGTCTGTTTCTCGGGCGACAAACTCCTGGGCGGCCCCCAGGCCGGGAGCATCGTCGGCCGCCGCGAGTGGGTCGAACCCCTCGGCCGCCACCCGCTCTACCGGGCGCTGAGGCCGGACAAGACCGCGCTGACCCTGATGGACCAGGTGCTCGCCGCCCACCACGCCGACCGCCTCGAGGAAATCCCGCTCTACGCCATGATGTCCGCTTCCCTCGACAGCCTCACCCGGCGTGCCCGCCGCATGGGCGGCCGTCTTCGCAAAGCCGGAATCCCGGTCCGGGGTTGTCGGCTTCGGTCCGCCCTCGGTGGCGGCACCACCCCCGAGGAGACCATGCCGAGCTATGGCCTGGCCATCGGCGGCGGGCAGACCCTGCACGATCTGCTGCGCGAGAGCGGGGTCCCCGTGATCGGCAGACTCGAGGATGACGAGGTCCTTCTCGATCTCAGAAGTGTCCAGCCGTCACAGGACCCGATCCTGGAGCGATCGGTGACGTCGGCCTACAGGGGACTCATCAATCGCCAGGACGACGGTAAGTAGAGCCAGAAAATCACCGCGACGGCGAGGAAGGTCCCGAAGGGCAGCGCGGTCTTGCCCGAACCACGTCCAATGGCAATGAGGAATCCCCCAACCAACGCACCCAGGACCGCCGCCACCACGAGCACCATCAGACAGCCGTGAAGCCCGACCACCGAACCGATGGCCGCAAGATACTTGACATCGCCCCATCCCATGCCGTCGATTCCGCGCAACCATCGGTAGAGCAGGATGACGCCGGTGGGCAGGGCGGCGCCGACCAGTGCCCCGGCCACGGAATCGACAAAGGTCGTGAAGCCGCCGAACCAGGAAAAGACCAGACCGAAGACGATGGCGGGATAGGTCATGATGTCGGGCAGGATCTGGTGCTCGAGATCGATGAGGGCGAGGGCCAGGGAGAGCCAGGCAAAGACCACCACTTCGACGGTGACCGGCTCGAGACCATAGAGGCCGACTCCGAAGGCCGCCAGCGCCCCGGCGGCCGCCTCGACCACGGGGTAGCGAAAGGCGATGGCACCACGACAGCTCCGGCACCGCCCGCCGAGCACCAGCCACGAAAGGAGGGGCACATTGTCATACCAGGCGATGGGAGTCGCGCACGAGGGACACGCCGACCGGGGTTTGACAATGGACATCCTCCTCGGAACGCGGTAGATCACCACGTTGAGGAAGGAACCCACCACCGCCCCGAGGACGAAGGCTTCCACGATCAACAGGGGTTGGATCCAACCATCCATCGATAGAGTTCCTCCAGTTTCCGCACCATGTGGTCTCGGCCGAAATCGTCGAGTCCGTCGGCCGCCGCGGCAGCCATGGATTGCCGGCGTTGATCGTCGGCGAGGATCGCGACCACCGCTCGAGCCAGCGCCGCGGGATCGCCCGGCGGGACGAGATCGCCGTTAATTCCAGGTCGGATGACCTCCGGCGTGCCGTCCACCGCGGTGGCGACCACCGGGACTCCGGCCGCCAGAGACTCGACCACGGAACACGGCAGACCCTCGTGGAGCGACGACAACACCGACACGGTGGTCGCCGCCAGAAGCCCGGGAACATCGTCCCACCAGCCGCAGAAGACGACGCGGCCGGCGAGACCGAGCTCGGCCGCCCGGGCCTCCGCCTCGCCCCGCAGAGGACCGTCCCCGACCATGACGAAACGAAGATCCGGCACTTCTTCGGCCATCAACGCCGCCGCACGAATGAAGTCAAGAGGAGCTTTCTGTGGTTTGAAGTTACCGATCTGGGTCACCAGCGGAACCCCCTCGGGGAGATCCAGTCGTCGACGCGCCCCGAGACCATCGCCCGGAGCCCGAAAACGATCGAGATCGACGCCCGCGCGAATCACCGTCGCTTCCTCGGCTTTCCAAAGCCCGAGCTCGACACCGCGGTCGAGGTTGACTCGAGACACCGCCACGAAGTGGTTGGTCCAGCGGGCGGCGAGCTTTTCGGCGCGAAAGAAAGCCGCCCTTCCGATCGGCGACTGAAGCGGTGTGAAACCGAAGCCGTGCACCGTGTGGACCACCGCCGGGACGTTCTCCAGACGGGCCGCGAGTCGGCCGAGAACACCGGCCTTCGACGAGTGGGTGTGGACAACATCCGGCTGAAAACGACGGATCGCCGAGCGCAGCTCCGCCAATGCCCGAAGATCGCTCATCGGCGACACCGGGCGCACGAGACTTGATATCTCGAATCGGGTGACATCGGTCAATGCCCGGGCTTCCTCATCGAGTACGTCGCCCGGGCCCCAGGCAAGACCGGCGTCGAAGACGTCCCGGTCGAGGTGGGAGGCGGTGTGGAGGGCGACCCGCTGAGCACCGCCGAGCTCGAGGCGGGTGATCACCGTCAGCACTCTGATGGGTGGATTCAACCCGCCTCCTCGGCCAGGCGCCTCGCCGCCGCCATCCCGTCGAGAACGGCGTCCTCCATGGCCGAGTACTTCCACTCGGCCCAGCGGCCCGTCAGACGTACGTCGTGAGATCGAAGCCACGCGCGAAGCATCGAGACCGCATCCCTCCGATCATGGTCAAAAACGACATAGGCGGGATCGACCATGGTCAGTTGCCGGACCTCCACATTTTCAGGGTCAAGCAGGCCCGCACCGGCCAGAGCGGTCTCCGCCTCGGCGGCTTCAGCAACCACATCACCCCTCCCGGGGACGAAGCTGATTTCCACCGACACCGTGTGACAGCCGTCAGGGGCGAGGCGGCCGTGGTTGGAGGGGAAGCCCACCCGGTAGTACGAGACCTCGGGGTCGGGAAAGTAGCGCCAGTGCTCAGGGACCGGCGCCGGGCCCCGGACCCCGAGGGCGATGTTGAGTACCCGAACCCAGCGCAGGGCCCGTCGAGCTTCGGCCACATCGCTGGGAAGCTCGTCGCAGACCATGTCGAGCAACCTCGGCAGAGAAATCGTGGACACCACTGTGTCGAAGGCGAGACGTTCACCCCCGGCGAGCTCGAGCCAGTGTTCACCGAGGTGGAGTCGGACCACTTCGGAGTCGGTTCTCAGATCCGGAACCCGATCCGCCACCCGGTCGGGCAGCAGTCGGATCCCGCCCGAGGTCGGGTATCGAAAGACCGCGTTGTAGCCGATTTTCTCGTCGTGAAGACCGAGAGCACCGTCGACGACAGCCTCGAGATCCGGCTTCGGGACGTATCGCCCGACCCAATCGAGACCGAGCTCCTCGGGCTCGGCGCGATAGAGCTTGCGGTTGTAGGGAAAGAAGAAGTGCTCGGCGAGACCGGTGCCGAAACGTTCGAGGACCCAGTCGCGGAAGGTCGTGGCCTCGTCCTCGCCATCCCCTCCCCAGGCACGGATGAAACCGAGGAGACAGTCGCGCCGGACATTGGCGGCGAGACCGTGGGTGTGGATCTGGATCGGATAGGGGGTCACGTGGTCACCGACCACGATGGCGGCTCTTCGCTCCCACACCCGCAGTTGCTCCCAAACACCGATCTCGGTCAGATACGCCTCGGTCTCCGGGCGGCCGACATGGAGGAGATGGCCCGTGTGGTCGAAGGTATAGCCATCGGCCTCGATGCTCCGGCAGGCGCCCCCCGGTTCGGACTCGCGCTCGAGCACCGGGGCGATGATGCCGGCTGCCGCCAGTCGCTCGGCGGCCACGAGACCCGTCAGGCCCCCACCCACCACCAGCGTCTTCACTCGGCCTCCATGTCGACTCGGCCCAACCAGATCAGGACCGCGAGCACGATGACGCCCACTCCCGACGAGACGATCAACGTCGTGACCGGGTCGAGGTAGATGACGACCAGTCCGATGCCCCCAAGCACCACGGACGCCCCATAGCAAGCGAGAACCGTGCGGGTGGTCGATCCGCCAAGACGGCGGCGCAGGCGTAACGGGATGTGATCGGGGCTGCCGTAGTAGATCTTTCGACCAGCCCGTGCGCGAAGAAACATGACGAAAAAAGTGTCGATAACGGGCAGGGCGAGGAAGTAGAGCGGCGCCAGAAAACCGAGCTCGTTGTAGCGCGTGTAGTCCATGACCATGGCCAGGGAGCCGAGGGTGAAACCGATGAAGAGGCTGCCGCAGTCGCCGAGATAGATGACCGCCGGATGGAAGTTGAAACGGAGGAAGCCGAGGAGAGCGCCGATCATGGCCACGGTGAAAAAGGCGACCACCATCCTGCCGTTGAGCAGCGCCACGACGAGCAGGTAGGTCCCGGAGATCAATCCGAGACCCGTCGCCAACCCATCCATGATGTCACTCAGATTGAATGCGTTGGACATTCCGACGAGCCAGAAGACGGTGAGGGCGATCCGGGCCCACCAGGGAATGAAGATGATGTGCAGCATGACCCCTGCCTTGAGCAGGACAAAGACCGCCACCGCCTGGCCGACGGCCTTGGGCTTGGGCGTGAGCGCTCCGAAGTCGTCGACCAGACCGACCATGGTGACGATGGTCGAGGCGAGCAGAAGGGCGAGGAGCTCTTCGTCGAACTCGAAGGTCATCCCGATGGACAGGAGGAAGGCGACAAAGACCGCGAGTCCCCCGAGATAGGCCACCGGCTGCTCGTGGAGCTTGAGCTGACCATCGGGCCGATCGACGACCCCGAACCGAAGCGCCGCGTCCCGGGCCATGGGTGTCCCGACCAACGCCAGCAGGTAGGCGAGAAAGAACCCGAGCATCAGTTGGATCACCATGGCAAGTCTGCAAGCCTCCGTCGTGGGCGGCGGTTTCGCGACCGCCACTCGCTGATCACCAACCGCCACCGCCGAGCGATGGCCGCCAGGAGCTTCGGCCGCCGCACCACGCTGAGGGTCGTCATAACCGAATCCCATCCCAAGAGTAGGGGTAGCCGCAGGGCAAGATCAAGGGTGTCGAGGTGTCGAAGGAGGGTCATCCAGCGATTGGTGACGACACAGGCCTCGAGCTCCACCGGCCGGCGCCAGCGTAGCGGCCCTCGGCCATCCGATGCGCCGGCCCCACGGCCGTGGACCGCCACGGCGTCGGGAAGGCTCGAAATCCGGAAGCCTGCGTTGACCAGGCGCCAACCGAGCTCGAGATCCTCCCAAAAGCAGAAGAACTCCTCCGCAAAGGGCCCGCTGCCGTCACTCACCGCGATCAGCGCGTCACGCCGAAACACCGCGAGAGCCCCGCAGGCGGCAAGCACCGGTCGCGGACGGAGCAACTCGGGGGTGAGCTCCCGACCGTAACCGCGATCGCGGACCTCGAGGGTGAGCGGGTGCAGGACCTGACCGACGCTGTCCACCGTCACGCCGCCGCCCCGCATGAGTCGCGGTGCGACCCCGGCCAGAGAGGTTTCGGCGGCGAGGGTCTCGGCGGCGAGCCGCAGACAGTCGGGAGCGACCGCAACATCGGGATTGACGAAGGCGACGATCTCGCAGTCGTCGGCAACTGCGGCGAAGCCCCGGTTGCAGCCGCCGGCAAAACCCGTGTTGTCGTCGAGGGCGAGAAGGTCGACTCGGCCGTCTGCGAACCTCGACACCACATCGCGGGAATCATCGGTGGAGGCATTGTCGACGACGATGACCTTTGCGACTCCGTCCGCAGCCGCCAGCGACTCGAGGCACAACGGCAGCTCGTCCGCCGAGTTGAAGCTGACCACCACCACGCTGACGGAGCTCGTCACCATCGACGCCTGAGTCGAGCGGCGACGACTCGAAACCTGGGTCGCTGATGGAGTGGACATTGGCCCGGCATCAGAGAAATTATCTCACTGTTCGCCGGCGCCCTGCCACAATGGAACCGGTGAGCAGGCAGGCTGCAAATTTCCGCACCATCCTCGGCGCCCGCCCGTGGCTGCAGGCCGTACTGCTGACGGCCGCCGTGGCGACAATTCTCTCACCGAGTCTCGGTGCGGGGTTCGTGTGGGACGATTTTTCCCAGATCGTCGATTCGCCGACCATCGCCGATCCCACCGCCCCCGGACGCTATTTCTCTCTGAACGTCGTCGAGTCCTACGGCTCGGAGGGCCGCGGGGCAGACGGGGTGGACACCTACCGGCCGCTCTTCTTCATCACGATGTGGCTGGTCCACAAGATCAACGGCGCCGACCCCTTCTGGTTCCACCTGGCGGTGCTCACGGCCCATCTCGGCGTCGGTCTGCTGCTCTGGACCGCGGCGCGCCGATGGGTGGAGTCGAATCTGGCGGCGGCCGGTGTCTTCCTCGCCTTCACCCTCCACCCGGTCACTGCCGAAGCCTTCCTCTGGGCCTCCGCCGTCTCCGAGCCCATGGCGGCCGCCGGTCTCCTCGGTTCGGTCCTCATCCTCGACCGGTGGTGTGGCCGGGATCGGACCAACATCGTCGCCGCCACCATCGCGGGCCTGGTCATGCTGCTCGGTTTGCTGGCCAAGGAGGCCGTTCTCACCGCGCTGCCGGTGGTCTCGCTCTTCCTGTGGCGGGTCCGCGGGGTCCGCCTCCGCGCTCTGCTCGGACCGTGGATCGCCGTCGCCGTCTTTCTCGCCCTCCGGGTCCACGCGCTCTCGGGGCTCCAGGCCACCGGCAGTGGCGTGGGCCAGCGCACCGACGCCCTGAGAAATTTCCCGGTGCTGATCCTGGACGGTCTGCGCGCCATGCTCAGCCTGTGGCCGGTGGGAATCCGCCACCTCTACTGGGATTACCGCGATCTGTCGTGGGCCGCCAGTCTCGGCGCCGCAGCCATTGTGCTCGTGCTGTTTGCTCTCGCATGGCGGTTCCGTCGACGGTTGCCGCTGACACCCACCGCCCTCGGCGTGACCACCTGCATGATGGTTCCGGTGGCCCTCATCGCGACGGTTCCGGGTTGGGGCGGTTTCGGCCGCTATCTCTACCTGCCGTGGGGCTTCACCGCGCTCGCCGCCGCCGAGATCGGTCGTCGTCTCATCCGCCGCCTCGACGAGCGGGCTCCCCGCCTCCGCTGGACCGTGACCGCGGTGGTTCTCGTCTTTCTCTCGGTCGAGACGCTCGGTCTGCGCCACGCCCTCGAGGTCTATCACTCGCAGGAGAATCTGGCTCGCGCTTCGGTCGAACTCGAGCCACATGCGCCCGACGGGTGGGAGTGGCTCGGGAATCACTACGTCGAGATCGACGACCCGGCCAACGCTGCTCGCTGCTATTCAAGAGCTCTGGCCATCGCCCCCGGACTCTACCGGCCACGCCACAACCTCGCCGCCACCCTGCTCCACCTCGGCCGACCGGCCGAGGCTCTCGAGCACGAGCGCATCGCAGAAACCGGCCACGGCTTCAGCGCCAACGGCTGTTTTGTGACCGTCTCGGCGCTCATTCAGCTGGGCCGGTTGTACGAGGCCGCCGAACGACTCCTGATCGGTCTCGATAGGGCCCCGGACGACCCTCAGCTGAGGGGGCTCCAGACACGACTCCTGGCCGATCATCCCGACCCCGATGGTTATCGCAACTGGCTCGAAGCTCAGCTCGCGGCGGCACCCGATCGAGCGGCCGCGGCGGTCATCCGTCCGCTGCTTCGCTGAGGATTCGCTCCAAACGATCGACGTGGGTCGACACCGAGAACTGTGATCTCGCTCGATCGGCTGCCGCGCTGCCGAGCCTCCTGCGAATCTCGGCACTGCGGGCCAACTCCACGATCCGGTCACCAAGAGCCTCCGCCGCTCCCGGCTCCACCATGAATCCGGTCCCACCATCGACCACCATTTCAGGAACCCCACCGGTGCGGGTGGCGATGACCGGACGCGCGGCGGCCATGGCCTCCATGATCACTCTCGGCAGTGAGTCGGGCCAGATGCTCGAGAACGCCACCACGTCAACCGCGGCCAGGAGCCTGAAGATGTCGTCCACCGGCGGTATCAGGTGGAAATGATCGGTTTTGGGCGAGGCGGCGATCCGGCGGCGCACGGCGTCGATCTCGGCGGCGGGCCCGTAGGTGGCGAGAACAACGTGGAGATCGGGGATGCTTCTCAGCGCGTGCTCGGCGGCGGCGACCAGATCAGAGACGCCCTTGTGGACCGCCATCCCGCCGAGAAACCCAACCATCAGACCCTCGGTCGGCAGACCCAGACCGGCCCGGGCCGTGACGCTGTCGTCGATCCGATCGGGCACATCGACTCCGTTGTGAACCACTGAGACCCGGTCCCCGAGCCCCTCGTCTCGGATCCAGCCCGCCACCGCTTCACTCACCGCCACGATCCGGCTCGCGTCTCGGGCAAGTCGCCGAGCGAACCAGGTTCGGCGACGGCCGGGCGGCAGGATCTCGCGCACGTGCCACACCACCGGCAGACCGAGGGCGCGAGCCGCAGCCGCCCCCTTGAGCTGGGGCAGACAGTTGACATAGACCACATCCGGCCAATATCGATCCAGCCAGACCATCATTCGGCGGGTTCCGGTGTCGGGCATGCGCCAGCGCAGATAGCGCAGAATCTGTTTCGGTGCCGGCTGCGGCCCCCACTGGACGAGCCAGCACGCGCGCGAGGGAATGGCGGCCACCTCCACCCCCGCACCCTCGAGCCCATCGGCAAGACTCCACGGACCGGGTGCGATGACGGCGGTTTCGTGGCCCCGCTCCGCCAGCGCCTCGACGAGGAAGGCGAGACTTTTCTCGGCGCCGGTGGGAGCGCCGGTCGAGGCGAGATGGGAGATTCCCGCGAGCTTCACCAGGAGATCTCCTCCGGTCGCCCATCGAGGCGCCGCTGCCAGCTCTCGAGCACCATCAGGGTCCACAGAGCGGTGCCGTGGTCCCGCCGCCCCTCGATGTGCTCATCGAAGATCCTCTTCACCACATCGGGCTCGAAGAGTCCTCGCCGGCGGACGCTCTCGGGCGCCAGCAGATCGTCGGCCGCCGATCGGAGATCAGCCCGCAGCCACGGACCGATAGGGGTGGCGAAGGCCTGTTTGCGCCGGGTCGCGGCGGTCTGCGGGATCACGCCTTTCACGGCGCGCCGCAGCAGGACCTTGTCACGCATCAATGTCGCCTTGACCCGGCCCGGGAGAGGCAGCACGAAATCAGCCACCTCGTTGTCGAGGAAGGGGACCCTCACCTCCAGCGAATGCGCCATGCTCATCCGATCAACCTTGGGCAGGAGGTCGC
Organism: Thermoanaerobaculales bacterium; assembly: GCA_029287235.1. Taxonomy (GTDB): domain Bacteria; phylum Acidobacteriota; class Thermoanaerobaculia; order Thermoanaerobaculales; family Sulfomarinibacteraceae; genus JAHECW01. The sequence continues at coordinate 35,950 of JARFRM010000213.1, forward strand.
CCGGCAGGAAGCTCTCGCGATCGGTGGCGAGGCGGCCGTTGACCGGATCGGCCCGGTCAAAGCGCAGCCAGCGGTCGGCGAGATCAGCGAGCGAACCGAGCATGGCCTCCTCGCTCGCCAGGGAGGCGGTGGTCAGTTCATCGATCTCGACGGCGGTGAAGATCCTCCCCCAGTGGAGCTGGCGGGCGAGGCCCGGCGTCATCCGGGACCGCTCCAGAACCCTCTCCGACGGGGTCCGTCCAACGAGCCTCATGGCCATGGGCACGCACCGCCTACCGGGAGCGCCGAGAAGATCGAAGGCGACATCGAAACGCTGGCGCTCGTAGCCGCCGAAGATCTCATCGGCACCCTCACCGGACAGCGCAACCGTCACTCTGTCGCGGGCGAGCCGCGACATGTACCAGGTCGGAATGGCGGTGCAGTCGGCGTTGGGTGTGTCGAGCCCATCGAGGATCGCGTCCAGATCACGCGCCACGGTGACCGGGTTCATGACGAGCTCGTGGTGGTCGCTACCCAGGTGCTCGGCCACTGCTCTCGCCGCCGGAAGCTCGGAGACCGCCCCCGGGCCCTCGAATCCGACCGAAAAGGTGCTCAACGCCCCCGAGACCGATCGTTGTGCCAGCGCCGAAACGGTGGATGAGTCCACCCCCCCCGAGAGAAACACACCCACCGGAACATCGGCGACGAGCTGGCGCTCGACGGCTTTGCCCAGCAACTCCCGGAGCTCCGCCGCCGCGTCGGCCGGCACCGTCGCCCGATCCTCGGGCCCCGGTGGCCGCCAATAGGATCGGAGCCTCTCGCCGCCACCCTCCTCGAAACTCAGCACCGATGCCGCCGGCACCGCTCGCACTCCATCGAGAAGAGTCCCGTTGGGCGACGGAAAGCCGAGGGCGAGATAGTGCCTCAGCTCGACGGGATCGATCTCCAATCGAGCGGGGAAACCACCGGCCAGGAGGGCGCGCAGCTCGGAAGCGAAAGCGATCCCGGCGCCTTCCCGGCACCAGAAGAGGGGTTTGATGCCGAATCGGTCCCGGGCGAGATGGAGCACCCGCTCGCGCCCATCCCACAGCGCCAGGGCGAACATCCCATTGAGCCGCGCGAGGCAGCCGATCCCTTCCTCGACATAGAGCCTGAGCACCACCTCGACATCACCGCGGCTTTGAAAACTGTGGCCCTTGGCCTCGAGCTCCGTCCGCAGTTCACGGAAGTTGTAGATCTCACCGTTGAGAATGATGGCGATGGGACCGTCTGTGAGCACGATGGGCTGCTGCCCGGTCTCCAGATCGATGACCGACAGCCGGCGAAAACCCAAGGAAACACCCTCGTCGTCGAAGAACCCCTCATCGTCCGGACCACGGTGAACCAGCTGTCGGGTCATGGCCCGAACCCGCCGCGACCGTTCGTCGCGGTCCATCGCACCCAGGATTCCGGCTATTCCGCACATCTCAGACTGCCGATCGATCCATCATGACGCGACACCCAACCGAGCACAACCAGAGGATCGGGGAGCGATCGGCCGACCGACGCGGATCGCCCGTCCTCCGCGCAACGGGAAATCGCACACCGCCACCAGGCCGTCGGTAACCTCTCAGTCCGCGGACCGACTGTTCGGTTCCCATTCGGGCATGTGCCACACCAGCTCGGTGTAGCGGCGACACAACTGATCGAGCTTCTGGTCGGCGAGAAACCGGTCGTCGATACCGAGGAGCTCGTCCACCGGCGGTTCGAGATAGATGACTGTCGGGTTGTTCTGCAGCTCTTCTCGACGGCGGACAAGCGTCGATTTGAGCTTTCGCGACGTCCTTTCGATGGTCTCCTTCCAGAACGGATCTTCGGTGTTTCCGCCGATCCGCTGGACGGTCTGGGCATCGAAGAAGTGAATCTGTGGCGGGCTCAAATCCAACGCCCATTTCAAGAACGGGTTGATCTCGTGAATCGCCGTTGGGGTGATCAGATACTTTGGTGCCACAGCAACCGAACCTCGGCGTAGGAGCTCCTCTGTGAAGGCCTTCGCGTGTTCGACACGCAAACCCATGTTGTTCTCGTATGTCTCCGGTTGGAACCCGACGAACGACACTGTGACCACCGAGAACAACTCCTCGACCTTGTCCACCCAGGCGATCGGCACGTTCCCGTTGGTGACCAGGTTGAGCTGGATCTCCGGATGGCGTTGCTTGACGTCCCTCAGCCATCGCATCGACTCTTTCTGTACCAGCACCTCGCCACCCTGCACGATCAGGGTCTCCGGCCGCACCTCGTCGATGAGCCGTGAGAGTTCCTCGTAACGGTCCCACTCCTGGTCCCACATCGGCGCGTCGACGCAGCACACCGAGCACGTCGCCTGGCAGGCGAGAGAGAACTCGATGTTGAAACCACGGAGACGCTCATCGTCCCGCGCCGATCGCAAACGGTATCCATGGCACGAGCACGGTTCGGAGAATCGACGCATCTTGTCCATGAGGTCCGGGTCGTTGATGCTCCCGATTCGGTGGTGTTCGCCGCCCCCCGATCTGCAGCAGGGATAGACGTCGCCTTCGTGTGTGACAAAGGGGAAATCGTAGTGGCATGCCCGCTCGGGCAGATTGGGATCCGGAGCACTTCGATCGTAGCGCCACCTGCGAATGCTGGCGAGGACCTGGGGTCCGAGAAGAGTTTTCACTACCTGGCGGGTGCGGTGCAGCATGCGCGAAAATCCTCGTTCGTGGGTGAGTCTCGGGGGGCCGGAGGGTCCATCGAGCTGATGGCGAGTATACCACCTTTCTCTTTGAACACCGATTGTAAATCAATTGGTGACAAAAGGTTAGATGAATCAACTTCGTCTCGGAAACGACGGCCCCGGCCCTGATCACCGGCAATATCGAGACGACGTCGCTGCCCAGGAGCGTCTGATGAAACACCGGGTTCGGTCTGATGAGGCCACCTGGTTCAGTCGAGTAGACCGTCGATGATCTCCGCCATCTTCGAGCCCACGAGATCGAGGGAGTATCTCTCCTCGACCACCCCTCGCGCCTTCAGACCCATCGTTGATCTCAGCTCCGGATCTCGAGTGAGGCGGAGAAGGTTCTCGACCCACTCGTCTTCGTTTGACGCGAACTCTCCACTCACCCCCGGCTCGACGATCTCGCGGTTCATTCCCACCGGTGACAGCACCACGGGCAGTCCCATGGCCATGCACTGGAGTGCCTTGTAGCTGCACTTGCCTCGATTCCAGGGCGTGTCCTCGAGCGGCATCAATCCGATGTCGAAATCCTCCAGACAGGCCGCTTCCCGATCGATGGTGAACCGCTCGAAATCGATCGGCAGATCGCATGGAGGTGGTTCTCCGTTGGACACCACCTTGAGCCTCACCGCCGGATTCTCGGCCAGGACCCGTCGGAAGACCGGCAGCAGGTGGGTCCACTGCACAAGATTGCCGGCGGTCCCGATCCAGCCGAGAACACACCGTTCGCGAGGCCCTCCGCCCTCGGCGGGCTTGAAGATCCCGGTATCGACACCGGTCGGGAGGACCACGGTTCGACCGGAGGGGCCGGCTTCAGCGAGATGGTCGTTTCCGGCAATGATGAGATCAGCGGCGGCCACCGTTGCCTGAAAGTTCCGACGGTACCTCCTCTTGGCCTTCCCGCTCTGAGGTTCATCGGGCGAGGGAAGATAGACGGCATCGTCATACTCGTACACGACCTTGGAGGCGACCCGTCGCAGCAGCCTTGCGGTCACTCCAGGAAAGGTCTTGCGGTAGACCACCACCACCTCCGCCCTCGAGGCGGCAGCCAGATCCCGCACCAGCTCCACCGGCCGCAGTCCCCAACGCCTCCGGAGCCGGTTTGGATCGACCCCGATGGGGACCAGGGCCTCGACCCCAAGACCCCGGTCTTCAAGGTATGGCCTGTACGCCATCGCCCGGAGTCGGGTTCCCGGGTTCGCGCGATCCCCAACAGTGAGGAAGAGCACCCTGGACGGCGCTTTCACCACTGCTGTCTCAGCTCGATTCATGTCTGATTTTCGAGGAACCACCGATAGGTCTGCTCGACACCATCACCGAGCTCGAGCCGATGGCTCCAACCGAGCTCGTGCAGGCGACTGACATCGAGGAGTTTCTGAGGCATACCGTCGGGCTTCGACACATCGAAGACGATCCTCGCCTCGGGGTACACGATCGAGGCAACGAGCTCGGCCAGCTCGCGAATGCTCAGATCGACCCCGGTTCCCACGTTGACGTGTTCCGCCTCATCGTAGCGACGCATGAGATGAACGCAGGCATCCGCCAGATCATCGACATGTAGAAACTCACGCCGTGGCGAACCCGTGCCCCAGAGGACCACCTCTCCGCTCCCCGTCACCTTGGCCTCGTGGAAGCGACGAATCAACGCCGGCAGCACGTGCGAGCTCTCGAGATCAAAGTTGTCGTTGGGGCCGTAGAGATTGGTGGGCATGGCCGAGATGAAATCGCAGCCGTACTGTTCCCGGTAGGCCTGGCAGAGCTTGATCCCGGCGATCTTGGCCACCGCATACGACTCGTTGGTGGGTTCCAGGGGCCCGGAGAGCAGGTACTCCTCACGCATGGGCTGTGGACACTCACGCGGATAGATGCACGAAGATCCCAGGTAGAGCAACCGCTTGACGTCGTAGAGGTGGGCGGCGTGGACCACCGTCGCGTGGATCATCATGTTGTCGTAGATGAACTCGGCCGGCCGGGTGGAGTTGGCGAGAATCCCCCCCACCGTACCGGCGACCAGAAGTACGAACTCGGGCCGGTTGGCCTTGAACCAGTAGTTCACCGCCGCCTGGTCACGCAGATCGAGCTGGTCGCGGGTGGCGGTGAGCACCGAGTCGAAGCCCTCGTCCTCGAGCCGTCGGACCAGGGCCGAGCCTACCAGACCGGTGTGACCGGCGATGAAGATTCGGGCGGAGGTCGTCAGCTCGTCCATTGGTGCTTCATTTTCCCATAGCTGGGCCGTTCCTGCGCGGAGATTGCCTCGATCGGGCCCGCCGAACACCGATACTCGACCCGGACAAAGCTACAATCTCATCGATGGCAGTCCACTCTCGACCCTCTGAACCGGCGTCCCGCGCGCTGTGACCGAACCGGCCCCACCCCCGTTTCCACCTCCCCCGGACGGAAAATCCGGTTGGCCGTGGACCTCCGACGATGACGCCAACCCGCTGAGGCCCGGTCCGCGCAACAACGCCGCGCCAAGGGTCACCGTCATCACTCCGTCGTTCAACCAGGCTGAATATCTCGAAGAGGCCATCCGGTCGGTGGTCCTACAGGATCACCCCAACCTCGAGTATCTCCTCCTCGATGGGGGCTCCAGCGACGGCTCGGTGGAGATCATCGAACGCTACGGACCCTGGATATCGTTCTGGGTGAGCGAGCCGGACGGCGGTCAGGCCGAGGCGATCAACACGGCCTTCAGGCGGGCCACCGGCGAGTTCATCTGCTGGCTCAACTCGGATGACGTGCTGTACCAGGGGTATGTCTCGCGGCGGGTAGCGGAGTTCGGCACCCGTGAGAAAATCGACCTGATCTACGGCGACATCGACATGGGATGGGACAGTGGCGAACGCAGCATCCTCCACGGGGAGCCGCCGTTCTTTCTCGACATGCTGCGGACGCTCAGGGTTGCCGTACCCCAACAGGGCGCGATGTGGCGCCGGTCCACCGTTGAAAAACTCGGGGGACTCGACCCGCGATGGCGGGTGGTGCTCGATCGGGAGTTCTTTCTCCGGATCCTCCACCGCGGTGCTGCCGAGTACATTCCGGGCCTCTGCGGGTTCTTTCGTCAGCACGACGGGGCAAAGTCCATCGCCGAAGCTACGGCCTGGGTCAACGAGCTGCCCACCATGTACTCGGAACTCTTTGCCGAGGAGAACCTGGAGCCCTCGGTCAGACGGCTCGAGCGCGAAACCATGGCCACCGTTCACCTCCTCTGCTCCGACATTCTGCGCGCCGCCGGTCGATGGAGCGGCTCACTGATGCACATGGCCAAGGCCATGCGCTGGCACCCGACCCACGCCATTTCGAGTTTCTTCAGCGCGCGACTCGCGGGGCTTCGCCGTCGTTTTTCGGGTCAACCCGGCAGCACCGGCACCCGTCAGGAGCCGATGTGAATCCGAAGGAAAAACCAACCACGGCGCCCCCTCTCGACGGGGCGGCCCAAACACCGACGACAGGCGTCACCGAGAAGATCGAGAAGGTCGAACGCTGTCCGCTCTGCGGATCTCGCCGGCTCTCTCTCCAGTTCGTTGCCCATGACACGCTCCACGGGATGCCGGGTGAATGGGGTGTGGTCGCGTGCTCCGACTGCCGCCTGATGTGGACGTCGCCCCGGCCGACCAGGGAGACCGTGGCTTCGTTCTACCCGGAGGAGTACCAACCCCATGGGGGGCACTTCGCCCCGGCATCGCCAGGGGATCGCGCCCCCCTCCTTCGACGTCTCGCAGGTCGTGTACTGGATCCGAAGGAGGTCGTCATCCCAGACCCTCACCGCCCACGGCGGGTGCTCGAAGTCGGTTGCGGGTCCGGGCGGGTTCTCGCCGAGCTCGCCGACAAGGGATGGGACGCACACGGTCTCGAGCCATCGGCGGCCGCCGTGGCCACTCTGAGGGCTCACCGCGATCTCCCGGTCCGGGTGGGCACGATTGAAGAAACGACATACCCCTCGGGATCGTTTGATCTGATCGTCGCTTCGATGGTGCTCGAGCACCTGCATGACCCGATTGCCGACGTCGTCAAGCTCCGGAACTGGCTCTGTCCGGGCGGCCACCTCACCGGCTCGGTACCCAACTGCGCAAGTTGGGAGTTTCGCTTCTTCGGTGCCGAGTGGTTTGCCCTCCAGCTTCCGACCCACCTCTTTCACTTCACTCCATCGACCCTCACCCTCCTTCTCGAAAAGGCCGGATTCACACACATCCGCATCCACCACCAACGCAATGTGAGCAACCTGATGATCCACTTCGGCCGATTCCTCGAAAAACACCGTCTTCCCTCGGCGAAGATCTTCCTCGACTACCCCACCATCGGTCCCCGTGCTCTCAGGCTTGTGGTCCGACCGGCCGCTTCGGTCCTCGCCTGGTCCCGACAGGCGGGGAGAATCTCGTTTGTTGCAAAGCGCAGCCCATGATCGAGACAGAGCGGCTTCCCCCCATCCGTCATTTCAACACGAACTCATACGGGGGAGCGGCAACCGCGGCGCGGAAGATCCACGACTCCCTGGTGGCTTCCGGGATCGACAGCCGCTTCTACTTCGTGGATGGAGACTCAGATGGGCCGAACTACGAGAAACTGCGCCTGGATCCGCGGTTCGGAGTCTGGGGCCGGCTCTTTCGCTCCGCTCTCCATCGGTTCAGACAGAGAGTCGGTTCCGCTGGATCGGCGATCTATGAGCCCTTCGGGTGGCCGACGATTCCCGGCCGCGCCCTCGATCTGAGCGTCGTCGAACCCGCTTCGATCCTCCATCTGCACTGGGTCGTCGGGCTCCTCGACTATCGGTCGTTTTTTCGTGGAGTGCCGGTCGGCACGCCGATTGTCTGGACTCTCCACGACATGAACCCCCTGACCGGAGGCTGCCACTATGCGTGGAGCTGTACCGGATTTGTCGATCAATGCCGCCATTGTCCTCAACTGGCCGGGCTCGCCGGCATCGCCATGGCAATCAAGAGCCAGGACCTCAAGAAACAGGCGCTTTCACACCGAAATCTGCACATCGTCGCCAACAGTCGGTGGCTCGAGGAAGAGGCCAGAAAAAGCCGGATCTTCGACTCGGCTCGGTCCTTCAGGACGATTCACCTTGGTGTCGATCCCGAGGCATTTCGACCTCGCGACCCACTCGCGGCAAGGCGACGGTTGGGTCTCGACGAGTCGAGGACGATCGTCGCCTTCGGCTCCGCTCGTCTCGACACCCCTCGAAAAGGATTCCGCGAACTTTGTGAGTCGCTCTCCCGCCTGGAAGCGAAGAACACGATCGAAGTTCTGACCTTTGGTGAACGGGGGTCCGCCGATGGGCCGGCGGGGATCACGTGGCGACACATCGGTCCCATCCACTCCACCGAGAAACTGGCGACCCTCTACAACGCGGCCGATATTTTCGTGATGCCCTCTCGCCAAGAGGCCTTTGGTCAGACCGCGCTCGAGGCATTGGCGTGCGCAACACCGGTCGTCGCGTTCGACGTGGGCGGAGTTCCCGATATGGTCCGTCCCAATCAGACCGGGCTGCTCGCCAGGGTCGGCGATGTCGAAGATCTGTCCGGACAGATCTACACCCTTGTTGATGACCCCCGCGAGCGAGCTCGGTTGGGCAAAAACGGACGAAATCTGGTGGAAAGAGAGTTCTCCCTCGAACACCAAAGAGATGGGTATCTGGATCTTTACCAGAATCTTTCTTGCTAGGAGGCTGCACCGCATAGATTCGTTGCTCCGCAACGGAATCTCTGCGGCTCCCCCCTATTGGATTTGCTGCGCAAATCCTGAAAGCCGATCGAGGGTTGTGTCAGGAATAGTATCGAGTCTGGGACGCAGTCCCTGTCCCGATTAGAATGGAGTATGACTTCGAAGAAGTACCGCCCATGGAATCCGGATCAGGCGTACTTGTTTCCACCGTCCATGAGGGATTGGCTGAAGGAGGACCATCTGGTGTATCGGCTCCTCGACGTGGTCGGGTCCCTCTACAACCCCGGATGAGAACAGCAGAGTTCCCGATGCGAAAGCGAGCGATCTTCGTGCAAGGCCCAGGGAAATAAGGATTTGCGCGGAGGCGTACTCAGTTCCGCCACACAAGGAAATCCACAATCTGACGCCGAGGTTGCCAAGAGCGCCGTTTTCGGACGGGACCTTATCAGCGATGATCGGTGTGAACCCTAATCGCCTTCCTCACTAAAGCCCCTCACCGCGATTCATGAGCCGCCGGAATAGGTCGGTATAGCGTTCAGCCTGTACGCGATCGTCGTAGTGCTGCTCGGCGTACGAACGGCAAGATAGCCGTAGGCGGCTCCACTCTTCGCGGCCAGCTAGCGCCCCGGTGATGGCGTCGGCCAAGGCCTCGCCGTTGCTGGCCCCGGCAAGCCACCCTGTGACACCGGGAACGACCATATCCGGCACCCCTCCGATGGGCAGGCCCACGACCGGCGTCCCGCAAGCGATCGCCTCGATAACGACATTGGGTAGGTTGTCGACCTGTGCCGGGTGAACAAACAGGTCCGCTGCCGAATACGCCAAGACCTTCAACCGCTCATCTTCGACGAATCCAAGAGAGTGGTTCTCCTGATGGTCCATCTCGATTCGACCGGCTCCAAGCGTGAGCAGGCATACCGACCCCGGTGGCAAATGATGGAGCGCATCCTCCAGCACCTGGGCCCCTTTTCGCCGTTCCCTCCAGTCAGCAGCACAAATCAAGAGCAGTGGCCGCGTGGTCTCGATACCGAGAGCGGTCCGCGCCGCATTTTGGTCAATCGGCCTAAAGTTCTCGAGAGGAAGGCCATAGGGTATGTACTTCACCCGATTCGATCGCCATAACCCACTCTCCGCCTCGCCCTGAAGCCATCGAGACGGACTCACAGCAACGAGGTTTCCCATCGAGCCCATCACATCCGCTCGATACCTCCAAGCGGATGAGATCATCGCAGGCGGCAATGTCGGATGTTCATTCGGCGTCGGACATGAATGATCACATCCCGATCGGAAGAGGTCGCAATCCCAACTGTACGCGCATCGTCCGGTGAAACTCCACATATCGTGCATGGTCCAGACCACTGGAGCGGTTTCGGAACACTCTACAACCAAACCCAGTCCCCAACCGGCAGGGATTGCACCGTGGAGGTTGTGGATATTGATCAAATCCGGCTCAAGCCGATCGAGAATCGCTCTCAACCGACGCCGTAGGAGTATCCGCCTGACAGCCGGTCTCGTTCGATTCGGCAACAACCGTACAGCTCGACCTGAGTTTCTCCCAAGATCAAGTCGGATTGTCTCCCAGGGCTGCGGTCTCGTCGACTCGAAATAGACGATTCTGGTGACCCGGTGTCCAGCACAAGTCAGGCCAGTGGCCAGTCGACTGGCGGCCACCGCGGCTCCACCTTGATCTTCGAGATCCGAAAGCATCACCACATTCAGAGCAGCGCCCGTCATCAACGATTCTCCGAATCCGGCCGATCAATCACAACCATGATCCGTTGACCAGGAACGGTACGGCGCCTCCGAACCCCATGTTCCCTGTGCCGTAGTAGTCGCCGCTCGCGACCTCGAGTATTCCGATCCCATCCCTTGGCCAATCGGATTCTTCGCCTCCAACGAGTATTCGGCCACCAACCCGATATCTTCCTGGCGTCAAGGGCAGCCGAGCAAGCCTACAGCGAAAAGCGCTCTTTCTCTCGTTGACCGAGTAGGTCTTGCCGGTATAGGAACTGTATTGGACGGTCAAGGGCTGGCCGTTTGTCGCGTGAAGCGAGAAACTGACATCAACATTCTTGAGCTCTCCGCCACTTCGATTTTCGAAACCCATGACCAGAACGATGTCGTGGCCCGACCGCGCAACCGACACTGGGCGGCCGTGTTCATTTTCCAGACCAAACGATGTGAACAGGAGATCACCTGTGCCAGACCTTTTTGCATCGGCCCGTACACCTGTCCGTAGGCGATCGTGCTGGGATTTGAGGTACCCCGCAATCACCTGTTCCACAACTCCGTCCATCGAGACAACTCCATGGTCAACCAGGATTCCTCGGGTGCAGAGGTTTTCCACCGCGGCCATATTGTGACTCACAAACAGCACCGTGCGGCCGCCGCGAGCCACATCGCTCATTTTCCCGAGACACCGCCGCTGAAACGAGAGGTCGCCCACGGCCAGCACTTCATCAACCAGCAGTATCTCAGGATCGAGGTGTGCTGCGACTGAAAAAGCGAGTCGTACATACATCCCTGATGAGTATCGTTTTACTGGTGTATCCAGAAATCGCCCGATCTCTGCAAACTCGAC
>JARFRM010000138.1 GCA_029287235.1 Thermoanaerobaculales bacterium
CCCGAGTTTGAAAGTTGAGGAGGACATAAGCATGTCTCATGTTATTGGAATCGATCTTGGCACGACCAACTCGGTCGTGGCCGTCATGGAGGGTGGGAAACCCACCGTCATCCCCAATCAAGAAGGCAACAGGACCACCGCATCGGTGGTGGCGTTCAACACGTCTGGTGAACGACTCGTCGGGCAGGTCGCAAAGCGGCAGGCCGTCACCAACCCGGAAAACACCGTATTTTCGGCCAAGAGATTCATGGGTAGGCGATTCGAAGAGGTGACCGAGGAGATCAAGACCGTGCCCTTCAAGGTCATCAAGGGCAAAAACGACACTGCCAGAATCGAGATCATGGGCAAGGTCTACTCGCCACCCGAGATGGCAGCCATGGTTCTGCAGAAGCTCAAGGCGGCAGCCGAAGATCACCTCGGCGGCCCGGTTGAGCAGGCGGTCATCACCGTCCCCGCGTACTTCAACGACGCTCAACGGCAGGCGACAAAGGACGCAGGTCAGATCGCCGGCCTCGAAGTGCTCAGGCTCGTGAACGAGCCGACGGCAGCGGCCCTGGCCTACGGCCTCGACAAGAAAGAGGACGAGACCATCGCGGTCTTCGACTTTGGCGGTGGCACCTTCGACATTTCGATCCTCGAGGTTGGAGCGGGTGTGGTCGAGGTCAAATCGACCAACGGCGACACACACCTTGGTGGCGATGACATTGATCAGGTGATCATCGACTGGCTTGTCGAAGAGTTCAAGAAGGACCAAGGCGTCGATCTCAGCAAGGATCGAATGGCTCTGCAGAGGCTTAAGGAAGGCGCCGAGAAGGCCAAGATGGAGCTCAGCGCGACGATGGAGTCGGATATCAATCTGCCGTTCATCACCGCTGACGCGTCGGGACCGAAGCACCTTGCGATCAAGCTGACCCGATCGAAGTTCGAACAGATGATCACCCCCCTGGTGGACCGGACCTTGGAACCGTGCCGCCAGGCGCTCAAGGACTCCGGCCTCGAGGCCAAAGATGTGGATGAGGTCGTGCTGGTCGGGGGATCGACCCGCATTCCCATGGTCCAGAGAGTGGTCACCGAGTTCTTCGGCAAGGAGCCCCATCGAGGCGTCAATCCTGACGAGGTCGTTGCCATCGGCGCCGCTGTGCAGGCAGGCGTGCTCTCCGGTGAGGTCAAGGATGTCCTCCTTCTCGACGTGACACCGTTGTCTCTAGGTGTCGAGACCCTCGGAGGCGTAGCCGACGTGGTGATTCCACGCAATACCACCATCCCGACACGCAAGAGCAAGGTCTACTCGACCGCTGACGACAACCAGAATCAGGTGGAGATCCACGTACTGCAGGGTGAGCGCACCATGGCGCCCGACAACAGGACGTTGGGTCGCTTCCACCTGATGGGAATACCACCGGCACCGCGCGGGATTCCTCAAGTCGAGGTCACCTTTGATATCGATGCCAATGGGATCCTTCACGTCGCTGCCAAGGACCGTGGGACGGGGCAGGAACAGAAAATCCAGATCACCAGTTCCTCGGGTCTCAACGACGACGAGATCGATCGCATGGTCAACGAAGCGCAGACCCACGCATCTGACGATGAGGAGAAGCGCAAGAATATCGAGACCAGGAACAAGCTCGATGGTCTTGTCTATTCGACGGAGAAGCTGATCACGGAGAATAGGGAAAAGCTGCCGGAGAGCGAGACCAAGGACATCGACGAGGTGCTCACCGAGGCCAAGGAGGCTCTGGAAGAGGGCGCCGTGAATCGGATGGAAGAGATCTACGAGAGACTCACCCAGGCCAGCCACCAGATTGCGGCGACGCTCTACCAGGCGGCCACCGCCGATGGTGGACCCGGACCTGAAGGCGTACCGGAGGACCCGAACGCGACCTCAGGTGCTGCGGGCACCGACGACGAGGTCATCGATGCCGAGTACGTGGACGTGGATGCCGAGGAAGAGAACTAGACAAGCGTCGTGACCGGGAGGCGAGCGCCGATGGGCTCGCCTCCCGGCGTTCTTCCCCTTTCGTATGGTCACCGGTCGGTGATACAGTCGCTCTTGTAAACCCGGTTCACCGCTAGCGAGGCCGATGGATGAGTGGAGCTTTCCGCACGATCGGTTTTCTGGAGGGTTTGTGAAGTCCAAGCCGCGATATCGCATGATCTCCTGGGTCGCGGAGAAGTACAATGTCCATCCGCAGACGTTGCGACTCTGGGAAAGGGAGGGTCTCATCAGGCCGAGCCGTTCCCAGGGAAATACACGCCTGTACGACGACAGGGCCTGCGAGCAACTCGAAGCGATTCTGACGCTGACCCGCGATCTCGGTGTCAATCTTGCGGGGGTGGAGATTATTCTCAACCTCAAGACGCAGATCGACACGCTCCAAGCGGAAAATCAGATGCTCAAGAAGCTCGTGCGGCAGGCGCTCCGCTCCAAGAACCAGATTCCCCGGTACCACGCCCTGGTCAAAGTCAACACCGGATCCATCCAGACAATGGACGAGGAATGACGGCGGGGTCCACGCGGCCATCGCATAGCGAATCTGCGACGCTTCGTCGCTACCTCAAGGACATTTCCTGTTATCCGCAACTGACCCACCAAGAGGAAGTCGAGCTCGCCAGTCGGGTTCACGATGGTGACGAAGAAGCGGTGCGGACACTGGTCGAGTCGAATCTCCGTTTTGTCGTCGCCTACGCCAAGCGTTACCGCAATCCCAACGTGCCGTTCCTCGATCTGATTCATGAAGGAAACCTCGGCCTGATTCAAGCGGCGAAGAAATACGACCCATCGAAAGAGATCCCGGATCCTACTGACCCCGAGAAAATCAAAGTATGTGACGTCAAATTCATCACCTACGCCGTGTGGTGGATACGCCAGGCGATCCTCCACGCCCTGGCCGAGCATGCGGGGCCGTTTCGGCTGCCTCAAAAACAGGCCAACAATCTCTACCGGCTCGAGCGAATCCGAACTCTTCTCAATGATCGATTCGGCTATGCCCCGACCGACGTGGAGCTCGCGCGCGAACTCGGCATCTCGGTGGAGGATGTGCGGGTGCTGACTCAAGCTTCTCGATCTTCGCTCTCCCTCAATGCGCCGGTCGATGTCGAGGGCGACTCGGAACTCGGAGACCTGCTCGAGCAGGATGTGTTGCCCGACACCGATGATCGGGTGCTCAGGAAGTCATTCCTGGTGGCGATGGCTGATGCTCTCGACGAGCTGCCGGCCCGCGAGCGGCGTGTGCTGGAACTCCGGTTCGGCCTTGAGAGTGACCATCCCCAAAGTCTGCCCGGGGAAAAGGACCGACCCAGGACCTTACGCGAGATCGGGGAGCTTCTCAATCTTTCCCGGGAGCGTGTGCGACAGATCGAAAGCCGTGCCCTGAATCGGCTCCGACGGTCGCACAAAACGCAATCTCTAGCGGGCTACCTATAGTGAGTAGAAAGTGAAGAGTGAAAAGTGAAAAGTGGCCGGCGCAGATGCTCAGAGGAGTATTCGATGGCACTTTTCACTTTTCACTTTTCACTCTTTTTCTGACGACCCACGTTCCCGCCAGGACATCGTGCAGCGCCCGTCGGTCGTGGCGTAAGGCGATCAGGAGGTGGCCCATTCCAAGACTCACCGAACTCACCGAGTAGGCTGCAAGACGGAGGAATGCCCGCGACAAACCGATAGGGGAGCGACCCCGGTGGTCGACGATCCTGATGCCGAAGATCCACTTGCCGATGGTGGCGCCGAGCAGGCCCCAACCCACCGCGAAATAGCACCACCAGAGCGCAATCCATAGCCCGAGGATTCCGGCGGCGTGGGCAATCCAACCGGGATCCGTCAAGGAGTCGAAGAACAAGGCCGGATCGGCAAGCGCGACGGGCCAGTCGATGTCCTTACAGGCCGGATAGGCGAGGAGGGCACAGGCGCCACAGAACACGATCATGTCGATGATCGTGGCTGGTAGTCGGCGGAGCAAGCCGGCCGGTCGAAGATCTGCGGGCGGTTCTTGCATTGCCCCAGGATCGATCACAACGGGGTCAAGCCTCCGTTTTTCTGGTGATCGAGCCAGAGCCCGGCAAATGCATAGAGAAAACGGAACCGTGATCGGTAGATCTGCTCCAGGCTCTCGGTGTCGGCACGGTCAAGCATATCGTCAATGAACCAGAGGAAACGCCGCTCCACCTCGC
>JARFRM010000020.1 GCA_029287235.1 Thermoanaerobaculales bacterium
GAGGTCACCGAACAGAAGCTCGACTTCCAGGGCCGCTGCGCGGCGTGCTGCGTCGCGGAGAACAAGAACTGATTCTCAATCATTGACTTTGAGAGCTTGATTTTTCGTCGCACAGCCCAGAGGGATGGTTGTGACTTCATCAAGAATCGAGAACCCAATATTCAGGATTGTCGCGGTCTACTCCGCGACAACGCTGTCGATCTCGGGCGCGTAGAGGCAGATGCGTTCGGTCACGAAGTCCGCCAGGGTCGAATGCGCCATGGGGCACCCATCACACGCGCCTCGCAGAACGACGTAGACCACGTTCCCCTCGATCCGTGCCAGACCGACATCCCCGCCGTCAGCCTGTAGTGCCGGACGCACTTCCTCGACGGCGAAGCGCACCCTCGACTCGAGATCTCCGGACGGCCAACCGGCCGGATCGCTCATGACAGGTTCCTGGTCACGTTGTCCACGATTTCCTCAACATGGTCGAGGTTGCGAATCATTCCGAACAGGTCGCGTTGGTGACCCGGAGGTCAGGTTGACATTGCCTGGCTCCGAGGTGAGAATCCCGAGGAGGAACTACGTGCTCTCGCCTACATCGAACAGACTGCCGGCGCATCACGGATGGCGACACGACCGGTCCGTTCTGACCGTCGTTACCCGGTCTTTCCTGACCGTAGCCTTGGCTGCGGCAGTGTGTGGTTGCCAGCCCGACAGGCTCGGTGCGACCCGGGGCTACGTGCTCATTTCCCTCGACACCTTGAGCGCGGAGCACATGAGCCTGCATGGATACCACCGGCTCACCACCCCGTTTCTCGAGCGACTGGCCGAACGATCGATGGTCTTCGACAACGCTTTCGTTCAGCTGCCGGGAACCCTGCCGTCCCACATGTCCATCATGACGGGGTTGTATCCGGACCAGCATGGGATGATTCACAACGATGGGGTTCTGTCGGAGCGGATCGCAACCCTGCCGGAGATCTTCCATGCGCAGGGCTTTCGCACCGCCGGCTTCACCGAGGGCGGCTATGTCAGCGGCCGGTACGGTTTTTCCAGAGGTTTCGAGCAGTATGACGACTCTTTCGGCGATTTCTGGCGCACAAAACCCGATGTCTTTGACAGTGGCCTCGGGTTCATCGAATCCGTCGCCGCGGACGAGCCGTTCTTTCTCTTCGTTCACACCTATGCGGTGCACGCACCATACACGCCACCGGAGGAATGTCGGGATCTGTTCTGGCCCGACGAGGCCCCCGCGGTCGATCCTCCGCTGGGGCCCAATCTGAGGGAGCACAACGAGGGATTGGCTGTCATCGACAGGGCCACGGCCGACTACTATGCCGCGCTCTACGATGCCGAGATTCGCTGCCTGGACGCGCGACTCGAGACCTTTTTTGCCGCGCTGGAAGAGATGGGAATCGCCGACGATGTCACGGTCGTCGTGACGTCGGACCATGGGGAGGAGTTTCTCGATCACGGGATGATGGTGCACCGTCAGATCTACGTGGAAAACACGCATGTTCCGCTGATGCTCGTTCACCCCACCTTTTCTCGGGGGCGGCGGATTCCGGGCATCGTGCAGAGCATCGATATTGCACCAACGCTGTATGACATCGCCGGGTTGGAACCGCCACTCGGCATGTCCGGCCGGAGTCTCTTGCCCGTTATTGAGGGGCGTGTGGACCAGGTAAGGGATTTTGCCGTGTCGCAATCGTCGACCGGGGATCGCGGTCTGGTCGCACCCGCCCGGGATCGACTTTTTCACCTGCTTTCCTTCCATCCCGATTTCGACCCGCCCGACAAGCCCTTCGGAGCGGCGTCCTTCCTCAGGCTCCGGGTTCCGCGCGGGAAACTGCTCTTCAAAGCCACGGCATGCCCCGAACCGACCACCGTGAGTCTCACGGTGGACGGCGTCGAGTTGCGCGAGGTCCCCCTCGATACCGGGGTCTGGAGCCAGGTGGAGGCAGAGGTACCCTCGGGTGCGGGCCAGGCGCTCCTCGAGCTGCTGGCGGATTCCTGTCAGCCGACCCCGAAGAGCCTTGAACACGGTTCTCGGCGATGTCTCTCGTTCAGAGTGCGGGGACTGCCCGTTCGACGGTTCGAGCTCTACGACCTCGTCGCGGACCGGCGAGAGACCATCGATCTCTCGGCCGATGACGAGGACCTGACCTCCCGCCTCGCCGTCCAGCTCCGCGAGCTCCGCTGGGAAGCGGTGGCGCCGACTCACGACGTGCCCATCGACGACGAACTCCAGAATCAGCTTCGGGCCCTGGGCTACCTCGTCGAGTAAATCGACCGGCTGAGAGCCCTGACACCGAGGCACAAAACCGCGCCCTGGTGCGGTGGTGCGTACCTGGCCACCGGCGGGGGCGATGGGGCAACCGGGTTCGGTGCGGCGCCACTGGGACCGGAAGCAAGCGGCAGTGGGTATCGCCATCACGGGATCGGGTTGGAGCTATACTCCAAACGCGGATCAACACCGATCGCGAACCTTTTGGGAGAACCCGCGTTGTAGAGGGTGGACATGGAGATACAGGAACTCGAGAACACGGTCGAACGATGCCGGGAAGGAGATGAAGACGCATGGTCAGCCCTCGTCAACACCACTCTTCGCCCCATCTATCGGCTGTGCGCCAGCTACGCGCCATCGGCTGCCGAAGCCGAGGAGCTGACCCAGGAGGTCTACTTCAAGCTGTGGGAGAACCTGCATCGCTACAACGCCGGATCCAACTTCATGGCGTGGGCCTGGCGCGTGGCCAAGAACCTGATCATCGATTCGTACCGACGCGGTCGCCGCGAGCGCGAAGCGGCGTGGCTCGATCCCGAGATCCTCGATCGCCTGCCCGGTTCCGACAACCCACACGAGCAGGCGGAGCGGCGGCAACGTCTTGGTCTGATTGGGGTTGCGTTGCGCCAGCTCGACGACAACTTGGCGAGCCTCGTCCTGATGCGGGACTTCGCCGGGATGAGTTACCGAGAGATGGCCGAAGCGCTGGACCTGCCCATCGGGACCGTCAAATCACGGCTCAACCGTGCGCGAGTAGAGCTTGCCACGGGTGTCCGGCGGCGGTTGCAGATCCGAGCCGTTCCACCGACCGCCGGATCGGCTGAAGGAATGGTCTCGTGAACACCTGCGTCGACTTCCGCGATCTCTTCGCCGCAGTCCTCGAAAACGAGGCCGACACGGCTGAGGTCGAGCAGGTGCGGGCTCACATCGACGGGTGCCCCGAGTGCGCCGATCTTTTCGCCGCCATGGAGATGGTCGTCGGGGCCGGGGGCTTTCTCGCCGAAGTGGAACCGCCATCACACATCGGCGACGAAATTGCCTCCTCTCCCTGTCGCAGGTGGCTCGGGCTGCTCTACCAGGCGGTGGACCGGGAGATTTCACAACCGAATCTCGAACGGCTGCTGACTCATCTCGAAGCCTGTCCATCCTGCCGCGAGGTGTGGCACGACCTCACCCTCATCCACCAGGTCGGCGACGCCATGGAACCCCCGAACCACCTGTTGCAGAGTTGCATCAAGGTACGCGATGCGGTGGTGAAGATCGCGATCCTGCCCCGGAGAACAGCCACGGCCGCCGCCTACATCCTGGCCCTGTTGGCCTCACTGGCCATCGGCAATCCCACGATCATCGCGCAGGATCTTCACACAGTGGCATCCGAGCGAGTCGCCAAGGCTGCCTCGGGCGTCAGCGAGGTCGCCGCCGACGGCCGCGGCGAGGTCAGAGTGGCGCTGTGGCGCGCCATGAGGTGGGGCGAGACCAAGATCGACGCCGTTCGCGGCTGGATTGAACGCCTGGGAAATGACGACGACGCCGACGAGGCATCTGCCGAATCGGCTCAAGATCCAAACTCGCAAGGAGACAGCTCATGACCGACGCCAAACCACCCCTACCGCCCGACGAACTGAACGAACCCGTGACGGACGGTGCGGAAGCCGAGACCGCTCAAAGGCCCACGCCTCCCGTGCCGCCTTCGCAGCCCGCGCCGCCACCACCGGCGGCGCCGGCCCAACCGGCGGGACCGCCCGCGGCGTACGGCTACGGCGAACCGCTCGCCAAATCGCCGGGGCTCGCCCTCTTTCTGTCGATTCTCGTTCCCGGCCTCGGCCACATCTATGTCGGTGCCTACGAACGAGCCCTGATGATCATCGGCGGTATCGGGGTGTCGATCTGGGCCATCGTCCAGTCCAATGGAGAGCTGTGGCCGTTGGCCTTCGCCATCGCCTTCGGATATTTCTTCTCGATCTTCGATGCCTATCGTGAGGCCCAGATCGCCAACCTCGCCGGCCAGGAACTTCCGAAACCGCAGCGCCAGGGCGAAGGTCGATTGTTGTTCGGTATTTTTCTCACCGTTGTGGCAGGAATGGTTCTTGCCGACAACCTCGGCCTTTTCGACATGCGGTGGTTCTATGAATGGTGGCCTGTCCTGGTCCTCCTGGTCGGAATCTACTTTATCGGCTCGTGGATCTGGGAAAAGATGAGTGCTGCGGGACGCAACGGAGATTCTCTCGACGACGAAGACACGTTCTGACCCGAGACCGGTCATCACATCCGACGACCCCGGCGTGCCGGGGTCGTTTTGATGAAAATATGCTCCCAGATCAACCCGGCCACGACTGGTGAGTGATCTCGCGCACGTTTCCGAGTTCGGATCACGAAACGTATGTGCAACAATGGTAGAAGTGAGATTGAAAGGGGAAGTCTCTCGATGCCCCGTGCAATTTTCCAATCCGTTGGTGTCCTCGCCCTCCTGTTGGTCGGCTCGGTTGCGTCGGCTCAAACGACGCAGCCCGGTAGCGCCATCGACATCGAGATCATCAACCCCGCCGATGGCAGCAACCGTTTCTGTGTTGCGGCATCTGCGACCATCGAGGCACGGGTCTTTGTGCGGCCCGGTGCCGACTCGCTGAGCTGTACCCTCGATTGCTCGCCACCGAACGTCGCCGGGGGATCAGCCAACATCGCCACCGCGGTCATCGACCTCGACTTCGATTCTTCGGTGCTCGGCTATGTCGACGGGAGCATCGCGAACAACGCCGCAACGACGGCGGTCCAG
>JARFRM010000028.1 GCA_029287235.1 Thermoanaerobaculales bacterium
GGGAGCGCGCGGGATGGCCGATCTCGAACTCGGGGTTCCCCTGACACCGGATCATGTCTTCCGCCTCGGTTCGATCACCAAGCAGTTCACCGCCGCGGCGATCATGCTGCTCGAGGAGCGGGGGAAACTGACGGTCGGCGACCCGATCACCAAGCACCTGCCCGACTATCCCACCAACGGGTACGAGATCACCATCGAGCACCTTCTGACCCACACCTCGGGCATCTTCAGCTACACCTCGATCCCCGGCTACATGGTGGGCAACGAGATCCGAGCCGATCTGACGACCGAGGAGCTCGTCGATGTCTTCGACGACCTCGAGATGGACTTCGGCCCCGGCGAGCGGTGGAGCTACAGCAACTCCGGGTACGTGCTGCTCGGCGCCATCATCGAGAAGGTGTCGGGCCAGTCGTACGCCGATTTCATCGAGGAGAACATCTTCGAGCCCCTGGGCATGACCAACAGCCACTATGGGGGATCGCAGCTCATCCCGAGCCGTGCAAGCGGGTATCAAGCCATCGAGGACGGCTACACCAACGCACCCTTCCTGAGCATGACTCAACCCCACGCAGCCGGTTCACTGCTCTCAACCGTCGGCGATCTGGCGCGGTGGAACGCCGGCTTATTCGGCGGGGAGCTGCTCACCGACGAGTCGGTGGCCCGCATGACGACCGAGTTCACGTTGAACGACGGCGAGGGCACCGGCTATGGCTACGGCCTCTCGGTGCGCGAAATCGACGGTACGCCCGTCATCGATCACGGCGGCGGCATCCACGGCTTCGCGACCTATGCGGTGTGGATCCCCGGGGCCAAGACCTACATCGCCCTGCTGTGCAACAACCCCGACAACCTCACCGGACCGGACTACGTCGTTCGCCAGATGGCGGCGAAGGCCGCAGGCAACCCTCTCCCCACCCGCACGGCAATCGACCTCGACGCGGGGGCCCTCGACGAGTACGTCGGCGTGTACACGATCAGTGAAACCGAGTCGCGCAACGTCACCGTTGAGGAGGATCGACTCTACACCCAGCGAACCGGAAGCGTGCGGATGCAGGCGTTCGCCCACGCCAAGGACGCCTTTTTCTACCAGCGCAGCTTTTCCCACTTCACCTTCGAACGCGACGCCGAGGGTCGGGTGACGCGCATGCTCATGTACCAGGGCGGCGCCGAGGAAGTCGAGGTGGCCGAGCGCACCAGCGACGTCGTGCAAACTGCGGACGACCGGCCGGTGGCAACGGTCTCACCGGAACTCTATGACCTGTGGGCGGGCACCTACGAGCTGCAACCGGGCTTCAACCTCACCATCACCCGGGAGGGCGACAGGTTGATGTCCCAGGCCACGGGCCAGCAAACCATCGAACTCCACCCCGCCTCGACGACCCGCTATTTCATTACCGAGGTCGAGGCCGAGATCGAGTTCGTGCCCGGTGACGACGGCCGGGCTAGAGAACTGGTGCTGTACCAGGGTGGACAGGAGCTGAAGGCCGCGCGCGTTGACTGAGGGTGTCAGACGGGCCCTCCGGTCGTTTCAGCGGCTGAGCGGTGTCCCGAGCGGCTGGACGGTCGTTTCAGCGGTTGAGCGGTATCCGGAGCGGCTGGACGGTCGTTTCAGCGGTTGAGCGGTATGAAAGATCTCTCATCCGTGCCGGGTCAAATCTAGCTAGCAACGCGGGGACCGCCCATCGCGTCTTCAACGACACCCCGAGCATGATGCTCCCGACGCGGTTACCCGCGAGTGCCCCCTCAAACGAAGTTTGGGGCCGAAAAGCGTCGGCCTCGGATGCTTGGCGCGTCCGACGCGCCACCGCAATTCGTCCAACGAATTGCCTACCCTCCGCCCAGGCTTCCCTTGATCTCGGGCAGACCGCCGACTCCCTTGAGTTCGATGACGATCCGGAAGTCACGAGTCGGATAGAGCCCGATCTTGAGGTCGCGGTACTCGGCGGAGATGCTCCAACAGCTGCCCTTCCAGCCGATCTGATAGCGCTGCTGCTGGATCTCATTCTGTTCCACGTCATAGGCGATGTGGAGCGCCGCCGTGACCGGGAACCCCGGTTTGCGGAAGTTGATGAGCGTCCGCACCTGCGATGACACACGTTCACCGGTGGTGGGGTTGAACCCCGCGTACCACGTCAGATTGAGCGAACCGAAGCCGGACCGCCCGGAACCGGTGATCGAGGTCGACCTCAGATTCCGGTTGAGCCAATCGAAGCTCGCCCGGGCGTCGAGGCCGGTGCCCGGGCTCGGGGTGACACGCAGCGAGCCCACCAGAGGCCCCCAGCCGCTGGTGGTGCCACCGTCTCCAAAACTGAGGGGACGCGAGAAAGAGTACTCCTGGAAGAGCTCGAAGGAGCCGAGCTCGATCGAGCTCAGGCTTTTCTCCGAGCGGCCGAAGAGCCGGTTGGCCAACGAGATCCGGACCCGATTGTCCAAGGGCGTGCTGTCGACCTCGTCGGCGATTGGGATCTGGAGCTCGTTGGCAAATCCGATGCCCTCGAGATAGGCGTACTCGATCCGGGGTTCGACGAGGTGCTTGAACTTCGAAAAGCCCCACCGCGGCTTGGTGAAGATCCGTGAGATCGATGGTCCTCCAATGTCGACGCCGGCGGCGACAAAGGCTCGATCGATGGGCTCGTCTTCGAGGACGGTGATGGTCGGCGGTCCGCTCGGGTCACTGGGATCGGGCACCTTGCCATAGCGCGCCGTGTAGTACGTGTAACGACCGCCGAATCGCGGGGTCACGGTCAGCCAGGGCGGTCCGGGAAGGGTGTAGTTGAGGGTGGGGAAGACGTCGCCACGCCAGTAGTTGCCCACCAAACCTGTGTTTTTCCTGATGTCTCCGGGGTTTCGCTTGTCGACATAGAAACGGTTCACCGAGGAGATGAGGTTCCAGTAGATATCGGTGTTGGCCAACCGGGTCGAGCGCACCCTCAGCTCGGCCTCGGGGAGCCGGGCGAGAACCGTGTCGTAGGTGGTGGATTTTTCCGGGTCGTCCGGAAGGAGGTCGGGGTCGTTGTAGTTGAAGAAGATCCGCCGCTGGTCGGCGCTGAGGTTGAGCGAGTACGGCCCCCAACTCTGGGTGAGAAACAGAAACGAGTAAACATCGCGCCTCGTGTTGGACTCGAAGGTGCGATCGAAGTCCTGGAAGAAATCCGGGTCGGAGAGGTTTTCCAGCTGTGCCTGGAGTCGAAAACCAAAGACATCGGCCTGATCGTGGTGGCCGTTGATCCGCCACTGCCACTCGGCACTCTCCTCGTCATAGATGGTGTAGAGGTCGAGCTGTCCCTTGGCCCGGGCGGCCGGCGCCCATCGGAGCTCATTGCCGATCCCGTAGAACCCTTTGGAGAAGTACTCGAAGACGAAGGTCGTGTCCCAGCTCTGACCGAGAGGGAAATAGACCGGCAGTCCGATGTAGGTGCCGAGACGATCCGAGTAGCCGAATCCCGGCATGAGAAGACCCGGCGCCCGTTCCTTCTTGATCGGCCAGACCATGTAGGGCAGATAGAAGACCGGAACCCCCTGGATCTTGACGGCCGAGCTGGTGAATTTTCCGTAACCCTCGAGCTCGAGCAGCGCCTTTTTGAGGTGGAAGCTCCACGGGGGGTGCTTGGTTTCGTCCTCACAGGTGGTGAAGACGGCCTTGTCGACCCGGTAGTGGGTCTCGTCGAGCTTCTCGATGGAACGGCCGGAGAAGGTATACATCGGCGATAGGTAGCCGGTCGCGTTGAGAAAGAGCCCGGTCTTGGATCGCAGGTTGTAGTGCAGCTCGTCGGCGGTGAACCGGCTCGGCCCCTGATCGACCACCACGTTGCCGCGGGCGACCAAATCCATGGACCTTCCGTTGTAGAGGACCTCATCACAGGCGAGGGTGACGTCCTGATAGAAGATCTTGACGTTGCCGGTGAAGAGGCAGATCCCCCGATCCTCTTGGCAGTCCTGCTGGTCCGCCGTCATTCGAACGGCCTGGTCCTGGCTCGGTTCCTGCTCCGCAGGAGCCTCGGTTGCCGGAGCGGCAGAAGCCGCCAGGACCATCAGGGCGACAAGGACACGAGCTCGTCTCATGGTGCCGAGAGATTCGGGCATGAGCCACGTCGGGGCTCGACCCGCGACCCTTGGTGGTCGGGCACCGGTCGTCGATGGCGGAAGCGCGACGCTGAGAAGCACTCCTCCCGGCCATGGGCGGCACGGGACCCGAAGATCGCCTGGATGTCCACAAACTCCTCTCCGGCCTTTTTTGATTCGAGGCCCCGGTCATTGTAGTCGGTGCCCCGTACAATGGGGCCATGCGGTATCTTGGAATCGACCCCGGCGGCAAACGTCTCGGTCTCGCGCTGGGCGACGATGTCACCGGTCTGGTCACGCCGCTCGAGGTCGTGGCGTACGAGAGCCGTGATCAGGCGGTGAGACACATCGCCGCGGTGATGGAGAGCTTCGGCGCCGAGGGCGTGGTCATCGGCCTGCCGACAAACGCCGAGGGCGCCCCAACCCCGGGCTGTGCGAGAACCCACGCGTTGGCAGCCGCTCTCGAAGCGTTCGGCATCGAGGTGGCCGTACAGAACGAGTACCTGACCACCAATGAGGCGCGCCGCAGGGCGAGATCATCGGCCCGGCATTCTTCTCAGCCGGTGGATGACATCGCGGCACAGGTCATTCTCGAGGAGTATTTCGAGGGCCGAGAAGCCCACGGTGAACAACGATGAAGCTTCGCGCCGTGCTCGCGGTCGGCCTGCTGCTCGTCATCGCCGGTGCCGGTCTCGCCGGCTTCTGGGTCTGGAAGAACCTCTACGGAGTCCGCAGCACCGCCACGGTCGAGCTCACCATCGCCCAAGGGCTTTCGGGCCGCGAAGTCCTCGATCTTCTGCGGCAACACCAGCTGTTGCCCTCGGAGGTGGCCGGTCGTCTCTATCTGCGCTATGCGGCAGAGGGGCGGTCGATGAGGTTCGGCCACTACCGCATCGACGCCGGGAGCCGGCCGGCGGATGTCCTCGATCTTCTGCTCGAGGGTCGGGTCGAGATGGTCTCGGTAACGGTGATCGAAGGCTCCGATCTCGAGGCGGTCGCGGCACAGATGGCCGCCGCCGGCATCGGCACCGAGTCCGACTGGCTGGTCATCGCCGAGCGTGTCGACTGGATCGAGGATCTGGTGCCCGAGGCGCCCTCGCTCGAGGGGTTTTTCTTCCCGGACACCTACCAGTTTGCCAAGGGCATCGGGGTCGAGGCCGCCGCGGGCCATCTCGTGGAGCGCTCACGGTTGGTTTGGGAGGAGGAGCTTTCACGGGTTGGGGAGCTTTGGAGCGAGCCGTTCGATCTCGTGATTCTGGCATCCCTGGTCGAAGCCGAGACCGCGGTGGCCGAGGAACGCAGCCGAGTCGCCGGCGTTTATCTCAATCGCCTCCGGCGGGGCATGCTCCTGCAGTGCGATCCCACCGTGGTCTTCGCCCTCAAACGGCGCGACGAATGGACCGGCCGTCTGCTGCGGATTCACTGGGGCGTCGACGACCCGTACAACACCTATCGCTATCCCGGTCTGCCGCCGGGGCCGATCAACTCTCCCGGTCGAGCGGCGATCAGAGCGGCCATCTCCCCCGAGGAGCATCGGTTCCTCTACTTCGTCGCCTCACCCGACGGCGGGCACTCGTTCTCGCGCACCCTGACCGAGCACAACCAGGCCGTCGCGAGATGGCAGCGTTCCCGTCGTTGACCGTCGACGAACCCCGGTGTACCTTTGATAGTTGGAGGGCAAATGGCTGAGTCCTACGATGTCTTCGGCTCTTGCATCCTGCTTAGGGAGATCTACCAGGACGATCTCGGCCGCCTCTACCGGGCTGGGATCATCGAGGAAGAATCCATCGATCGCAATATCTGGCTGCGGGTTCTGGACGGCGCCGGCCTGTCCGGAGACGAGATCGCAGCGTCTTTCCAGCAGGCGCGAATCATCGGCGAGACCCTGACCGGTGCCCAACTTCCGAAAAACCCGCAATTTTTCGAGGCCGGCGGGGTCGCCGCCTTGGGTTGTGACTATATCGCCGGTCAGCCCCTGAATCGTGTCCTGGCTCGAGCCCGTGACGAGGCCTTTCCACTCCAACCTGACAACACCTTGCTGATCATCGAAAAGCTCGCCCTCGCGCTCGTCGCGGGCGAGGCCGTGAAGCTCTCGGGGAAGGTGGTCGCTCACGGCTTCCTCCACCCCGGCCTGATCTACCTGAGCAACGACGGCGAGGCCACCGTCAGCGGTTTCGGGGTTGGGGACGCCCTACTCGGCGCACTCGATGACCCGGAAGCGGTTCCCGGTGGACGAGCCTATCTCGCACCCGAGGTTCTCGCCGACCGGAGATCATCCCAAGAGGGCGATGTCTACTCGCTCGGCGCGATCCTCTTTCATCTCCTCACCGGCACCGCCCTGCCGGTGGCGCCCGATGATCGTGGCGATGCGCTCCAGGCGGCGCATGTCGCCTGGGACGGAGAAGCTCTGGCTCCAGATATCCGCTCCATTCTCACCCGCGCCCTGGCCCCGACACCCGGTGACCGCTTCAGCACCGCCTCCGACTTCAGAACCGAGCTCGACAAGCTCATCTACGGCGGCGCCTACTCACCGACGACCTTCAACCTCGCGCTCTTCGCGGACCGTCTCTTTCGTTCCGAGATCGAAGAGGACGAGATCGCCATGCAGAACGAGTCTGAGATCGACATCGGGCCGTATGTCGCCACCGAGCAAGAGGAACCGGAAACGGCTTCCGGAGTCATCACGGGGGAGCCGGGGGGGATGGCGCTCGAACCTGAAGCTGTCCCACCGGCACCGGGACGAAAAGACAGGCGCGGTCTGTGGTATGCCGTTGGTGGTGTCGCCATCGCCGCGATCGCCACCGGGATCTTCTGGATCGGAAGAGGGCTCGGACCACAGCAGCCCCCGCCGACTCCGACACCGACCGCGGAGGAGATCGCCGCCCGAAGGCAAGCCCAGGAAGATCGCCTGCGAACCCTGACTCAGGAGATGGTCCAGGAAATGATGGCGGAGCGCGAGGAAGAGATCCGGCAGGAGCTCATCGCCCGCCAAACCCGGATCGAGGAGCTCCAACGCAGCCTTCAAAGAAGCGAGCGGCGCGCCGCCCAGAGCGCGGCGGCGGCGGCGACTGAAGCCGCGACTCAGAAGAAATTGATGCAGGAGATCGAAAAACAAGAAGAGGCCCAGCGCCTCCAACAGGATGAGCTGGAGGCCGAACGCCGGGAAGCGGAGGAGGCGGCGAGCAAGCCATCGCCGGTCGAGGAGGCCGTCGTCGGTACCGCCGTTGGGGCGAGTGATGCCAAACCGGGCGCAGAGGATTCCACAGACGCGCGGAAGACCGAGAAGACGCCTCCGCCGATGGCTCCATCGCCGACCTCGCCGCCACAACCGAAATCGGGTACCGCCGCAGCTTCGGTGAGATTCGGAGACTTCGTCAGCCCCGAGGAGGCCGACACGCTCCCGGTTGTCGTCAAATCTCAGCCCTTGACCTGGCCGAGGAACGCCCAGCGTTCAAAGGGCAAGGGCGTGGTCGTCATTCGACAGACCGTGAACGCCGGCGGCGGTATCGACGAGGTCGTGGTCCTTCGCGCCGACCACACCGGTTGGGGAATTCCGGAAGCCGCCCTCGAAGCAGCAAAGGGCTATCGGTACAAACCCGGGACCAAGAACGGGATTGCGATCACCACGCACACGTTTGTCACCTGGCGTTATGACTTCACCCAACAGCCCTGAGGCTCGAGGGCCCAGGACTGAAAATAATAAAACACGAGGCCGAGCATTTCGCTCGGCCTCGTCCGTTGGTGTCTCATAACTCACCCACACCTCCCCCGGTCCTGAGTCCGAGTGCGCGGTGCGGATCAGTCCCTGAAACTAAACTTCGACTCGCTCGCGAAGAGTCTTGCCAGGCTTGAAGTGGACGTACTTCTTGGCCTTGATGGTGATGGTCTCACCAGTGGCCGGGTTACGGCCCTGGCGCTCACCACGACTCTTGGTGGCAAAGGTCCCAAAGCCGGGAATGGTCACTTTCTCGCCGGCGTCCAGCGCGCTGGCGATAATTCCCTTTCGGGGCTGGGCGGAGAACATCACATCCACGATGTCCGCTGCTTTGCCCTGGCTCAGGCCGGTTTTCTTCGCAAGCTTCAACGCCATTTCTGTCTTGTTCATGCAAACCTCCGAACGCTAATGTGGATCTATAGTGGATGCGAAAAAGCCAACTGTCAAGGGCAAATCCGGGGTATGACGGTAACCGTAATCTCTTGCGTTCATTCAAAGACCACGATAGCGTGATCTCTGGAGGTGAGTATGGATCTCAGACTCCGTGGCAAACGAGCGCTTGTTACGGGATCGTCGCGGGGCATCGGCCGGGCGATCGCGCACTCCCTGGCGGACTTGAAAGTGGACGTCGCCATCAACTATCTCCGCGGCCGCAATCGTGCGGAAGAGACGGCTCGCGAAATCGAAGGACGCGGCGTCCGCTGTCTTCTCGTCAAAGGGAATGTGGCGAACCCCGATCACGTCGAGAAAATCTTCGCCACCATCGATCAGGAATGGGGCGGGCTCGAGATGGTGATCTCGAACGCCGCCTCGGGTGTTCTGAAGTCGGCCAAAGAGCTGACAATGCATCACTTCGACTGGGCGATGCACATCAACGCAGCCGCCCTGCTGCCCATCATTCAGAACTTCGTCAAGCTCGACTCCAAGGGTGAGAAGACCGTCGTCGCCGTGTCATCCCTGGGCGCCGTCCGAGCCATCCCGAACTACACCGCGGTCGGCGCATCAAAGGCCGCGTTGGAGTCCATGGTGCGCCACCTCGCCGCCGAGCTCGCCCCCGACGGGGTGCGGATCAACGCCGTGTCGGCGGGAACCGTCGACACCGATGCGCTGCTCCATTTCCCGAATCGCGAAGAGCTCCTTGAGGCCGCCCGTCTCAGGACTCCGGCCGGTCGGCTGCTCAGCCCCCAGGATGTGGCGAACACGGTGATCTATCTCTGCACCGAATACGCCTCCATGATCCACGGACAGACCATCATCGTCGACGGAGGCTACTCCATCCTCGCCTGACCCGCTGGATTCTGGAGCGCCAACCGGCAGCGGCAGCGGCAGCGGCAGCGGCAGCGGCAGCGGCAGCGGCAGCGGCAGCGGCAGCGGCAGCGGCAGCGAACAGTCGCCCACCTCGCTCCAGCTGTCAACCTCGGTCGGTACCGCGCACCAGGAGGCGAGAAAACGTGCGGCGGACGTGCCGTTCATTCTATTGTTCACCCATCGGTCTCCCGGCGGCGCACAAAAGAACACCGGGCCTTTGTAGGGCCGGCGCCCCCGCCGGCCAAAGACCACCAACACTGAGTGAACCCAGCGCCCACCGGAGGAAACGCCGTCGACGCCGGCGGGGGCGCCGGCGCTACAATTTTGACGCAGGACAAGC
>JARFRM010000031.1 GCA_029287235.1 Thermoanaerobaculales bacterium
CGAGCTGTCACCCATGTTGCCGAAGACCATGGCCTGGACGTTGACGGCGGTGCCCCAGTCATCGGGGATGCCTTCGATCCGGCGGTAGGAGACGGCGCGCTTGCCGTTCCACGAAGAAAAGACTGCGCCGATGCCGCCCCAGAGCTGCTCCTTCGGATCATCCGGGAACTCGGCGCCGAGAACCTCTTTCACCTTGGCCTTGAAGCTGTCGCAGAGCTCCTTGAGGTGCTCTTCCGAGATATCGGCGTCGGTGACATAGCCGTGGGCTTCCTTGACCTCGTCGAGCATCCGGTCGAGCTGCTGGCGGATCCCCTGACCCTCCTCGGGCTCGACCCCGGCGGCCTTCTCCATGACGACATCGGAGTACATCATGATCAGGCGGCGGTATGCGTCGTAGACAAAACGTCCGTTGCCGGTCTTGGCGATGAGGCCGGGGATGGTGGCTGAGCACAGCCCGACGTTGAGCACCGTCTCCATCATGCCGGGCATGGATGACCGGGCGCCCGAACGCACCGAAATCAGAAGAGGGTCGGTGGGATCGCCGAACTTGGTGCCCATGATCTCCTCGACCTTGGTCATGGCCGCGTCCGCCTCGGCTTCGAGGGTGGGCGGATAGGTCTGATCGTGGTCGTAGAAATAGGTGCAGATCTCGGTGGTGAGGGTGAAGCCCGCGGGCACCGGAATGCCCATGTTGGCCATTTCGGCCAGGTTGGCGCCCTTGCCGCCGAGCAGGTTTTTCATGTCGGTGCGGCCATCGGCCGAGCCACCGCCGAACGAATAGACGTACTTGGTGTCGTTCACTCTTTGCCTCCATCGACCTGGAGCCTCGACAGGTCCGCCAGGGTCAAGAAATCTCGTCGTAACTTGGTCAACAATGCGACACGATTGTCGCGGATTTTCTCATCGTCACACATCACCAGCACTTCCACGAAGAACCGGTCGAGGACCTCGGCCAGCTTGCCCATCTCGGCAAAGGCGTCGTCGAAGCGGCGGGCGCCGACGCACCCGGCGAGCCGATCGGCAAAGACGTCGGCCGCGGCGTGGAGCTCGCGCTCCTCGTCCTGCTCGAAGAGCTCGGGATCGACGACCGTCTCGCCGGCCTGCTCGGTGATGTTCTTGACCCGCTTGAACGCGAGACCCAGGGCCCGCATCCGATCGGACGTCCGCACCGCGTCGAGGGCCTCGGCGCGGGCGCGTAGTTCGGAAAGATCGCCCCAGCCCGCCGCCATCACGGCATCGGCGGCATCGCCGCTCACCCCAACCACGTCCCTCAGGTATCGACGAACCCGGCCGGCCAGGAAATCGCGTACCTTGGCCGAGGTTTCGGTCGCGGGGCCGTCGATCACACCCGCGAGTCCGTCCACCGCCGCACCGGCGGCGTCGACGAGATCGAGCGCCCAGCCGGACTCCGCGGTGATCTTGACGACGGCCTGCGCCGCTCGGCGCAAACCGAACGGGTCTCCGGAGCCCTTCGGAATCTCTCCGACCCCGAACAGCCCGGCGATGGTGTCGAGCCGATCGGCCAGCCCGAGCAACCGACCGGTGTCTGATGCCGGAATCTCACCGTCGAATCCCGTCGGACGGTAGTGGTCGCGAGCCGCGGTCCACAGCTCTTCGGCGGCGCCTTCGAGCCGTAGATAGTGACCGCCCATGACACCCTGGAGCTCGGGGAACTCCACTACCATGTTGGTCAGAAGATCGGTCTTGACCAGGTGGGCGGCTCGACGCAGTGCGTCGGCATCGAGATCGAGGCCCAGTCGTTCAGCGAGCGCCGCCGCCAGCGCACCGGCTCGGTCGGCCTTGGCCGCGATGGAGCCGAGCACCCGGTGGAACTCGAGCCGCTCGAGCCCTTCCGACCAGTCCTCCATCGATCGCTTTCGATCCTCTTCGAAGAAGAAGCGCGCATCGGCCAACCGCGCACCGATCACCCACTCGTTGCCCTGTCGGACAAGGCCTTCGGGGTCATCTCGACGATCGATCACCGCGAGAAACTGCGGCGCCAACGATCCGTCCTCGTTCTCGAGGATGAGACACTTCTGGTGATAGCGCAGGGTCGTGATCACGACCTCGGACGGCAGCTCGAGATACTCCGGATCGATGGCCCCGCGCAGCAGACCCGGGTACTCCACCAGCTCGACGTGTTCGGCCACGAGGGCGTCATCGGGGTGGACCCGACAACCCGCCTCGGCCGCGAGCTCCGCGGCCCGCTCATCGAGGACGCGGCGGCGTTCGTCGGGATCGATGAGGACGCCCCGGTTGGCGAGTTCCCAAGCGAGATCGTCGGCGGAGGGCACCTCGAAATCACCGGGTGCGTGGACCCGGTGACCGACGGTGGTGCGTCCCGCTTCGGTTCCGAACACCTCCATCGGGACCACATCGCCGCCCAAGAGCGCGACGAGACCGTGGACCGGCCGCACGAAGAAAAACTCACCGAGGCCCCACCGCATCATCTTCGGGAATCGCATGGAGCCGACGACGGCCGGTACGAGCTCACCGAGGATCTCGGCGCTCGCCCGACCTTCATGCACCACCGTCGCGGCGAGATACTCGCCCTTGTCGGTGGACTCGGTTTCGAGTTGGTCGACCGAGATACCCGCCTTCTTGGCAAAGCCCTCGGCCGCCTTGGTCGGTTTCCCGTCATCGTCATAGGCGATCCGGGTGGGTGGTCCGGTCATCCGTTCGGTACGATCGGCCTGCCGCTCGGGCAGGTTCTCCACCGTGGCGACGAGCCGTAGACTTGTGGACATGATTCGGATCTCGATGCCGTCGAAGCCGGCTTCGGCTATACCCTTTCGAAGACCCTCACCGAGTTGCCGGCGGGCATCGGGCAGCGCGTTGGCCGGAATCTCCTCGGTACGCAACTCGAGCAGGAAGGCGGTCATCAGTCCACCTCCTCGAGGGCGTTGCCCAGCGGGTGACCGAGCTCTTCCCGTTGCGTGACATAGGCCTTGGCGGCGCGGATGGCGTTCTTGCGCACCCGGGCGATGAGCCCGACCCGCTCGGTGACCGAGACGGCGCCGCGGGCATCCATCAGATTGAACAGGTGAGAGGTCTTGAGAGTGGCCTCAACCGCGGGAATGACCAGCGGCGGATCGTGATCGAGACAGCGCCGCGCCTCGGCCTCCCAGTCCTCCATGTGCCGGCGGAGCATCTCGACATCGGCGACCTCGAACCCATAGGTCGAGGACTCGCGTTCGTCCATCAGCCGGATCTTGCCGTACGGGACGCCGCCGCCCCACTCGATGTCGTAGATCGAGTCCTTGCGACCGAGGAACATGGCGATCCGCTCGAGGCCGTAGGTGAGCTCGGCGGAAATCGGCGCCAGCTCGATCCCACCGGCCTGCTGGAAGTAAGTGAACTGGGTGACCTCCATGCCGTCGAGGAGCACCTGCCACCCGACCCCCCACGCGCCGAGAGTGGGCGACTCCCAGTTGTCTTCTTCAAATCGGATGTCGTGCACCGCGGGATCGATTCCCAGGGCTTCGAGCGACCGGAGAAAGAGACCCTGGACGTCATCGGGAGATGGCTTGAGGATCACCTGCAGCTGGAGGTGGCGCCCGAGCCTGAAGGGATTCTCGCCGTAGCGCGCATCCGCCGGTCGACGGGAAGGCTGGACATAAGCCACCCGATAGGGCTCGGGGCCGAGTACCCGGAGGAAGGTCTCGGGGTGCATGGTGCCCGCACCCACCTCGAGATCGAGGGGCTGCTGAATCACGCAACCGTGCTCGGCCCAGAAGTGCTGAAGATTCAGGATCAGAGTTTGCAGGTCCACGGTGCCTCCGGCGCCCGGCTACAGGCGCACGCTGGTCGCGAAGGATACCACGTCGGCGCGATTCCGGGGCACGATAGAGAAGGTGCGTCGAATTGCCCCGAATGTTGTGAGGCACACGTCAATGCCTGCTATTCTCAATGTACCGACATCGTCTCCGGACGGAGGATCCATGGCGGAAAGGCAGACGGAACCCAGCCCGAACCGACGCTTCACCGATGAGCGTGAGGGCTTCGCCAGCATCATCGGTCGAGATGTCCAGATCAAGGGCGCCATCCGCGGAGCGACCAACCTCGAGATCTGGGGCTCCTTCGAGGGAGAAATGGAGATCGAGGGCCTGGTCTGGATGCGCCCCGGCAGCCATTTCTCCGGCGAGCTCACCACTACCGATCTCGTCGTCGAGGGAGAGCTTCGGGGCACGGTCAGCGCGAACCGTAAGGTCGACATGCGCGCCACCTGCCGGGTCGAGGCCGATGTCACCGCCACAAGGGTTGCCGCCGCCGAGGGAAGCCACATCGAGGGGCGGATCACCGTCTCAGAAAAGGCCAGCGATGTCGTCGGCTACTCGGAGAAACGCACCCGGTAGCGGACGCGCCGTCGCAACCACGAAGACACCAAGACACGAAGTCGATCACGAAGTCATCGCAATGAACACGGATCGACACGGATTTCAGGGATCTCGCGTGAAGGGCGGGATGTAGCCAGCCTCGGCCGGGATGAACATCGGATCGTTGAACACCGGCACCCCCGAGTCGGGGTCCGGTGCGAAGACCGTCGATGCGTAGGCGAAGTACGCAAAGCTCTGGTGCGGATCCAGGTTGATGACAAAACCAGCAAGAGGTATCCTCCACATTCCCCAGATATCGAAGCCGAAATACTGTCTCGCCACCCACCTGAACTGGACCCATCCGTACGGCGGTATGGTTCGTTCGAAAGTCTCGTAAAGATCTTCGGATAGCTCGAACTCTTCCAGCCCGCTACCGCTGTCCGGACCGAAAGGAATCGCGAGACCGGAGATGACCAACGGCTCAGGGTTCGGATTCACGAACCCGAGGTTATTGCGAAAGTAGTCCCACTCGAGAGGTGGTGTGAGGCTGCACGGCGAGTTTCGGCAGCCTCCGACCCAGGGCAGAAACGACGGACCGGTGAGTGGTTCAAGGTTGGTCGCAACGCGCTGCCCCTGACCGAAGGGTGTCATTCCCACCCACCTGCCACGCGAGACATCGGCAACCCTGGCATTGACGATGGCCTCACCCCCGTCGATGACCAGTGCGACAGCGCCAAGGGACGAGTCCGTGCCGTCCAAGAGGTCCTCGCCCAACAGCGTCAGCAGTCGATCTCGAGAGGTGTTCCAAAGGGGCATCTCCCAGACAAGTGCCGTGCCGGGATCCTCGAGAAAGCCGCCTTCCGGCACACAGACCCAGAGCCGGCGGACCGTCAACGAGTCCTGCGGGTCCTTCTTGATGATCTGCACCTCGGTGGCCCAGACACTGCCGTTGATCCCTGGTGTGTTGTCCGAGATAGCGGGAATGACAACAGTCTGCTGGGCTAAAGCCGCATTCGTCAACAACGGAACCGCAACACCAATCACCGTCGCTTTGAGAAACGCCCGCCACCGACCAATACTTGTGCGCCCAATCAGCATCACACACCTCCGACTACTGCGTTGGCGCCGCGTTGTAGACATACAGGGCGAAGTCCTGGTTCTCGGTTTCACCGCTGATACCCGGAACAGCCTCAGCGTTGACGCCGATCGCTTGAACCCTCAGCGTAAACGGAGAAGTGATCTCACCAGCTGGGACCCGGACTACCTTGACGTTGTTGTGCTCGTCGTTCAGATACGCAGGATGGAAGTTCACCGTGTACTTCTTCGAGTACCAGCTACCGGCCGCGAAATCATTTGCCCTGTAGTGCTTCAGGTTTCGGGCAGATCCCGGCTTGACAATGGTCATATTGAGATTGTTGACGACCAGCGAACCCGATTCCGTTGGGGACGACGCGGCATCGGTGAAGGCCATCACGGCGATGATGGACTTGGTTTCGTCGTCCGCCTCGAGCTCCACCGACCAGTAGTCGCCGGCATCGGTGAAACGACGCGTTGGTGGAGAGTTGTGGTCTTCGTCGTAGACCGTCACCTCGACATCTTCCTGAAGCAGACCGTCGAGGTTGACCCTTCCCCAACCCTGCTCCGGTGACGGCGAGTGGGGAATTGTCGATGAAGTGAGATGGTCGTACCCGCCATACATGTCGTCGGCGTGCGCCACGAGCATGGCCTTGACCATCGCCGGAGACGGGTTGGAGACGGGATCGCTGATCACGTGGCGATACCACGCATCGGCGAGGATTGCCGCAGCGGTCACCGCAGGCGCCGCAGCGCTGGTTCCCCTGAAACAGGTGTAGTAGTCGACAAATGTCGATTCTTGGGCCCGCGCCGCAGCGATCTGTGATCCGGGCGCCACCAGGTCCGGTTTGAACCGCGGAAGGTCATTCCCCGAATCGTCCTCGCCGATGTACATGCGGCGCGAGCTCCATCCTGCACCGCCGCAGATATCGTCGATCTCATGATCCACGCTCGGACAGTCATAGTGAGCGGCGCCCGCCGCGCCTGTTGTCGACCACCCTCTCGTGGCGCCCACGGAGATCACGTTCTTCGCGTTTCCGGGTGATGTCACCCAGGTGTTGTCGAATCCGGGTACGTTTCCGGCGGAGAAAACGATTGTCATAGGATCCGTGAACCCCTCGGTCTCACCGCTGGCGTCTCGAACGAGCTGGTCCGTCATGGCGGAGAACCCCGTATACCCAGTCCCCAGCATCGGAACCGCCCGCGGGTCATTGGGGTCCCACCATTGCTGAGGGTGTATCAGGTTCCAGCTGTTGCTCGCAAACCGTGCGCCGGCGTCAGCAACAAGGACCATCAGGTCCTCGTATTCCAGCTCGGACATTCCCGGATCGCTTGAACCTCCCCCCTGGTAGAGATACAAATACTTGGCAACGATCAACTGAGCGGATGGCGCTAAACCCGTTCCACGGAAGTAGGCGCCATCGTCCTGTTCCACGGGAGCGGCTGTTGGGATGGAGGCGATAATGGACGCCGATGCTGTCCCATGCCCTCCGAATTGAATCCTCGCGTCCGAAAAAGTGTACTCGTTGTTCGCCAGGCACTGATTGTCACCGGAGCGGTCTTTTGCGCAGAAGAACCCCTGCAGCACAGGACCGTAGCAATCGGGGTCCAACCCCGAGCAGGCGGACTGCAGATTCGACGCATGATCGAAATCGGGGTGCTCATGATTGGTGCTCCAGGCGCTGCAGGTCCCTGTTGCCGGGTTGTAGCTCGCGGCCGGGCACACCATCGTGTTCAAACCGGAGTCGAAGACCCCTACCTTCGTCCAGTACGGAAGGCAACCGGATGGAGCGGAGCTCGGAGTGCAAAAGCCCTTTTCGAGAAGCCAATCCTCATAGCCGTCATGGGTCGCACCCGGCTCGGGGTCGTTGGGCCGGGTTCCGTCGTGCAACCCGGCAACGACCATGGCCTGGCGTTCGCCGCTCGGCTCGATCGACAAAACCGGCTCGATCCATAGGACCTCCGGTCTCTTGGCGGCCAGGACAATCTCGTCCTTCGTCAGCTCGAGTCTTGTATACCGGGTATCCGACTCGCCTCTGATGTCAACAGGACGGGAGGTCAGCGCTTCAAGGAACAGCGAAACGGCGCCCAGATCACGCTGACCGTCGAGCCGGATTCCCACATCCACCGCTCTGTCGGCGTCTAGAAGAACTGATGAGATCTTGTATGCAGGCTGAAACAGGCTGACGTGCTGCACACCGGTCAGGAGCCTGCATTGATCGGCC
The DNA here is from genome assembly GCA_029287235.1 of Thermoanaerobaculales bacterium. GTDB lineage: Bacteria > Acidobacteriota > Thermoanaerobaculia > Thermoanaerobaculales > Sulfomarinibacteraceae > JAHECW01. The sequence continues at coordinate 7,616 of JARFRM010000031.1, forward strand.
CCCTGGGGAGATGTCCTTACGAGGAATGTGTTATGAGGGAAATAGGCAATGACCGACGCGATCGACCTTGTGTGTTGGAGCCACTCGGACGTTACCCGTGCCTTGAACTGGACAAGATACAGCCCGACTCCTCCATCGTACGACGCAATCGAGAGCCCTTGGGGCAAGGCCGGACCGCTGTCGAATGACGAAAACGTGTAACCATTGATTTCGATGAGCTCGAAATCTCGTCTGATGCTATATGAGAACTGCCCTCCCCCCGCGAGGTTCACGAAGGTGGGAAGATCCTCCTCTGCAACCTCAACGACGAGAAATGTCGCGTAGTCCGAAATCAGAGATGCGCGGAGGGCGTCAAGATCTTCGGTACTGATGCTCCGGTGCCCGATGAGGTGGCCTTCCGGGGAAAACACCATCTCTTTTTCGATTGTGACCTTCACGGCGTCCACCGGGACGGCGCCAAAGAACAGCAATAACGCAGATATCAAGCCGGTAAATCTCATATTCGCTCCTCCGTCGCTCCCAGGATTCGAAACGCGAGAAATACAACCTTGTAGCTCAATTATCCGTTCTGATGATACCCCGACCCGCAGCCATTGGAACCTCGGCTCCAGCGGGCGGCGGTGATCGAAGACAAAGCCAACGCCACCCTGTGCCTGAAATGCGTTGATTCGCGAAATCCGTGTCGATCCGTGTCCAAAAACGTGATGTGGGGTGCCTTCGTGATCTCCTTTGTGTCTTCGTGCCTTGGTGGTTGTGACGAAAAAAGCGGCCCCGGAGGGCCGCTTTGGCTTTTCGGGTTGGCCCCAAATCAACCGGCGAGCTTTTTGACCTCCTCCACCATCGGTGGAATCACATCGAAAAGATCGCCGACGATGCCGTAATCGGCAATCTTGAAGATCGGTGCGTCGGGATCCTTGTTGACGGCGACGATGATCTTGGATGAGCTCATCCCGGCGAGGTGCTGGATGGCGCCCGAGATGCCGGCGGCGACGTAGAGCGACGGGCTCACCACCTTGCCGGTCTGACCCACTTGGTGCTTGTGCGCGATCCAGCCGGCGTCGACTGCGGCGCGCGACGCGCCGACCGCTCCACCGAGGGCTTGAGCCAGCTCACGGATCAGGGCGAAGTTTTCCGGGCCCTTGAGACCGCGACCACCGGAGACGATGATGTCGGCCTCGGCGACATCGATCTCGCCGCCTCCGGTGTCCAGGAGGTCCTTGACCACGGCGCGGATGGCGAGGGAAAGACCGTCGAGGGCGACGACCTCCGCCGAGCCACCGGTCTCTTCCGCGGCAAAGACATTGGGCCGGAGGCTGATGACCTGGGGTTTGGAACCGGCCGAATCGACCGTCGCGAACGCCTTGCCCGAGTAGACCGGGCGCCGGGCAACGAACTGGTCGCCGTCCTTTTCAAGGGCAACGACATCGGCCAGGGCGCCGGTTCCGAGCTTGGCCGCCACCCAAGGGGCGAGATCGCGGCCCATGGCGGTGCCGGCGAAGAAGACGGCATTCGGCGCCGCCGACTCAACGGCCTTGGCGACCGCTTCGCCGTATCCCTCCGAGGAGTAGAGAGCGAGGTTTGGATCGTCGGCGAGAAAGACCCTGGCTGCGCCGTAGGCGCCGAGGCCCGCGGCCGCGTCACCGATCCCCGATCCGACAAAGACCGCGGCGACATCGCCGCCGGCCTGCCGGTGGGCTTCCGAGATGGCCTGAAGCGAGGCCTGGCGAATGTCGCCGTTGCGCTGCTCAACAAAAACCAAAATTCCAGCCATCATCGCCTCCCTAGATCGCCTTCGCTTCGTTGCGAAGGAGGTTCACCAGCTGCGCCGCGGCGCCCGCCGGATCGTCCTCACCCTGGATGATGGTGCCTTCGGACTTGGGCGGCGGCAGCTCGAGGCTGCGGACGTTGTATGTCGAGTCTGTCGCCTCGTCGATGCCGAGGGTCGCGACCTCGATCTTGTCCACAGGTTTGCGTTTGGCGGCCATGATGCCCTTGAGGGCGGCATAGCGCGGCTCGTTGAGCCCCTTCTGGCACGTCAGCAGAGCCGGAAGAGGGCTCTCGACCTGTTCCTGACCTCCCTCGACGTCGCGACCCGCACTGAGCGAGTCGTCACCGACCTCGAGCTTTGTGACGTTGGCCACGTGCGGGATATCGACGAGTTCGGCAAGCATCGGGCCCACCTGGGCACAATCGGTGCCCACGCCCATGTTGCCGCAGAGCACCAGGTCGTACTCGCGTCCATCGAGGGCCTTGGCGAGGACCTTGGCGATGGTGAAGCTGTCACCGAGAGTGGCTTCGCCGCCGATCACGTGGACCGCCTTGTGGGCGCCACGAGCCAGACAGTCCCTGAGCGCGGCTTCCGACCGCGCGGGGCCGTAGGTCACGGCCGTGACCTCTCCACCCTTGGCCTCGGTGATCTGAAGGGCCTCTTCGAGAGCATACTCGTCGAAGGGTGAGACGATCCACTTGATGCCGGTTTCGTCGATGTTCTTGCCGTCGGGTCCGATCTTGATCACCGACGCCGTGTCCGGGACACTGGTCACACAGACAATACAGTTCACGACCTACCTCCCTGGTTGAATTCTGGGGAACACTGAATAGTCATTCATCCGCGGCAGAGTGTAACAGAACCATGCCACGCTGCGGCAATTCGTCGGACGAATTGCGGTGGCGCGTCGAACGCGCCAATCATCGCAATCCTTGGCAGGGTCAGCGTCGGCGTCCGGAACCCGAAAACGGCCACGAATCGAGTTCTCCTCTCACCCATGAGATGATCAGACCGTGAGTGACGAGTCCCAGATCCAATTCTTCGAGTTCAAGGCCCGCAAGTTCTGCACCTGGTTCGACAAGACGTCACGGTCCGGACAGTACGATGGTCTTCAGGCGACCCACGTTGTCTCCGGACTGGTCGCCTCGGCGGCCAAGCTCTTGCGAATTCGTCTGGCCGGACAACCACACGACCTCGAACCCCCTGCCGGCCCCGAGATCCCGCCGCTGACGCCCGGTGGCACCTTCCCCTTGGAATGCCGCGCCGACTGGGCGGAAGTATGTCGCCATCGGGAGCGAACCGGCGGCCTTCCCGGCTGCCTCGCCGAGGTTCAACACGAGCTCCGACGCGGTCTTGATCTGCTCGACGACGGACGCCCCTACCACGCCATCTCCCACTGGCAGCTGGGCTATGTCCACAACTGGGGGGAACTCGCAATCTGCGCGCTGATGATGATGCACAGCGACCTGGCAACAACAAGATCGAGTTGACAGCCTATTTGGAGTCAACAGTTCACAGTTGACTGTCGACTACTTCATGCTCCGCCTGCAGCCGCTGGATCTCCTCGTCGTAGACCTCGAGCACCCGCTGATAGGAAAGCAGGCCCTCGACCCGCGACGGCGGCGGCGCCGAGAAGACGGGGAGATTCTCGTGTCGGAAGGCGGTGAAACGCCGGACGGCGGTGTGGAGGTCGTCATCGAGCTCGAGATAGGCCATGGTCGCGGCCGCCACCGAGAGATCCGAGGCCACCAGAACCGACCATACATCCGGGCTCGCCATCATCCGCCGTACGTCCGTCACGCTGAACAGCCCGATGACAATACCCTCGTCATCGACCACCGGAAACGCGTGCTGCTCGGTCTCCGCAACGATCTCGATGATCCGGGGAAAAGGAGTTCCGGGCGTCACTGAGATCAGCTCCTGCTCGGTGTCCATCACTTCGCGAACGGTGAGTTTCTCCAGTACGTCCATTTGGAGTTCGCCGATATGGGCCGGCGAGTCGATCCGCGTCGGTACCTGGGCTTCGTAGATGGACACACCACGCATGAGTAGGAAGACGATCGAGCACACCAGCATCAACGGCACCAGCAGATTGTAAGAACCGCTCATCTCGGCAACCATGATCAGCGACGCGATGGGCACCTTGGCGACTCCGGCGAAGAAACCACCCATGCCCACAAGGACGCACGCCGCGGTGGCCGGCGCGAAACCCGGCGTGACACGCTCGGCGACGGCGGCGAAGACGGCTCCGGTGACTCCGCCGATGACGAGGGACGGCGCGAAGACCCCCCCTGATCCACCGGAAGAAATGGTGAACGAGGTCGCGAGGATCTTGGCCGGTAGGAGCAGCAGCAGGATCTTGAGCGGCAACGCGCCGTCGAGGGTGAGCTGAAGCCAGCCATAGCCCCCGGACATGACCTGCGGCACCACCAGTGCCAAGATCGCGATCAGCAGTCCGCCGATGGCCGGTTTGACCATGGCCGGCACGGGGAGCTTGGCGAAGACCTCGTCGCGCATGCCGTAGAAGACCTTGACGTAGATCACTCCCACCACGGCGAGCACGAAACCGAGGACGAGATAGGCGATCAGCTCCCTGGGCGACGTGAACTGCTCGATGTCGGTGCGGAAGATGGGGTGCCAGCCGGTGAGCGACGCGTTCACAACATAGGCCACGATGGACGACATGATGGCCGGGATCAACGCCTCGGACTCGTAGTCGTTCTCCGAGTAGAGAACCTCGATGGCGAAGAGGGCGGCCCCGAGCGGCGCCCTGAACATGCCACCAATCCCTGCCGCCATGCCACAGATGACGAGAATCCTGCGATCGAGGGTCGGCAAATGGAGCAACTGCGCCAGATACGAGGCAAACCCGGCACTGATGTGGGCCACCGGACCCTCGCGACCGGCGGAGCCGCCCGAACCGATGGTCAGGGCCGAGGCCAGGAGCTTGACGGGGATGATGCGGGGACGAAGGAGCGCCCCCTTGCGGTGATAGGCATTGATGACCGCGTCGGTGCCGTGCCCCTCGGCCTCGGGGGCGAAAGTGGTCACGATCCAGCCCACCAGAAGACCTGCGCCCGGCAGCACGAGGAGCAACAACCACGGGCGTTTCGGAGGGTGCCACCCGCCCGTGTCCGTGACGCCGTGTCCGGGGGCCTCGAAACCCACCACGCGGTGTTGGAGCACACCGGAAACTCCGTCAACTCCCCATGTGAGCACCGCCGCGCCGAGTCCGGCAACCACTCCGATGATGAGCGCCAGTACAAGCCAGCGACCAAAGTTGTAGAGGTCCATCCGGTTGACGAGCTGGACCAGGCCTGTGACGAAGCTGGGACCTTGCGGTTCCACCACCGAACTCCTAAACAGGCCTCAGCCGGACGCAGCCCGGGGGCCGCGAGCAGATGGCTCGGATGATCACGAACTCAGTCCGACGCGCCGACCAGCAGACAACCGTTGGTGCCGCCGAACCCGAATGAATTGGTCAATGCGACCTTGAGGGGAACCTCACGTGCAGTGTGCGCGACATAGTCGAGATCGTTCTCGGCGTCGGGCTCATCGAGGTTGATCGTCGGCGGCACGATACCTTCTTTGACCGCCATGACCGAAAGTCCGAACTCCAACCCTCCGGCGGCGCCGAGCAGATGTCCGGACATGGACTTGGTCGAAGAAACCATGATCTTCTCTGCATGGCTGCCAAAGGCACCCTTGATCGCGATGGTCTCGACGACATCGCCGGCCGGGGTCGAGGTTCCGTGGGCGTTGACATAGTCAACGTCTTCGGGATTGAGCCCGGCGTCGTCGAGCGCCGCCCGCATGCAGCGAATCGCCCCGTCTCCATCCTCCGACGGCGCCGAGATATGGCTGGCGTCCGAGGACATCCCGAAACCCAGCACCTCGGCGAGGATCGGCGCACCCCGTCTGCGGGCATGATCGAGCTCTTCAAGCACAACGATGCCCGATCCCTCTCCGATGACAAATCCATCGCGATCCTTGTCCCAAGGGCGGGAAGCCCTTGCGGGGTCATCGTTGCGTGTCGACAACGCGCGCATGGACGAGAAACCCGCCAATGGCATGGGGGTGATCACCGCCTCAGATCCACCGGCGATGATGGCGTCGGCATAGCCGTGGCGAATGTAGAGCGTGGCATCACTGATGGCGTGCGCGGAGGTCGCGCAGGCGGTGCAGGTCGCCATGTTGGGACCCTTGGCGCCCGTCCGAATACTCACCAGACCCGAGCACATATTGATGATGCTCCCGGGTATGAAGAACGGCGAGACCTTCCTCGGACCGCGATCGAGCAGCTTCTCGTGGTTCTGCTCGATCATCGGAAAGCCGCCGATACCGGATCCGATCACAACCCCGATCCGGTGGGCGTTGTCATCGCCGATTTCGAGCCCTGATTGTTCCAGGGCCATGTCACTCGCGGCCACGGCATAGTGAACGAAGGTGTCGAACTTCTTGATCTCTTTGTGCTCGAGCCACTCGCCGGGATCGAAGTCTCGGACCTCCCCCGCAATTCGGACCGAGTAGCCATCGGTGTTGAATTTGGTGATGGGGCCGACCCCACTTCGCCCCGCAACAATGGCGTCCCACGTCGCCTTCGTCCCGATCCCCAGGGGCGAGATCAGGCCGAGGCCGGTGACCACCACCCGCCGCGGCATCAGCTGCTCGCGTTGCTCGTGAGGAACCCGACCGCGTCCTTGACGGTCGCGATCTTTTCGGCCGCCTCGTCCGGAATCTCGACATCGAACTCTTCCTCGAAGGCCATCACGAGCTCAACGACGTCGAGCGAGTCGGCTCCCAGGTCGTCGACAAAGGACGCCTCGAGGCTCACCTTTTCGGCGTCGACACCGAGCTGTTGCACGATGATCTCTTTGACCTTGATTTCAATACTCATTCTGCGTTCCTCCTCATTGGTCGGATTCAATTTCCGTCGAATTTCGCTACCAACACCGAGGGCCGAAATCGAGATACTCGACGCAGCCCGCCGGCTTCGAAACGCCGGCAGCGGCGCCGGTGTTGCTTCTCCCAACCATGCCTCGCACCCTTCGATTCCCGCTCCTCGTGAGGGTCAGCTCTGATTGGAGAATACGTGATAGCACACAGCAGCGGCCCACGCAAGCGATTGACCCGTACTCTTCACAGGGTATGCGCCGCGGCCGACGACACACAACACCCCATCGACCTTCCCCTCCCCGGAGTGCCCGACCACCATCAAAAACCATCCCGCGCCCCGAGGACGGAAAACCCCTGGAAGCACAGCCAATCGTTGGCCTCGCAACGAATAGGGCGAGCAATTCGGACCTCAATTTTCTTGACATTGGCCCAAAAAAGGAGTACTCAGCCAGTTAACGTCGCACTCGGCCAGCGATGAGGAGGTTGTCGTGGAAGCGTATTTGACCGCCAAGGAAGCTGCAGAGTATTTGAAACTCGCCGAGCGGACGTTGGTCCGTCTGGCCCACGAGGGCAAGATCCCCGGCGTGAAGATCGGTGGTCAGTGGCGTTTTCGTCGCGCATTGCTCGATGAGTACCTCGACACGCTCGCCGCGGAGTCAGTGGGATCGTCCGGAGCGGCTCCAAACCAGGTGATCGACGCACCTTTCGATGAGATTCTCACCGTCGATCAGATCATCCCCGATCTGAAGGCGAAGGACCGCAGCGACGTCATTCACTCCATGGCCACCCACGTGACCGACCTGGGTCTCGTCCAGGACCAGGCATGGCTCGAAGCGGCGTTGACGGCACGGGAGCGGATTGTTCCCACCGCGGTGCCCGAGGGAATCGCTTTCCTCCATGCCCGTCGGCGCGCTGCCGACAAGTTTCCGAAACAGTTCATCGCCATGGCCCGATCCCGGGACGGCCTGGTCTTCGGGTCGCCGGACATGGGTCCGACCCACGTGTTCTTTCTCCTCGCCCTGAGAAACGACGCGCTCCACCTCAGGTGGCTCTCCCGGTTGGCCTGGATCGTCCGCAATCCGGGCCGCATGGCGCGGCTGCTCGAAGCGAAGACCGCGGACGAGATTCACGCCACCCTGCTCGATTCGGCCAGCAGTCTGCCGTCATCTTTGAAGCCGACGGGCAAACCGACGCAGCGGTAGCGCGAGGTTGACAGTCGACAGTTGACAGTTGACAGTTGACAGTTGACAGTTCCATCTCAAGTTGGATTCGTGGATCGCGGACTGCGTTTTCATCACTGTTCCATTGCGATGGCGGCGAATTGCATCGCATCCCAACGGAGTCGATGATCGCCACCGGCTTTCATTCGACCGGTCTGTGAACTGTTAACTGTCGACTTGATTCGAACGATCCGGTTTACAATGGCAGCTCAATGAAGATTGCACTCATCGGCAGTCATGGCGTCGGCAAGACGACCCTCTGTTTCGAACTCGCCGCGCGGTTGAAACGGCGAAACGTCGATGTGGAGATCGTGCGCGAAGTGGCTCGAGGCTGTCCCCTCCCCATCAACCAGGAGACGACCATCGAGGCCCAGGAGTGGATCCTTCACAGCCAGATGACGGCGGAGATCGAGGCTGCCGCGGTCCACGACGCGGTCCTTTGCGACCGATCGGTGCTCGACAACTACTGCTATATGGTCCATGCCGCCGGCACGCAGAAGGTCTGGGAGAACTTCCTCGACTATTGGCTCAAGAGCTACGACGTCCTGATCCACGTACCTCTGTGGGTACGTCCAACTTACGACGGGGTCCGGGCGGTTGACGCGGGCTTCCAGGAGCAGGTGGAACTCCTCCTCGAAGGCATGATTGCGGCCCGGGCCCTGCGCCCCCTGCGGCTCGATCCCGACGACCGGGACGGCTGGGGTCAGCTCATCGAGGATCTGTTGCTTCCGCGGCTCGAACCGACCCTTCCGCTTTTTCCCAGCGAGGACGAGTCGGCCAGCGAAGCCGATTGACACTCGCGACCCCCGATGCGAGCATCGAAGAGATGAACCCCGAGTGTGATCTTCTGATCCGCAACGGCACCGTGGTGCCCATGGAAGAAGATCGGCATTGGTTTTCCGGCGATGTGCTGGTAGGCGACGGTAGGATTCTCGAAGTCTGTCCGGGTGGAGCCCATGAAGTCTCCGCCCGGTGCGTGCTCGACGCTTCAGGGGCAGCCGTACTCCCGGGGTTCATCCAGTGCCATGTTCACGTTGTTCAGTCGCTGCTCCGTCATCAGGCAGACGGGCTGACGCTCCTCGATTGGCTCGAACTGCGGACCTTGCCATACGAGGCGTCCCTCGATGGAGACGGGGTCGCGACCGCGGCCGAGCTCGGCATCGCCGAGCTCCTCACCGGGGGAACCACGACAGTTCTCGACTTCGGCACCACTCACCACCACGACCGCGTTTTCGAATCGGCCGAGCGCCTCGGCATCCGGATGACCTCGGGGCGGACTCACATGGACATCGGAGACGGAACGCCCGCGGTTCTGCTGGAGGACGCCGACGCTTCCCTCGCGGACGCCGAAGCCATCGGCAAGAGGTGGAACGGGAGTGCTGCCGGTCGGCTCCGCTACGCAGTCGCTCCTCGCTTCGCCCTTTCATGCTCGCGCCACCTGCTCGAGGAGTGCGCCGGCCTCGCCCGGAAGCATGGTTGGATGCTGCACTCCCACGCCTCCGAAAACAAAGACGAGGTGGCCGCCGTCCGAGCCGAGACCGGGATGAGCAACATCGAGTACCTCGATGCGGTGGGCCTCACCGGCCGCGACGTGGTCCTTGCGCACGGCGTTCACCTGCATCCGAATGAGATCCAGATCCTCGCCGACACTCGGACTCGGATCTGTCACTGTCCGGGGGCCAATCTCAAGCTCGGATCCGGGATCGCCGACATTCCCGAGCTTCGATCGCATGGCGTGCGTGTCGGTCTCGGAGCGGACGGACCACCCTGCAACAATCGGCTCTCCGCGTTGTATGAAATGTCACTCGCCGCGACCCTTCACGGCCTGCGATCCGGTCCCACCGCCCTGAGCGCGTGGGACGCGCTTGCCATGGCCACCCGCGAGGGCGCACGCGTCCTCGACCTCGCAGATACGATTGGAACCATCTCACCGGGGAGAGCGGCCGATCTCACGGTGGTCTCCCTCGACAGCTGGTCCGCGATTCCCGGTGACGACCCGGCTTCGAGAATCGTTCACGGTGGGACCGCGGCCGATGTGCGCCATGTGCTGGTGAACGGTCGTCCGGTTGTGGTCGACGGAAAGCTGACAACCGTGGATCCGACCGAACTACGGATCCGGATCGGCGAGTCCTGGAAGGCGACGCGATCGAGAATGGAACAGGCATGAGTGTTCGACCAATCCTGGTGTACGGCGACCCCCGGCTCGAGGCCGTCAACGCGCCGGTCGAGATCTTCGACCAGGAGCTCGAGGTTCTGGTCGACGATATGTTTGAAACCGGCTGGCGGGCGCCCGGTCTCGGTCTCGCAGCGCCCCAGGTCGGGGTCAATCTCCGGTTGGCCACGGTCGATCTCTCGGTAGGGAAGGATTCGGATCAGAAGATCGTCCTCGCCAATCCGGAGATCATCGAGACCTCAGGCAAGATCTCCCTCGAAGAAGGCTGCCTCTCGTTTCCAGGCCTCTTCACGACCATTCTCCGTCCCCGCGAGCTCGTCATCAGCGCCCAGGACCTTGCCGGAGCGCCGCTGGAGCTCGAGGCCTCGGGATTGCTGGCCCAGGCGATCTGTCACGAGATCGACCACCTCGACGGACGCCTTCTCGTGAACCATCTGCGGGGAATCAAGAAAAAGATGTTCCTGAGGCGGGTGGCAAAGATGCGGAAGACGGGAGTGTGGAGCGCGTAGGGGAAGATGAAGACAGCGCAGCTGCAGCCCACAGATCACACAGATTCCATCGCAGGTAATAGCCCCAGATAGCGCAGGTCAGCACAAATAGATCCATCGCACCATCAAAATCGGAGGTGGGCGATTGGTTGCTTCGAGGGTGTCTAACTTCGTTGAAACGTCCGTGCTACTTCAAGGACTCTGAAGGGCAGGCAGGATGCCTACCCCCACAACCATCGCAGTCTATTCTTCGTTTTTGGCTGAGAGAACGGAACGTCGATCAAACCCTGAATCCTCTGTCTGGCATGAGATCGGTACTCCCTCATCTTTCAGTCTTCATTGAGGGATGGGAATTGTGGGGCGGGCTTCCAGCCTGCCCTTCAGTCACCTGCCCGTCGGAGGCCCGACACCACGAAGTCTGACAACCCTCACGTATCGCGTCGCCCACTCTCAATTGTGATGTCTTTGCGCTTCTTTGCGATGGACGCGCTTGGCGTTCACTGCGATGCAATTCTGCGATGATTGCGATGGCTATCTGCGCTATCTGCGGTTTCTGCGATGAAGTCGACAATTCATAGTCGACTGTCAACTGTCGACTTGCGATGCCTGTCAACTGTCAACTGTCAACTGTCAACTTCTTTACAGAGTTCTCGGCAGACTGTCGCGCGGATTCCCCTTATACAGCTCACCAACCCGACGCGCCGCTTCCTCGCCTGCCGGCGAAACCACCTTGGGGACGACGATCTCCACGGTGTAGAGATGATCGCCGAAGGCACGGGTCTTGGTGTTGCGCACGCCCTTGCCGCGCAGGCGGAATGTCCGGCCGGAATTGGTTCCCGGAGGGACCTTGGCCCGGACCGGTCCGTGAATCGTCCCGACCTCCACCTCCCCTCCGAGGTAGGCCTCGGCGAAAGTGACGGGGATGGTCGTGCGAACATCGTCGCCCTCACGTTCAAAGAAGGCGTGGGGCCGAACGGTGACTCGCACGAAGAGATCGCCCGGTGAACCGCCCTGATTGCCCTCGGCCCCCTTACCGGCGACTCGAACCTTGTTACCGTCGGCGACGCCTTCCGGAACCTTCACCCGCATCCTCTCGGTGGAGATGACCACGCCGGCGCCGTGGCAGCTCGGGCAGCCGCCCCGTTGCGACGCCCCCGTCCCGCCGCAGGTCGAGCATTGAAGCTGCCGCTGGACCGGCAAGCTGATGGTTGTTCCCTGGACCGCGTCGGCAAACGTCACCTCGACGGCAATCTCCTGATCAGCGCCGCGTCGAGGCGCCGGCCGCGTTCGACCACCGCGCGCCCCACCGAAGAACTGGCTGAAGATATCGCCGAGATCCTGGAACCCTCCCATCCCGTCAAAATCGACGCGAAACCCTTCAGGTCCCTGACCTGAGGCCCGCCCCCGCGCTCGACGAAACGGGTCAAATCCGGCGGTCGGATCGCCATCCACGGTCCCGAAGGTGTCGTATTGCTTCTTCTTCTTGGAGTCCGAAAGTACGGCATACGCTTCCTGGATTCCCTTGAACTTCTTCTCGGCCTCATCGTTGCCCGGATTGACATCCGGATGGTACTTTCTTGCAAGCTTGCGGTAGGCCTTTTTGATGTCCGATGGGTCCGCCGAGCGCGGAACACCGAGGATCTTGTAGTAGTCAATCGCCAATCTCGCCTCCGTCGCCACCGGGTGGCGCGGCCTCATCCTCCACCAGCGGAGGATGGCCATTGTGTATAAATATGAGCGAAGTCTTATAAAATTTCAAGTTCATCACGATTTCGCATTATGTGCGGCAGTCTCCAATCCACTCAAGCAGTACAACACGGAGACCGTGGCAGGGTAGAATGGCTCTATGATGGGTGAACCTCGACTCCGACGGCGACGATGATGCTCGTCGCGACGACACCCTTTTCTCAACGGCGGTACCTGGTACCACTCGGGATCGGTTTCATCATCGGCGCGATCTTCAATCTCGGTCTTCTCGCAGCGGCGCCGCACGCGAACGATCCGGGAGCCATGCAGATTCTCCAGTGGCTCCGACTCCCTATCGTCAGGATCGCCGCCAATCTCGTTTCCGGTGTACTCATCCTGTGGGGGGCTATCGGAATTGTCTTCGGTGGAAGCCCGACGGACAAGCTCGTGCGGGCCCTCAGGCAGCGCGGAGACTACGAGGGGGCCGGTGAGATCTACCTTCAGCACGGCAAGCTCAACCGCGCTCTCGCAAACTTCAAAAGGGGGAAATCGTGGCTCAAGGCGGCCAAGGTCGCGAACCGGTTGAGACGCTACGCCGAAGCCGGGGAGTACTTCCAGCTGGCCGGTGGCCGAAACCTGAGCGAGGCCAGCCAGGCGTTTCGTCAAGCGAACGACCCGAAGTCTGCAATCAAATGCGACCGCGAGCTCGCGGAGTGGTTGGCCCGGAACGAACACATGAGCGAGGCCATCGGCGCGTGGATTCGAGCCGGCGACCCCAAGCAAGCACTTCGAATGACCGACGTGGCTTTGACGCAGGGGCAGCTTCAGCCCTCCGACGGGGCATTTCGACCTGTACTGCGGGTTGCAAAACAGCTGGGCGACCACGCGACCGAGGCACGGCTGAACGAGGTTCTCGGTGAATGGCAGGCGGTGGGCTATGCGTGGCGGACAGCCGGCGAGCACGAACAGGCCGCCAGTGCTTTCCTCAAGGCCGACAATCTGGTGGAGGCCGCGCGTTCGGCAAACGACGCGGGTCACCCACACCGTTCGGCCAAGATCCGGGTGCAACATCTCGAGCGTCTCTACGACCAGCTCCAGCAATCCAGCCACCACAGATCGGATGCCGATCCCGAGATCGATCGCCTCAGCAAGCTCGTCCAATCCGAAACCGACGATCTGGTGCCGGTGCTGTCGGACCTGAACATGGAGGAAGAGCTGATCCAGGTGCTGACCACCTCCGGTCGGGTGGAAAAGGCTGTCACTCTCCTGGTTTCTTCCGGTCGTCCCTCGGCGGCGGTCGACCTAGCGCGAAGTGCCAAACAATGGACCCTCGCCGCACCCTTGCTTGAAGATCTGAACCGCTGGGCCGAGGCCAGCGATCTGTGGGAGTTCGCCGGCGACCTCGAAGCGGCCGCGCGCTGTGCCGAGCGAGCCGGTGAGGACGTCCGGGCGTTGGAGATCTATCGAGGCCTTGGCAGGGCCGACAAGACGGCCCTCTTCATGGCCCGCCTCGGCTACCTCCAGGATGCCCTCGTCGAGCTCCACCGTGCAGAGATGCTGGAAGAGGCGTGCCACATTCTCCGCGAACACCCGGGGCCCGTTCCCGACATTCCGGACGTGATTCTCGACATTGCCGAGTGGGCTCGCGCCAACGATTCACTGGACGACGCGATTTTTTGCCTCCAACGAGCCGTCGTCGGCGTCGCCCTCCAGCCAGGCAGGCTGGAACCGGCTGTCGCGCTCGCCAGACTACTCTTCGAGGCCGGAAGTGCCCACAAGAGCATCACCATCGTCGATCGCATCCTCGAGTTCGACTATTCTTGCGAACCGGCTCGAAAGCTGCGCCAGGAGCTTGCCACAACCCAACGAGTCGGCAAGCCGGCCGCCCCCACCGGCGACGATGCGCCGGAGCCCTTCACACCCTCGGCCGGCCCCCATCGCTACGAGATCCTCACCGAGCTCGGTCGCGGCGGCATGGGTGTGGTCTATAAAGCGAGAGACACACGCCTCGATCGCGATGTGGCTATCAAAGTCCTCCGAGAGACCTCACCTGAGGTGGCTGCGCGACTCGAGGACGAAGCCAAGACAGCCGCCACTCTCAATCATCCCGGCATTGTCACGGTCTTCGATTTCGAAGCCGGATTCGGTGGCTACTTCATCGCCATGGAGTTCGTCCCCGGCGAAGCCCTGGACCAGGTGGTCCGAAGCGATCATCACCGCGTCAGCGCCAACATTCTCCTGATTTTGACCCGCCTTGCCGATGCCGTCGCTTACGCCCACCAGCACCGGATCATCCATCGAGACCTCAAACCGGCCAACATTCTTCTGACCCCGGATCTCGAGGTCAAAGTCCTGGACTTCGGTATCGCCGCCCGCCTCGATCTGACCTCCGGGCGCGACCTGCGGATTTACGGCACTCCGTACTACATGGCGCCGGAGCAGATCCGCGGCAAACGCCCGACCCCGGCAACCGATGTTTACTCATTCGGGACCACGGCGTTCCACCTCGCGACCGGACGCCCACCCTTCAACGAGGGAAGCATCGTCGACGCCCACCTCAGGCAGCGTCCCCCCGACCCGCTCGATCTCGAACCGGAGCTCGACCCCCGCCTGTCGGAGCTCATACTCAGATGTTTGGAGAAAGAGCCCAGCGCCAGGTTCAGGACCGGGTCCGATCTCCACCAAGCCCTGCTCGCAATGCATCCCTGACGCAACGGTCAGAAGTCATCACCCGGCACCTCCTCCACCCCAATCCGTAATGCAGCGAACTGTCGGGGCGGCCATATTCGCTGCCCTTCAGAGGCCCGCAGGGAGTTCGGGTATCATGACCGCTGCGGCGTGGGCCGGGCACGCCCGCTTGGAGGTCAGACCGCATGGATCCGCGAACCCTTTGGCGCCGCCCAGAATCACGATTTCTCATCTTGTTTCTGAGCATTCTTGGCATCAGCTTCACCGTGATCGCCCTGAAACCGGTGAACGATGCGTTTGTCGTGCCCTACACGACCCTCATTGCCAGGGCTTCCGGCCATGTCCTTGGCTTCCTCGGTGAGGACATCACCATCAACGGGTGCAGACTCCGGTCGCCCCGTTTTGCGGTGACCATCTACAACGGGTGCAACGGCCTGATCACCAGCCTGATCTTCATCTCAGGCGTCCTCGCCTTTCCCGCCCGGTGGTCAGCCAAGGTTCTCGGTGTGATCGGCGGCTTGCTGGCGATTCAGGCCATCAACCTCGTCCGCATCATCTCGCTCTTCTACATCGGCATCTACCTGCCCAAGCTCTTCAACTCATCTCATATCTTCATCTGGCAGTCGCTGGTAATCCTGGCAGGCGTGACTCTTTGGATCACCTGGGCCCACTTCTTCACCTCCGCACCGGAGCGGGAGACGGATTGATCGACGGGTGTTGAGTCTGTGACTCTTTCAAGATCGGAGAGTTGGTCATGAGCGAACCGGTCACGCTCTATCGCAGCTTCCTGAAGAGACTGCCACTGACCCTGTTGGTGGCCATGGCGGTATGGCTCCTCCTGCGCCCGGTGCTCGACACCGCGACCTCGAGCTTCGCGCAGCTCCTGATTCGGTTATTCGAATACCCTCGAGTGACCCGGCTGGTCGTCGTAGATCACTCCGCCGAGGTGCATCGCGCCGACTTCCGAACCGATTCGGGAATCCCCGCCATCCCACTGACGGAGAAGCACTTCAACACCATCGTCCTGCTCGCGCTCTATCTCGCACTGCCGCGGCCGTTTTCACGCCGGCAGCTCGAGCGACTCATCATGGGCTGGTGCCTCCTCTATCTCAGTCAGACGATGAATCTCCTCTTCCATGTCAAGTGTCTGTACGCCCTGTCTCTCGGTGAATGGAGTCTGCAGAACTACTCGGATTTCTCCCGAGACTTCTATGGGTTCTGGCGCTACTTCACCGATCTCCCCGGGCGCTTTTCTTTCCCGTTCCTGATCTGGCTCGGATTCAACTGGGACATCGTGAGTCAGTTGCTCGGATCGGTCGCACCGCAGAAGAGCGAACCACCAAAGAAGAAGAATTAGCCCTTGCGGCGCAACGCCCGATAGTCCTCGATCTCGTACTCCTTGATCTTGGCGATGAGGGCGCCACGAGAGAGATTCAAGGTCCTCGCGGCCTGGCTCTGGTTGCCCTTGACGCGACGAAGCACCCTGTCGATGATGAGTCGCTCGACTCCCGGGATCACTTCCTTGAGATCATCGCAGTTCACCAACGATGCGTAGATGGACTCGGTGTCATCGGTCGGCCTTCCTTGTCCGATTGAGGCCAGACGTGGGACCACTCCCCGAACCATCTCCCCATCCGGAGTGGCCGACACCAGCCTCCGAAGCTCACCCAACAGTTCGGTCATCTGCCCGTCGAAGGTGTATTCGAGGACCGAGTTCAAGGTCTCCAGCTCAATTCCTCTGACTTCCTTCCCCTGCTCCGCGCCGATGCGCTCGAGGAGGCGGACGATGAGGAGGGGGAGGTCCTCGCGCCGGTCCGCGAGAGTGGGCATGCGAATGATGTGACGATCAAAGAGCCGAAAGAGGGTCATATCGAGGACCCCTTCATTGAGCATCGCCATGGCGTCTTCGCCGGTGGTCACGATCCACCGCACGGTCGGCCCGTAGACGGACTCAAGGTCGCCGGTCACTGCCGCGGCCAGTTCCCGCTGCAGCCCCGGCGACACCAAATGCACATCACGCACGACCACCACCGCACCCCGGGAGCGCTCTCCCAAACTGTCTCTGTCCTCGACCTGCACCGGTCCGAAGAGCTCGACACGGAGAGTTGCATCCTCTTCGGGCCGAGCCTGAAACACCCGCACCGGGGCCTCTCCCGCCGGACGGAGTGAGGCGATCAAATTCGCGACGAACATCCGACCCACCCCCGGAGGGCCGCAGAGCATGACCGGCGACGACGACCGAGCCGCTGCTCCGACGCTGTCACGCAGAATACGAACGGCTTGTGATGTACCTGGCAGACTGGCTTCCAGCGTTTGCCGGGCGTTGTTTGCCCACTCACCGTACAACGAGGTCGACCGTTCGACCCTGTCCCAATGCACAGACAGCATCCGGGCAAACTCTCCGAGCAACTCACGGTCTTCGTCCTGATTCTCGGGGGTGGACTCGGCCAGCACATAGGCATTGGACTCGTGCGAACCCCGATCGATTGCGAAAACAAGAAGGACCTGACCCTCGAGGTGCAGCACCGCGTAACGTCCGACGGCATCGAGCTCCTCGAAGGTGCGGTTCGGGAGCCGCGGAAGAGTCCCTTCCCACTGGGAGATCACAGGTTCGAACTTCCCCTCCTCATCGACCAATGCGAGCAGGGCTTTCCGATCGGCAAAGACGGTGGCCAGGAAGGTCCGAAGAGAAGGCACGAGATCCGATCGCATGCGAGAGCGAAAGAGATCAACGAGTTGTTGCCGGGCGTCGCTCAGGTGATGGGGCTCTCGAAAGAGCACAATCTCGGAACGTTGCTTTTCGGTCGTTACCGACGAGAACGACTTCGTGGAACCGACATCGGCTTCGTCTTGGCCCTCATCCACCATCCTGACGTCCGTCTCGGCTTCGTCGCTTCCTTTGAAGACGATGGTCGCGGCCCCGATTCGGATCTTGTCGCCGATCTTGAGAACACCGCGTGATCGTCGTTCTCCGTTGAGCACGACCACCTGACGGTGCTGACCCAGGAAAGTGAAGACATCGCCGTTGCGCTGGATCACCACGTGTCGCGGGGCGACCCCGGGATCGCGGAGGACAATGTCGTTGCGACTCGACGCGCCGACCGAGACCGCCTGCTTTTCCAGCTGATACGTCAGCTGGGAGCCGCCTGCATTTTCGATGATCAGAGTCACCATGGAAACTCTCTCGCTGCCGTCAGAGTGGATAAGAAAGCAAACTATGAGATGCCGAAGTCCGGTCGTCGAACCCGATTCCACTCGAATCAGCCGGTATGTTCCTGGTTCGACCATATCCAAGAGTTAACATCATGTCAATTCAGAACACAGTTCCAGAGAATAGTCAGAGATCCCGGTTTTCGGTGACGGTAGATCGTAGAAAACCGTGCAGATGAAGAACAGATCGGATCGAGGACCGGGCTGCCGTCATCCGGGGTCTCCCGGTGGGCGCGAGCTACGAGTGCAGCGCGACCCCACCGAGGCGACCGGCCAGCACGACCAACTCGGAGAGGTCGGGGAGCGCCTGGCCCTCACGATCGGCCACCAGGACCCCCGCAACCGACACCCCGACACCGAGTGGAATGACCGCCGTCGCCGATGGTAGTTCGTCGAGACCGAGGACCTCCGCAAGTCGATGAGAACCACCCGCCGCCGGGTCGATGCCGACCGTGGGATTGCTGGATCTGATGACCCGCTCGAGAATCCCCAGGCCCCGCGGCAAGGCCTGCGTTCCCCGAGCGAGGGGGTAGCCGAATCCCGCACGACATCGGATGGCTGTCTCCTCAACCATGAGGACCGCTCCCCGGAGAAGATGCGCCGAAGCGAGTTGCAGGAGCACCCCCACCGCCTGCTCGGGGTCGGCTTCGTGCAACAAGGCATCGACAAGCTCGGTCACGGCCACCGGAAGGACCGGCCGGCTGGCGGGACGAAGGGACATCAACTGGCGATCGACCACCAGGGTCAGATCATCCACGAATCGGCTCTGAATCTCGCCGCCCTCGCCTGGTGGTACAGGGAGCAGGAAGGTCACGCCGGCCGTCACCAACTCATGCACCCACGCTGGGTCACCCAGGGGTGCGGCCCACACCACCGGAAGCGGCGGCTTAGTCTCCTGCGCACGAGCGACCAGGTCGAGCCACCGTTCCTCGTTGCCACGGCGAGACACACCGGCTGCCTGGTGAATGACCAGCACATCGAGATCGGCAAGGTCGAAGTCATCATGCTTGCCGATCTGGCGGACCTGCCAGCCGCGGCGGCGCCATTCGTTCTCCACGGCACCGCGCCAGAGTCGTGGATCAGGCGCCACCACCCCAACCTGCGCGAAGAGCAGCTCCTCAGGAGCCCGGTCGGCAAGGCCCTCCAGCAGGTCGTCCAGAGGGTTGACCGGCGGTTCCGATGGCAGAAGGTGGATGTTCGGGAGGGTCGCCGATCGAGCGAGCTCGACGATCTCTCCCGAGACCAGGCGATCAACCTCGATATCGGTCAGCTGGCCGCTCTCGAGATCCCGCAGACCGGATCGGACGGCGTCGGCGAAGGCGCCGAGGCTCAACGACGGTCCCTTGACGGGCGAAACGTCCCCTGGTTCGAATCGGAATGCACCTTCGGAACAGGTCAACACACGACTCGCGGCATCGAGCTGATCCGTCGGAGGAACCGCGGTCCAGCCGTGATCGATCTCCATCCGGAACGAACCTTCATCGGTCACCAGCTCCAGGACACCGCTCGTGGCGGTCGCCGAAAGCAGGCGCATCAACGCGGGTGGCGCCAAATGGGTCAGACTGCCGGAGAGAATTCGTTTCAAGACCCGACCTCCTCAAGCTCGACCGAGGGCAGGGTAACGACATAACTGTGGACCACCCCGGAACGGAGATTGAACTCTCGTCTTTCGATCACCCGACCCTCGAACTCGATCACCAGAAGCCAGCGTCCAGGCAACAGACTGGCGAAACGGACCTCGGGTCCCAGCACGGCCTGACGGCGATCCGACCCCCTCGACAACCGGGCGACCGCGGTGCGATCGTCACTGAAATCTCCCAGACGGCAGACGAGCTCGGCGCCCTGGTTCGGACGAACCAGGGTCCTACCAATCCGCGGCAGTCGACGAAGCTCACCAACCGCAGGCTCCAGGATCTCGATCCTGGGCACCTGGTCCACGGCGTCACTGAAAGCCACATGGCGGGGTGTGATGGCCCACCATCCGAGAGTCGGATCCGTCGGAACCCAGCCCGCGCCCGGCAGTCGGCACTCAACCCAACGGTGCGGAATGGCCTCTCGCCCGTTGATCAGGAGTCCACTCACGGTCCTCGCTTCGAAGCCGGCGGCCAGCAGCAGAGCCGCGGTCGCGTTGGCGAGCCCGGAGCATCTTCCGCCACCCCGATTCAAGACCGACACCGCATCCTGCGGGTGCTGGTCGTTGTCAACGAGAACCAGGCGGTCGGACACCCACTCGAGCACCGTGGTTGCCGCTTCCCAGGCGTCCATTTCCGGACGCAATGCTGAACGCAGCCTCGATGGGAGCTCGAACCCGTCCGGCACCGAAGGCATCTCGCCGGACCTGACCTCGGAGAAGGACCCTCGAGAACCGATGGGGTTGAGCGAGGTCTCGACGTGGACCTCGACACTGCCATCGGCCCTGTCGCGGATCGCGAGGGCGTAGCCATTGGCCTCATACGCAGTGGGAAGGACCGGCCCACGCATGAGATAGACCGCCTCGTCGGCATGGACGGCCACGACCGAGACGAGTGCGAGTCCGATCAACATGGCCCTCACCGGGCGTCCGCCCGCCTCTTGATGAATCCGTCGAGGACACCGTTGACAAACCGTCCGGACTCCTCGGCACCGAACTTCTTGGCGATCTCGATGGCTTCGTCGATCACGACAGCCGGCGGGGTGTCGGGTTCGTGCATCAGCTCGTACATCGCCAACCGCAGGATGTTTCGATCAACCGCAGCGAGGCGTTCGAGACGCCAGTGCGCCGTCTGAAGCGCGAGCTCCTCGTCAAGCTTCTCCAGCTGACTGAGGGTCCCGCGCAACAGAACGTCGGCAAACTCCCGAACCCCGTCGGACGCACCCGTCCACTCGTCAAAATCCCTCTGCATCACGTCGAGGTCGGCGCCGGTGTGTTCGTGTTGATACAGCAGCTGCAACGCAAGTTCGCGGGCACGGCGGCGCATTCCCATCTAGTGCACCTCAATCATGACGAGGATCACTACCGCGCCCCGTCAAACCCCTCGAACAATCTCGCCATCTCAACCGCCGCGAGTGCGGCCTCCCAGCCTTTGTTTCCCATTTTTGTTCCGGCGCGCTCCACGGCCTGCTCGAGGGTTTCAG
Source organism: Thermoanaerobaculales bacterium (assembly GCA_029287235.1). GTDB lineage: Bacteria > Acidobacteriota > Thermoanaerobaculia > Thermoanaerobaculales > Sulfomarinibacteraceae > JAHECW01. The sequence goes on from JARFRM010000031.1 coordinate 28,859, forward strand.
CGGTGATCACCCCGAAGGTCATGGGCACCCCTGATCCCATTGCGCTTTGAGCAATTCCTTTGGCCACCTCTGCGGCGATCAACTCGAAGTGGGTAGTTCCGCCGCGAACCAACGCTCCGAGGCAGACCACGGCGTCGACTTTCCCCGAACCGGCGAGTCGACTCGCCACAAAGGGAATCTCCCACGCACCGGGCACCCGGTAGATCGTGATGTCCTCATCGGCTGCTCCGTGGCGTTGCAGACAGTCCACAGCCCCTGCTTCCAGGCGCGAGGTCAATGCCTCGTTGAATCGGCTCACCACCAGGGCGAACCGCAGACCCTTCGCATCCAGTCTTCCTTCGATGACGCGCATGCGTTCCTCCCGAAAGATCATTGTAGCCGGACTGGTCTCGAGATGCACCGATGGGGTATCCGGCGGTCACCCGCTGAAACCGATCACCGCGTCGTCAGCGAGGTGACGCCCGGCCTCTGTGGGCAGGACAAGTTCGCCCCGACGAGCGATCAGTGCTCGACTCTCCGCCTTGCCGATGACCCGTCTGGTCCACGCCTCCCGCCATCCGAGGTGCCGATGAAGTCCCTCCTCGCGGCACTCTTCGGCGGCCTCGGGCATGTCCTCGTGGTGGAGCAGGTGGACGAGCAGCATCCGAACCGCGAAATCGAGGCGCTGGCCCGACCGTCGCCGAGCCTGGGCGACGAGACCTCGACGCGGCGCCAGCAGAAACGCCACCGCAAAGAGCAGACCGCTCGCAGTTGCGATGGCGCCGGCGATGGAGACATCCAGCGCCAACGCGCCGGCCCAACCCAGAACCGCCCCTGCTGCGGCCACGACAGCGGAGAGACCGATCACGAGCCCAAGCCGCTCGGCGAGGAGGTAGGCGGTGGCCGGCGGCGCGATCATCAGCGCCACGACCAGGATGGATCCCACCGCGTCGAAGGCCCCCACCGCCGTCACCGAGACCATGGTCATGAGACCGTAGTGGATCATCAACGGCTGAAACCCGAGCAGCGCGGCCAGCCCGGCATCGACGGTTGCGAGCTTCAGCTCCTTCCAGGCAAGGAGGATCAACGCCAGATTGACCACGAGGATCGCGCCCATGCTCCACAAGGCCGCGGGTCCGAGATCGACGCCCCCCACCGTCAGACGGTGGAAGGGAGCGAAGGCGAGTTCACCGAGCAGAACCGCGTCGGTGTCGAGATGCACATCCGATGCCCCGCGCGAGATGAGGATGACGCCGATGCTGAAGAGCGCCGGAAAGACGATCCCGATGGACGCGTCTTCGGGCACCAATCGGCTGCTGATCAGAGCTTCGATGAGCACCACGGTCAGGACTCCGGTCAAGGCCGCCGCGAGAAGCAGAAGAGGTGAGGTGAGGTCCCGAGTGAAGAAGAACGCGACGACGATTCCCGGCAGAATGGCGTGCGAGATGGCGTCGGAGACCATCGCCGTGCGCCTCAGGACCAGATAGGTGCCCGGCAACGAGGCTGCCACCGCCGTCACAATGGCAATCGCCAGGATCTCCAGCTCGGGAGTCATGACGCCACCTTGGACTGTGCCTCGATGCTTCGTTCGGCTTCTCGACGTCCGATGGGAGTCGGCGCCCACAGATCGTGACCGACGCTGTGGACCAGTCCTCGATTCGAGAGGTCATCCAGGACTCGTTCGATATCGGCGCCCGCCGGACTCATGGTTCGCAGCACCCCGACCCCGTGGCCGTGATCGGGGTCGTCGGGGTGCTGCTGGGCCAAGGCGTAGAGGTGCATCAGAACAGGATCGAGAGCGGCGGCGGGCTGCAACCGGCCGAGCTTGACCCAGCGCCAAAGGAGACCACGATCGGGGGCCAGGACCAACGACATGACCACGATGGTGCTCAGCACCAGGACAATGGTCGGCCCGGTCGGAAGACGCGGCACCATGGAGCTCAAAACCGCCCCCGTCACCCCGGAGAAGACACCAATGGCGGCAGCAAGACCAACCATGGGTGCGAGTCTGTCGGTCAGCTGTCGCGCCGCGGCGGCGGGCGCCACCACCATGGCCGACATGAGCACCACCCCGACAGTCCGCAGCCCGGTGACCACGGCCACCACCAGCAGCAGGGTGCAGAGCCCATCAAACCGGCGCATCGGCCAGCCGATACTGTCCCCGAACTCGCTGTCGAAGCTCAGGAGCTTGAACTCTTTCCACAGCAGACCCAAAATGACCAGACAAGCACCACCGAGGACGCTCATGACGATGACGTCTTCTCTCAGCAGCGACGCCGCCTGACCGAAGAGGAACGACTCGAGACCCGCCTGGGCGGCATCGGGCCGCTTCTGGATCAGGGTCAGCAACACCAGACCGATGCCGAAGAAAACCGCGAGCGCCATCCCGAGGGCGCTGTCGTAGGGGACCCGGCTGCGTCGAACCACCGCCCGGATTAAGAGGGTGGCGATCCACCCGGTCAAGGCGGCGCCCATCATGATGGGTAATGGCGCCTTACTCCCGGTGAGCAGGAAGACCAGCGCGATCCCTGGGAGGGCGGCATGGCTGAGGGCATCACCCACCAGGCTTTGACGCCTCAGATAGGCGAAGGAGCCGAGGGCGCCCGCGGCGGCGCCGAGCACCCCCGAACCCAGAGCCACCACACGCAGGGTGTAGTCCGAGAAAAGGTCCATCAGCCCTCGCTGACCGTGGCCGCGAGTTGGGCCAACACTCCGACACGCCCACCGAATGTCAGCCGCAGATTGTCCTCGGTGAAGACGTCGGCCACCGATCCAGATTCGATGGCGCGGACATTGAGCAGCAACACCGAGTCGAAATACTCGGGGACGGTCTGGAGATCATGGTGAACCACGATCACGGTCTTTCCTTCATCCGAGAGCCGATCGAGGACGGCGACGATGGCCCGCTCGGTGGGAGCGTCGACACCCTGGAAGGGCTCGTCGAGCATGAGGATCGGCGCCTCCTGGACCAGGGCGCGAGCGAGCAGCACCCGCTGCTGTTGACCACCCGAGAGCTGGGCGATGGGGCGATGCTCGAAGGCGGCCATGGTGACCTCTTCGAGGGCCGCGCGGGCACGGTCCCGCTCGGCGTTTCCGGGCCGTCGGAACCAGCCGAGACCACCATAGGTACCCATGGTGACCACATCGAGGACATCGGTGGGAAAGTCCCACTCGAGGCTCGATCGCTGCGGAACATAGGCGATCTCGCCGTTGCCCTTTGCAAAGCGCCGGCCAAAAACGCGGACTTCGCCGGCCACCGACGGGACCAGCCCCATGGCCGCCTTGATCAGGGTGCTCTTCCCGGCGCCGTTGGGCCCGACGATGGCCATCTTGTCGCCCGCCGGAACCGTGAGGTCGATGTCCCAGAGCACCGGCTGATCCGAATAGGCGACGGTGAGGTCCTCGACCTCCATTGCGGGTGTTTGGTCAACGACCATTGTGCCTCCTCAGAACCGTGCCGATGCGCCGAGACCGATGAGGATCTCGACGCCTTCACTGCTCAACCGTCTCGCAGCCCGAATATCCAATTGAAGATCGGGATTGACCAGATAGGTCAACCCGGTTTGAAAGGTAGAGGTATTCGGACCCCGGTCGCGCTCGCGATCGAAGAAGATGAGTTCGGTGAAGACGGAGGTGTTCTTCGCGACACCAAATCCGGCTGCGACGCTGGTAAAAAAGGTATTGAACCGCCTCCCGCCGTCCTCGGGTCTGCCCCAGCCGATGTTGGCCCCGAGACCGATGGTCTTGCTCAGGTCCCAGGCCAGGGAAAGAGTCGCCGTCGGCTGCCACGCTGATGATGCAACCGCCGAGCTTCCGGTAGGGACCGTGGTTGCGACAAGAAGAGCCGCTCCGGTTTTCCCCCAAAAACCATCGCCGTCGCCGTCGTTGAGGGCGATTTTTACACCAAGAGCAGTGCTGAGGAAGCCGGAATTCGAGCCGTCCGGGCCATCAATCCAGGCGTAGGTCGGGGTGAGAAAGCGAAGTTCGATCGTCCGGGTGATACCCCACCGAACCAGAAGTTCGGGAAGGGTCGTCACACACTCGTTGCCGAAATCGGCATAGGTTCCACCACCCTCGAGCTGAACGGTTCCTCGACCGACCACAAAGGCGCTCTCAGTGAAATCGGGTCTGTCGGTGATCAGCGGGTCCTTTGCCGACGCTTGACCCGGTGCCAACAATGCGCACATCGAGGCAATACCGGCCATCCACGTCGTCAGGTTCTTTCTCCCGATCATTTCGACATCGCACCGACGATGGTTTCGACATTGGCCCGCACCGTGCCGACATAGGTTTCGGCCGCGCCGCCGGGGCTTCCGAGCGCATCCGAATAGAGACTGCCGCCGATGGTCACGTCGCCGCCACGCGCTGCGACGGCTTCGGTCAGGGCCTCGATGAAACGAGGTGGGACCGAGGATTCGACAAAGACCGCCGGCAGGCCTCTGTCGGCGATGAATACAGCCAGATCCTGAACATCTGCGGTGCCGGCTTCGGCCGCGGTGCTGACCCCGAGCAGGCCGCGGACCTCGATGCCATAAGCACGCCCGAAGTACGAGAATGCATCATGCGCCGTGACCAGGACCCGGCGTTCCTCGGGCAAGGTCGCGATCCGCTCACCGACCCATTCATCGAGGGCTGCAAACTCGGTGATCACCGCATCACCGCGCTGCTGATAGCCTTCAGCGTGGTCGGGATCGATGCGCATCAGGGCGTCGCGAAGACAGGCTGCGGCCTCCTCCCAGAGTTCGACATCGAACCAGACGTGCGGATCGTGCATGGTGTCGAACCCTTCGACCGAGAGAAGACGATCGGGAGCGACGCACTCGGCCACCGCCACCGTCTCGACGCCACGAGTGCCCATTTCGGCGAGGACCTCAGTCATCTTGCCCTCGAGGTGGAGGCCATTGTAAATCACGACCTGTGCCGAGGACATTCTTCGGACATCCCCCGCGGACGGTTTGTACAGATGGGGGTCGACCCCCGCGCCCATCAGAGTCTCGAGCTCGATCGCATCGCCGCCGATGGAACCGGCTAGATCACCGACGATGCTCGTGGTCGCGACGACCCGCAACCGTCCCGATGTCTCGTCGGCCTCCTGCGGTGCCCCGCCACAAGCCCCCGACAGGGCGATCATCGACCCCAGCATCAATCCTCTACAACTGATTTTCATACATTCTCCCGGAACCACAGAAGCCGTGCGAGCTCGTACGGCAACAGATGGTCATGGTTGTTGACAACGATCGTGATTCCGTCCGCGTCGGTCCCGAGGACGCGGATCTCCACACCGGGCACCAGCCCGATGAGACCCAATCGATGGAGACTTTCCCGATCCTGGGTACCAACTCTCGTCAGCTTTGCCCCAACCCCGTCCTTCAACGACGTGAGGCTGACCTCGTCGAGCGCCGGCGGGAGTTTGAGATCCGCATCCGGTATCGGATCTCCGTGGGGGTCGTGGGTGGGGTGGCCAAGGGTCTCGGCGATCCGTGCCTCGAAGCGTTCCGAGATCACGTGCTCAAGCCGTTCTGCTTCTTCGTGCACCTCATCCCAGCCATAGCCCAGGACCCGCTCGAGAAAGGTTTCGAGCAGTCGGTGGTGGCGGAGCATCTCGAGCGCCACCCGGCGTCCGTCCTCGGTCAAGCTGACGCCCCGATATGGTTCATGATCCACGAGTCCCTGCTCTGCAAGCCTCTGGATCATTCCGGTGGCGGAGGCCGGACGCACGTGAAGTCGCTCGGAAAGGTCCCTTGTGGAAACGCTCTTAATCCCGTTGCCAAGCAGAAAAATCTGTTTGAGATAATCCTCCTGCGATCTGGAAAGACTCGGTCGTTCGAGTCTCGTGCCGTCGCCTGTGACCTCGCCGATGGGCATATTTTTAGTCTAGGCTAAAAATTATCCAGATGCAAGGCCTCGGGTGACAGCGAATCCGCTATGATGAGCCCCTACAAGGAGGCGTCATGTGTGACAACCAGATGCTCATGAAGACATGCCAACCGATCCCCGAGGGTACCCCCCGAATCACCGGGCACGAGCTCGAGCACCTGGTTTCCCACACCGCGGGCTGGGAGATCGACGACGGCGTCCTGGCAAAGGTTTTCGAGTTCGAAGACCACTACCAGACCATGGCCTTCGTCAACGCCGTGGCGTGGGTGTCACACCGCGAAGATCACCACCCCGAAATGATCGTGGGTTACGACACCTGCATGGTGGGCTACACCACCCATTCCATCGGGGGTCTGTCCGAGAATGACTTCATCTGCGCCGCCAATGTGGACCATCTGGTCGGCGACTGAGGATGTTACCTGGAGGAACCATGAAGGTCACCGGCATCGTGGTCGTGAGTATCGTCTTCGCCGTCGGACTCGGTTGCGGTCAGGGAGACGACGAGTATTACCAGGACCTCGTTGATCTGACGGGGGAACCACCGGAGGTGGCCTTCGTCGCCCTCAAGTGCGCCAAATGCCACGGCGCCGAGCTCGAGGGTCAGCGTACGGCGCCCAAGTTGACCGGGCTGAAGAAACGGTGGTCAGAGGAAGACCTCATCGCGTATTTACGCGATCCCAGGGCCGTACAAGCAGCCACCCCGCGCCTGGCGTACA
>JARFRM010000034.1 GCA_029287235.1 Thermoanaerobaculales bacterium
AGGAACTCGATTCCGGTCCGACGGAGGTTCTCGACCGCAGGACCGATCACCGGAACGTGAAAGGCCACATGCTGAACACCCGGACCGTTGTTGGCTTCGACAAAGGTGTAGATCTGGCTCGACTCGTAGTTTGGCGTAACCGGTTCGTTGTTGGCGAGTTTGATCCCCGACTCGGGGTCCCACATCACTTTCGAGACGAGTCCCGAGCCTCCCGAACCGGGGTTGATGTCGGCGGTGTGAAAGTGGACCCCCCAGTATTCTTCGAAACCCATAACATCTCGAAGCCAGGTGATGTGGGGCTCGAGGGTGAGGAAATTCGACGTGATGTGGTCGATGATCTGAAACCCGTTCGAGTTGGCCACAGCCCCGTTGTCGACGGGTGAAAAACCGGGCGCCAACGCTTCAGCCCGACGTTGGACAAAGCGAAAACGGACCTCGCCGATCGGCGTGGCGATCTCGAACTGACGGTATCGTCCACCCTCGCCATCCACGCCGTCGACCGTGTCCGAACAGAACGTCGCCTCCCGCTCTCCCAGGATCCGTCGGGTGTGGTCGATGTCACGGACCCGAAGCCCCACGGTACGCACACCATCGGGATGCCGCTTGAGCCAACGATCGGCGGCCGCGCCGCGTTCGCGCGGCGTGACACAGACGCACTTGGCCTTGCCGGCCTGAAAGATCACCGCATCCTCGCCACGATCGGCGGCGACCCGCTCATCGAGCTTCGCCACCAAGGGCACATCCATCATCTCGGTGTAGAACCTGCGGCTGCGCTCGATATCGGCGACGACGAACTCGTAGCTGTCGTAGCCGACGATGCCGAGGCCGGATCCCTTGTTGTCGGTCATGAGCGCCCTCCGAATCGATTGAGATCGGCGCTCATGATAACAGAGAGGCGAACGAGTCTCCGTCGCCGGGGGCCGAGACCGCCGCACGGTTGAACCGCAAGGAACGGACATCGCATGAGAGCGGACATGGATTACGTATGGTTGCGACAAAGGGGTGTTGCGATGACCTTGCGTCGCCTGCACCCTTGCGGTTTTCTACCGCGATGCCGGATCAGGCGGTCTTTGGAAAAACCACTCGTCCACCAGACTCGCTGCGGACCGGCTGCAGACTGCCCGGCACCACACGCGGTTTCGCCGCCTCGACCTCACTCGCCATTGCCAAACCCATCGTTGCGTTGACTGCCGCCGACAATGCGATCACCACCCCGGCGCCACCTTCGAGGCAGCCCCTACGCAGGATATAGCTATGGAAACCGGCCCAAGCAGCCCTCAGGGCGAGCAGTGCACCACCAGCGCTTCGACCGGCTTGTCGGTAGCGGACAGCTTTGAGCCGGTGGAAATCGAGGCGAATGACCTCGCTCAGATCAGCGTAGCTGTAGTGCAGCAGCGCACCCGGCAGATCGCGGACCTGGGTCGTCGCACGGACCGACTCATGGACCAGCAAAGGTCGGACCCCCGTGACCAGACGGTTGAAGATCCGGACCGGACGCTCCTTCGCCCAGTGGCCGTATCTGATCTCGCGGTCGCCGACATAGGTCCGGCGACGGATTCGCCAACATGTCAGCAGGTCGGCCGAAGACCAGTCCACACCCGCGATCGCGGTCACCGCACCGTGGTCGAGAACCTCATCCGCATCGATGGACAGAATCCAATCGTGACCGGCGAGGCCCACCGCACGGCATTTCTGAGGGCCGTATCCGTCGAAACGGTGTTCGTGCCACCGCGCGCCGTGTCTCTGGGCAATCTCCCGGGTCCTGTCGGTCGATCCCGAGTCGAGGACGACGATCTCGGCGCACACGGCCAGGGACTCGAGGGTCTGTTCGAGGTGAACCTCGGCATTCTTGGTGATCAGAACCGCAGAGACCGGTATTGGTGAAGTCATCTTGTTGTGCATACGATGCCCGGGCTCCCTTCGTTGACGTGTGGCCGGGGTCACACGAGGCAGTTGACAGTCGACGGTTCGCAGCCTCATCCCGTGGCGCTGATGGCTCATCGACATGGGTTCGATTCATCTGCGATCCCCTCCGGGATGCATGATGAAACCGAAGAGCCCACAAACCACCGCAACATTGCGATGTAGCTGTCTACTGTTGACTGTCAACTGTGGACTTGTGGTTCCTACCGGTGCCATCTCCAATCCGAAGCTTCGACGAGACTCTCCATCTCGTTCCACAGATCGTCGAGGTTGCAGCGCATGATGATCAGGTCCTGCCAGGCGCCGTTCTGGTCGCGAACGTGTTCCGGGATGAGGAACTCCTCCTTGAATCCGAGCCGCTTCATGATTCGGTGCGCCCTCGATTGCGGTCGCATGACCCTCACCACGATCCGGTCGAGCTTGTGCTGCATCCCGAGGTAGTAGAGCTCACGTGCGAGCAGGGTCCCGAGCCCGAGGTGTTGGTACGGCCGAGCCACCATCAGCCGGATCTCACCGATGCCGTCACCCCAACCGTGACCCTCGAGCTCGAGAGAACCGTCGGCGACGATGGCATCGTCCACCAGCGCCACCAGGCGGTTCACGCGGCCGTTGTCGACCTCTGTGGTCCGTCGCTCGACAAGGTCCCTTCGGGTGACATCAACCCGTAGGTAGCGACGATCCTCCTCAGGCAGCGCGCAGAAAAAGTCGAAGGAGGAATCGACATCCTTCGGCCGCATGTTTCGAATAATCACCTCACTGTCGTCCTTGAGAGTGACCCGCTTATCCACTCGTGGGGCGATCCTCCGCTCGGTCGTGGTCGGCTCCATCACGTTCTCCATTCCGCCCGACACAAGAAGCGAGAGGAATTGCAGCCCTCGGTCCGATTGTCGAGCCCTGTGGTACTTCTCAAGATGGGGCCCGGAACCCCGATGCGCAAGTTTCCGGGCCCCCAATAGAACATTTGGCGTGTCAGGGGGTATGATGAGATGAACGAGCGGCGATGACTCTTCATTGCCGCTTCAAAGAGGTACCGATGGGACGCTACTATCATTGCCCGCACTGCGACAAGGTCCTGAACCCGGGGACCAAGGTCGTGTTGGTCATCGATCACAAGGGCGAGCGGGAACTCATCCTGCTCAGCCCGGATCTCGGTGATTACACCGTCGTCTATCCCCTGTCATTCGAGCCGGAGCTGGGGAGGAAATACATCTTTCGCTGTCCGGTCTGTCAGACCGATCTCACGTCGAGCATCAATGACAATCTCGTGGAGCTCGAGGCCGAGACCGACGACGGCCGCAGCGAAAAGGTGGGGTTCTCGCGGGTGTACGGCGAGCGAGCCACCTTCGTCGGTTCGGGTCCGGAGCACGTCACACTCTACGGAGACCACGCCACCCGCTACGACTCGCCCAACTTCTTCGGCGAAACACGCATTCGCGACGAGGAGTAGCGGCGCGGATCCGCCCGCGTCCGCGTCGGTGCCCGTACCCGATGAGCGTCACTCGTTCCTCGTGCCTCGTCTCTCGTCCACCCTCCTACCCAAACGTCGTGCGATCACGAGTCACCGTTAACGAGCGACCGAACCGATACACACCGCACTTTCTATGACGAACCAAGCACCCGGAACGGCTCTGAGGCAGGCCCTGAAGAGACCTGCCTACGTTTCTGGGATTGCCCCGGGTTTCAGAGTTCATCCCGGATCGGGATCGGGAACGATTTGGATCGTTGGTGCCGATTTCAAGACGGGAGGGGATCAACCCCTCCCCTACGGACCTTTGTGCGCCCTTCGTGTCTTGGTGCCTTCGTGGTTGTGGCGACTCGGGCGTTCAAGCAGGTGGTGCCGCCGCCTCCTCGAACTGCTGCAGGACGGTTGGTTTGAAGCGCTGTTTCTGGAAACCGAGCTGATCGTAGGGCACGCCCTGGGCGAGGGCGAGGAGTTGGAAGTAGTAGACCGGCGGGGTGTGAAAATCCTCCTCGAAGAGCTTGGCGATCTTCATCTGACCGTGGTCGAACTGGCCGAAACAGGTCGGGCAGATCATGCCGAGGACATCCGCTTGCTCGTCGTGCACGCTGCCGAGCAGGTCGTGCATCATGTTGTTGGGGATGTCCTCGTTCTGACACGCCTTGCCGCAGCAGAGGTACCAGTTGCGGTGACGTACCGGCTCGGCGCCGAGGGCGCGGATCAGGTTCTCGAGCACGCTCGGGTCGTCCGGATTGTCGACATTCATGATCTTGGACGGTTTGAGCAGGTGGCAGCCGTAGTGGATGGCGACCTTGAGCCCCACCAATGGGTGGGTCACCGAGTTGCGGATCTTCTCGTAGCCGGCCTCGTCGCGGACCACGGTAGCGATGTGGCGGATCTTGGAAGTCCCCTTGTAGGTCTTCCCGATCTTGGCCAGGCGTTGGTTGACCTGGTCCTTGACGTCGGGGTCGTCGTGGAGCATGTGGTATGTCTCGGACAGGGTGGCGGTGCAGCCCGAGCAGTTGGTCACGAGATCGACCCCGAGCTCTTCGGCGAGACAGAGATTCCGCGCCGCCACCGCGAGCCACGAGAGCTTGTCCTTGCTCTTGAAGTAGATCGGGTCGGGGCAGCACGAGGCGCCCTCGAGATCGACGAGCTCGATGTCGAGCTTGGGAAGCGTCTCGCGGATCGCGAACTCCATGGCCGGGTGGCGCGCCGGGATGAGACAACCGGGAAAGAACGCGAAGCGTTTCATGTGGCCTCCCCCTCGGTCGCCGGTTCCAGCAGGGCCTGGATCTCGTCCATGGGAACCTCACCCATTGGAGGCAATCCGAACTTTGCGCGTTGCTTGTCGATGGCCGGGCTGTAGGGCACCGTGCGGCCCGTGGTCTCGAAGGTGTGGATCACCCTGTTGACGACATCGGGCGCGTCGCCCCGAGCCGCGAGCATATTCTTGAGCGAGATGACGATCTCCACCGGTTTGACCTGCTGCGGGCAGCGCTCGTGGCAGGCGTAGCAGTTGGTGCACTCCCAGATCACCGAATCGGGGCCCAGGAGCTCGTCCTCGAGACCGTAGAGCACCTTGAGCATGATCTCGCGGGGATTGAACTCCTCGGAGTAGGTGGCGGCCGGACAGTCGCCGACGCACGCCCCGCACTGATAGCAGAAATTCGCGAGATCGCCCTCGACGGTCTCGGCCAAGAGTCTCTTGAAGCCGAAATCGACCCTGACGATGTCGTCCTCATTCTGGCGCTTTGTCATTGGAACGCCTCCGAATCACCACAGAGACACAGAGACGCACAGAGAAACACAGAGAGGACATCTGGGTTCGGGCGATGCCTTCCGGTACGGACTACGCTGCGATGGATCATCAAAAAAACCTCTGTGTCTCTGTGTCTCTGTGGTTCAATACCCACCTACGCCGCCGGTTTCTTCTTCGCCTTGAGGTGGCGGATGGAGTTGGAGCGGCACTTGGGGCAGGAACGCTCGACGTCCTCGCCGGCCACCACCTTTTCCTGGTACTCGTGTCCGCACATCATGCAGCGGAATGGGGCCATGGTTACAGTTGCCATACGTCCTCCCGCGTCCGATTCGGGTCTCTCGTAGATCGTTTCTCGTAGCTCGTTGCTCGTTTCTCGTAGTTCGTTTCCCTACCCACCCGTTCGGTTGCGATGACGAGCAACGAGTGACGAGCGACGAGAAACCCGGGAAGGCAAACGCCTGCGTCGGTGGCGGCGTTCACGCCGTCGCCTCCTTCGCCGCCACCGGTTTCTTCTTGGCAGGACGCACCTTCTTCTTCTTGGGTTTCAAGGCCTCACGTGCGTGAGCGATCTCGTCCGGTGTGACCAGGATCCGCTTCTCCTCCATCTGCCCCATGACCTTCGCGAACTTCTGACCCTCGGCGGCCGAGATCCACTCGAGCTGGAGCCTCTCCGGCCGGACACCAGCCTTTTCGAGCTTGTTCCACAGCTTCTGCACCCGTTTGACGGTCTGGCGGTTGGCGTCGATGTAATGGCAGTCGGCGTAGTGACACCCCGAAACCAGCACGACAGGCGCGCCGCAGCGGAAGGCCTCGAGGACCATCTCTTCCGAGACCCGCGCCGAACACATGGTGCGGACGACACGATTGGTCGAGGGGTACTGGATGCGCGAGATCCCCGCCATGTCGCCGCCGGCGTACGAGCACCAGTTGCAGGCGAAGACAAAGACCTTTTCCTCTGGATCTTCAGCGAGCGTGGCCCTCACCTGGGCGATGAGCTGTTGATCCGTGAAGTGCCGCATGGTGATGGCGCCGAAGGTGCAGGTGGCGCCGCAGGCGCCGCAGCCCGCACACGCGGCTTCGATGACGGTGGCGACCTCTTTCTTCTGCCAGTTGATGGCGCCGTAGGGGCACACGTTGGCGCACAGACCACACATTGAGCAGAGCTCGGGGTCGATGATGCTGGTGATCGCCTCGATCTTGATCTCACCGGCGTTGAGCAACGCTCCGGCCCTCGACGACGCCGCCCCGGCCTGGCAGACCGAGTCCTTGATGTCCTTGGGCGACTCGCAGAAGCCGGCGAAGTAGACACCTCGCGTCGGCGCGTCCACCGGTTTGAGTTTGGGGTGGGACTCCATGAAGAAACCGTCGGAGGTCTTGGACAGCGTCAGCAGGCTCGCGATCTTGTCGCGATCGGTTGCCGGGATGACCCCCACCGACAGGACGACCATGTCGAGCTCGTGCCGCTCGAGTCCCCCCGACGAGGTGGTATTCTCCACCGTCACCGTCAGGGTGCCGGTCTCGGGGTCCTCCTCGATGTCGCCGGGAAGACCGCGGATGTAGCGCGTGCCGGCCTCCTTGGAGCGCTGGAACATGTCCTCGAAGCTTTTTCCAAACGCTCGAATGTCTTGGTAGAAAACGAAATTCTCGGTGTCTGGGTAGTGGTCGGCCAGCAGCAGGGTGTCCTTGACCGTATTCATGCAGCAGATGTTGGAGCAGTAAGGCCGGCCGATCTTCGGGTTGCGCGAACCGACGCACTGGATGAAACCGATGCGTTTGGGCCGCTCCTGGTCCGATGGACGGACGAAGTGACCCATGGTCGGGCCGCCGGCGCAGATCAGCCGCTCAAATTCCATTGACGTGATGACGTTGTCGTACCGTGTGTAGCCGTACTCGTCCATCTCGGTGGGGTCGTAGACATCGAGACCGATGGCGACGATGATGGCGCCCACCTCGCGGGTCACCAGCTCGTCCGCGTCGTCGAAGTCGATGGCCTCCTTCTCGCAGACATCGGCGCACTTGCCGCAGGCGATGGGGTTGTTGCCGAGGCAGGTGTCCATGTCGAGGATGTAGGAGCACGGCACCGCCTGCGGGAACGGGATGTAGACGGCCTTGCGCGACGACAGACCCATCTGATACTCGTCGGGCGCGACCTGGGGACAGACATCGGCGCAGTCGCCGCACGAGTTGCACAGGTCGAGATCGACATAGCGCGCCTTCTTACGGATGGTCACCGTGAAGTTGCCGATATAGCCGGAAACCTCTTCGACTTCGGAGTAGGTCAGGAGCTCGATATTTGGATGCCGACCGGCATCGATGGCCTTAGGGCCGAGAATTCATATCGAGCAGTCCATCGTGGGATAGGTCTTGTCGAGCTGCGCCATGATCCCGCCGATGGACGCCTGTTTCTCCACCAGGGTCACCTGGTGGCCCTGCTCCGCCATCTCGAGCGCCGCCTCGATCCCGGCGACCCCGCCGCCGATGACCAGCGCCCGCCGAGTGACCGGGACCGCCATTTCCTCCTGTTCTTCGAGGAAACGCGCCCGCCCCACGGCGCTTGCCACCAGGTCCTTGGCCTTGGCCGTGGCCCCGTCCCAATCTCCGGGATGGACCCACGAGCAGTGCTCGCGGAGGTTGGCCATCTCCATGAGGTATGGATTCAAGCCCGCCTCGTGCACGCACTGGCGGAAGGTCGGCTCGTGCTGCCGCGGGGTGCACGAGGCCACGACCACCCGGTTGAGCCGGTGCGCGGCGACCGCGTCCTTGATCTCGTTCTGGCCGGGGTCGGCGCAGGTGTACTTGTTGCGAACCACGCACACCACGTCTTCAAGTGTCTCCGCGTACTCACACACCGCACCGCAGTCCACAGCGCCCGCGATGTTGAGTCCGCAGTCGCAGACGAAGACGCCTATCCGGAGTTCGCTGTCCTTTTCGAGAGTGGCCATCACAGCTCTCCCTTACCCTTGTTAGACGAGTGCCGACGCGACCACCTCGGCCACGTCGCGCATCTCGATTGAAATCTCTTTGCCGATGTTGGGGTCCTTCATGGCGCAGGCCAGGTGGACCTGACACTTGGGGCACGCGGTCACCAGGACATCGGCGCCGGTGGCCCTGGCCTCGCGGAGCCGCTCGATCTGGATCTGTTTGGCGAACTTGTCGCAGTTGGACCAGGTGCCGCCGGCGCAGCAGGCGCCGCGACGTCCGCTGCGGCGCATCTCCTCGAACTCGATCCCCGGCACTTCGTTGAGCACCTCACGCGGCGCGTGGTAGATGCCGAGGTGGCGGCCGAGCCGGCACGGATCCTGGAAGGTGATCTTGGAGCTCGAACCGTTTTTCAGCTCGAGGTCGTCGCGCCGCTCGAGCAGATACTCCGACAGGTGCTGCACCCGTACCTTCGACCCCTCGAGGAAGGGCTGATAGTCGAGCAGCCAGGTGCGAACGCACTCGGCACACGGGGTCACCACCAGCTCTGCGCCACTCTTTGCCACCAGCTCGACGTTGTGCCGAGCGAGAGCTTCGAAGCTGGCGCGATCTCCGTTCCACAGCAGATCGTGGCCGCAACAGCGCTCCTCGGGTGAGACCACCGGGGTCACACCGAGGCTGTTGAGCACTTTGACCGCCGCGCGAGTACCTTCCACCGTCGCAAGACCGAACTCGGGAAAGAAGGCGTCGTAGTAGACGGTGCACCCGGTCCAGAGAAAGATGTCGCCTTCGGCGGGAGTGGTCTGAAGATCGTCGTCCAACCAGTTCAGCCGGTTTTGTTGGGTCCCGCCTTTGGCCATCATCCGCATCACCGACTGCAGCGCCCCGCCGTGCGGGCACTCCGGTTGGATCTTGGCGTCGAATGCGCGCTCGCGCAGCTTCTGCACGAGCTGGGTGTAACCCACCTCCGCGGGACAGCGGGAGTCGCAGAGACTGCAGGTCAGACACGCGAAGAGGCTCTCGTCCCGCGTGATCAACCCTTCATCTCCGAGATTGGTGGCGAGGACGTGTTTGCGTGGCGAGTAGTCGGCGCCGGCCCGCGAGATTGGGCAGGTCGCGGTGCACTTGCCGCAGTCGTAACAGGCCCATGCATTGGTGTCTTTGGCCAACTGTTGCATCAGTGTTCTCCCTCTCCCACTCCCTCTCCCTTTCCCTCTCCCTTGTCTGCGTTCATGCATCCCCCGGTCTCCGGCACCTCTATCTCGTCGATGGCGTCCTCGACCGCGAACGGGCTCGGACCCAGGGCCCGCACCTGATCGGTGAACTCGTTGATAACCTCGGCAAATCGTCCGCCCTCGGCGGCGGAGATCCACTCCAGTCGCAGCCGGCCTTCTTCGATCCCGAGGAGCTTGACCACGTTCATGGTTTTCTCGAACTGCTCGACCGCCCGCTCGTTGCCGAAGATGTAGTGGCAATCGCCGAAGTGGCAGCCCGAGACCAGCACTCCGTCGGCGCCCTTTTCAAAGGATCGAAGGACAAAGGCCGGTTGGATCCGCCCCGAGCACATGACCCGGATCATCCGGAAGTGGGGCTGGTGCTGGATCCGCGACACCCCCGCGGTGTCGGCGCCCGCGTAGGAGCACCAGTTGCAGGCAAAGACCACGATTCGGGGATCGAATGCCCCGGTGGGCGCGGTCGATGTCGCGCCCGAAGATGAAACCTGTTGCGTCATTGGAGGGCTCCAATCTCCGGAGCGGTAGTGGGTTTTTCACCACAGAGGCACAGAGGGGCACAGAGAAACACAGAGATCATCTCTTGATAGGGCGCGTCATTCTTGAACGCCCTGCCGGCTCCCATTCGCCCAATCAAGAGAAAATGCGATGGTTCATCTGTGTTCATCCGTGTGATCTGTGGGCTTCCTCTGCGATGGCTCTGTGTCTCTGTGTCTCTGTGGTGAATCACGGTCGCTACCTGTTCTTCGGCAGCCCCATTCGGGATCGGGATCGGGATCAGGATCGAAGGGATCACGGTCGCACCTCGTCGAAGAAGGCGTCGATCTGGGCGAGGACCTGCTTGTCGGTGAAGTGGCGGGCGATGATGGCGCCCGACGGACACCAGCTGGCGCAGGTGCCGCAGCCCTTGCACAGCGACGGGTTGATCTCGGCCGTGAAGACCCCCGGCTCGGTTTCGGCGAGGGCCGGAGCCTGGAAGTCGCAGATGTCGACGCAGTCGCCGCAACCGCGGCATGCCTCTGGGTCGACCACCGCCACCGCCGGATCAAGTCGAACCTGGTCGTGGGCGAGAAAGACCGATGCCTTGGCCGCCGCCGCAGAAGCCTGGGCCACCGAGTCGACGATATCCTTCGGGCCCTGGACGGTTCCGGCGAGAAGCACCCCTTCCACCGCGGTTTCCACCGGCGCGAGCTCGGGGTGACGCTCGAGGAAGAACCCGTCGAGCCCAACGCTCGCCTTGAGCATCTCGTGGAAGTGATCGGTCTCGGGCTGACGCGGCCGCATCCCCACCGAAAGGACCACCAGGTCCGCCGGCACCTCGAGCCGCCGATCGAGAAGCTCGTCGTAGCAGCGCACCGCTTCGACGCGTTTCTCGCCGACGATCTCGGGCTCATGGCCGGGCGGCACCCGCACAAAGAGCACCCCGCGGCCCCGAGCCTCGCGGTACATTTCCTCGGCGCCGGTCGAGATGGTGCGGATGTCCCGGTAGAAGACGGTGGTGTCGATCCCGCGCTCGTTGAGCTTGAGCGCCTGCTTGATTGCGGTGGGGCAGCAGTAGCGGGAACAGCCGGTGAAGCCTTCGGGTTCGCGCGAGCCGACACAGAGGACGAATGCCGCAGATTTCGGGGGATCGCCGCCGAATCCGAGATCGTCTTCAGTGACGAACCCGCGCTCGAGCTGATCCGAGGTCACGACATTCGGAAGTTCATCGAATCTGAAGGCGGTCCCCGGATCGTGCAGATCGGCGCCGGTGGCGAGGATGACCGCGCCAACCGGGAGCACCTCGTCGACGGCGCCCTTAATCGTCGCCTCGAAGCTGCCGACAAAGCCGGTGATGTTCTCGACCTCGGTCTCGAGCAGGACCCTGGCGCCGCTTTTGTGGAGCCGTTCGATTTTCTCGGCCAGCACCTCGCTCGCCGGCCGCATGTTCGGGTAGAGCAGCATGAGGTTCGGCTCGGCGAGCCGTCCACCGAGCCGATCGCTCTTCTCGACGAGCGTCACCGGGAACCCCTGGACCGCGAGATCGGTGGCGGCCTGGATCCCGGCGATGCCGCCACCCACCACCAGCGCGGACCGGGTCATGGGCGCGGAACCCTCCTGCAACTGTTCCAGGTGCAAGGCGCGGGCGACGCCCATTCGGATCAGCGCCCGCGCCTTGTCCTGGGCCGCCTCGGGGGTGCCCGCGTGGACCCACGAGCACTGATCGCGGATGTTGACCATCTCGAGCAGGAAGGGATTGAAACCGATCCGGGCGAGGGTGTCCCGGAAGACCGGCTCGTGGGTCCGCGGCGTACAGGCCGCGACCACGATCCGGTTGAGCTTGTGTTCCTTGATCGTCTCCATCAGCTCGTCCTGACCGGTGGAGGAGCACGCAAAGAGATCGGTGCTGGTGACGACGACTCCGGGGAGCTGCTCGGCGTCTTTGGCGAGTTGGTCGACATCGAGCACGCCGGCGATGTTGACCCCGCAGTGGCAGACCATGACACCGACCCGCGGCGGGCCGTCCAGATCCATGGGTTCGACGGGCTCGGCCGTGTCCTCGTGGCGGTGGCCGGTGAGAAAGAGCTGGGCGCGCGCGGCAGTTGCCGACGCCTGGGCGACACAGTCGGGAATCACCTGGGGCCCGACCGCGCTGCCGCAGACAAAGACCCCGTCACGGCTCGTCTCCACCGCCGAGACCGCCGGGTCGCGACGGGCGACGAAACCGTGCTGATCGGTCTCGATGTCAAAGATCTCGGCAAGCTTGACCGCACCCTCGTTCGGCGCCGCCGCCACCGAGAGCACGACGAGATCCGCGGGGATCCGCCTTTGCTCGTGGCCCCGGGTGTCCTCGACAAAGACCTGGAGCGTGTCGTCGGCCGGGTCGTGCCAGACCTTGGCCGGCCGGCCGCGAACATACTCCGCCGACGCGGTCTCCTTCGACCGGGTGACAAAATCGTCAAAGCCCTTCCCGAATGCGCGGAGATCGGTGTAGAGGATCGTGATGTCGTCGACCACCGGGTCGTGCTGCCGGATCAGCATGGAGTCCTTGACGGCGTTCATGCAGCAGAAGCGGCTGCAGTAGGGCCGGCCACCTTCGCCGCGGGCCCCGACGCACTGGATGAAGACGATACGTTTCGGGGTCTCCAGATCCGACGGCCGCACGACGTGGCCGCCGGTGACGCCCGAAGCGTTGAGCATCCGTTCGAGCTCGAGGCTGGTGACCACGTTGGGCAGCCGACCGTAGCCGTAGGCGCCCAGGGCGCGGGCGTCGAACTCCTGGAATCCAACCGCGACCAAAATCGAGCCGACGTCGATCTCGACCTCCTCGGGCATCTGGTCGAAATCGATAGCATCGACATCGCAAGCGTCGGTGCAGTGACCGCACACCAGGATGTTCGGTGGGTATTCCGGATCGACCTTCCGTTTGTACTTCGCCATCTTTTCGAGCCGGCGTCTCTGCCGTTCGTCGAGGTGGGGAGTGAAGTTGAGGCAGGCGTTGGAATCGATGACATAGGTGGCCGGAACCGATTGCGGGAATGGACGGTAGATCGCTTTTCTTGCCATCAGACCCATGTCGAACTCGTTGCCGCCGACCTGCGGACAGTGATCGACACAGAGCCCGCAGGCGACGCACTCCTCGGTCACATAGCGCGGGTTCTTGCGCACGGTGACCGTGAAGTTGCCCGGCTCGCCCTCACACCCGGTGACTTCTGCGTTTGTCAGAACCTCGATGAGCGGATGCCGACCGGCATCCATGGCCTTGGGCCCGAGGATTCAAATAGCGCAGTCCATGGTGGGGAAGGTCTTGTCGAGCTGGGCCATGCGGCCCCCGAGCGACGGCGACTTCTCCACCACGGTGACCGGGATCCTGGCGTTGGCCAGATCGAGCGCCGCCTGGATGCCGGCGATCCCGCCGCCGACCACCAGCGCGCGCAGCTTCTTGTCCCCGCCCATACCCTCGATGTCGATCAACTCATCCATCAGCGTGACCCCAATTCAAGGTTCGTGAGTCGTAAGTCGTAATTCGTAAGTCGTAAGTCGTGAGTCGTGAGTCGTGAGTCGATCCCCTCTCCCTCTCCTTCTCCCTTTCCCTCTACCTTGTCCGGGACCATCGAGAGAGAGCGGGAAAGGTACAGAGAAACGGACCTATGCACCGACCAACGCCTCCTCCTCCTTCTGTTTCGCGCCCTCGCCGTACTCCTTCTCAAACGCGTCATAGCCCGCGTCGAACGCCCGGAGGTTCAACTCCTCGGTGCCGTCGGGCACCGAGTGGGCGACCGCGTCGCGCATCGCCTCGCGCGGCACGATGTTCGTCACCGCCGCAAAGAAACCGAGCATGACGATGTTCTGGACGATGGCCCGTCCCAGACCCTCGGCAATGCGGGTCGAGGCCACTCCGAAGGACGGCTGCCCATCTTTTGTCTCGACCTTCACGAGGTCTTTTTCGTAGATCAGTGTGCCCTTGTCCTTGAGCTCGTCACGGTACTTGTCGTAGCCCTCGGCCGACATGACCACGAACACATCCGGCCGGCCGATGTAGGGATAGAGCACCTCGGTGTCGGAGACTGCCACGGTGGTCGAGCAGGCCGAACCACGCGCCTCGGGGCCGAAGCTCTGGATCATGGTGGCGTGCTTGTCGGCGTGGACCGCGCACGCACGGCCGATGATGTGGCCCGAGAGCACGACTCCCTGGCCGCCGAAGCCGGTGATACGGATCTCGGTGCGATTGGCCTTTTTGCTAGTCATGGATCCACCCCCCCTCCGGTTTCATCGGGACGTACTTTTCGCCGAGGACCTCCTCGTAGTGCGTGTTCATCATGTCGAGGAAGGTGGGCTTCTCCTCGTCGACGAAATTGCCGCAGACGATGGTGTCCTGGAAATCGATGTCCACCTCGCGGGTGTCGATCCCGTGTTTGATCTTCGCGTTGTCGTGGTAGAAGCGCATGAGCTCAAGCCCGCCCCCGAGCCGGTTGAGCCGTGAATAGAGCGTCGAGCACGGCGCGATGACCTCGATGAAACGGAAGCCCTTGCGCCTGAGCGCCATCCGCATGCACTTGGTGAGCCTGCGAATGTGAAGGCAGGTCCACCGCGACACAAAGGTGGCGCCGCAGCTCGCCGCAAGGTGCGGCAGGTTAAAGGGCCTCTCGAAGTTGCCGAAGGGCATGGTCGACGACTTGGCGGTGATCGGCGTGGTCGGCGCGTTCTGACCGCCGGTCATGCCGTAGATGAAGTTGTTGACCAGGATGACCAGCAGGTCCATGTTGCGCCGGGCGGCGTGGATGAAGTGGTTGCCGCCGATCCCCGACAGATCTCCGTCGCCGGAGAAGACCACCGACTCGAGCTCGGGGCGGCCGAGCTTGAGTCCGGTGGCGAAGGGAATCGCCCGACCGTGGGTGGTGTGAAAGGCGTCGAGCTTCATATAGCCGGCGACGCGTCCGGTGCAACCGATGCCCGAGGTGATGACCACCTTGTCGAGATCGATATCGGCCTCCTCGAGCGCGGTGGCGAAGCACTTGACCACCGTTCCGATCCCGCAGGTCGGGCACCAGATGTGCGGGATCCGGTCCATCCTGAGATACGGGGCGATGGGGTGCTCGTCCATATTGACGGGTTTTGCCGGGGTGCTCATTTCGCAGCCTCCACGATGGCCTTGCAGATGGATTTCGGGTCGTGGACGCCTCCACCGGCGTGGGGCACGTGCACCGCGGCCGCCCTGCCGGCCGAGCAGCGTTCGACCTCGAGCACCATCTGACCCAGGTTGATCTCGGGAACCACAAAGGCCTTGATCTGGCCCGCGAGCTCGGCGATCCGTTTCTCCGGGAAGGGCCAGACCACCACCAGCCGCAGGAAGCCGACCTTGACTCCCTTCTTGCGGGCGAGGTCGATCCCCATCCGAGCGACCCGGGCGGTGATGCCGTAGGCCACCACCACGACCTCGGCGCCCTCGATCTCCTCCTCCTCGTAGCGGACGATGTCGTCGACGTTGAGGAGGATCTTGTCCATGATCCGTTGGACATTGATCTGCTGCCGCTCGGCCGACATGTCCGGGTAGCCGCGGTCGTCGTGGGTCAGACCGGTGGTGTGGAAGCGGTAGCCGTCGCCGGCCCGGACCATCTCGGGGACCGGCCGGCCGTTGATTGCGTACGGCTGGTACTCCTCCGGTGACTTGTCCGACAACAGGCGGGGGATGACATCGATCTCACCGGCGTC
>JARFRM010000036.1 GCA_029287235.1 Thermoanaerobaculales bacterium
GCTCGGACGCCGCCACGGCGACAATGCCGAGCTCGCCATCATCGAGTTCGTCGACTACGAGTTGGCCGATCATCAGGACGATGGTGAGAGGGAATCGAAGGACTCCTTCCTCGATCGCGCCACGGGGATGTTCGGCGGCGGCGCCGCCGCCGATGGAGCCGCTGCGGCCGGCGACGACGAGATCGAGACCGCCGAGGCCGCGGCCGATGTCGAGGCGGTCGCGGTGACCGAACCGGTGGCTGATGACGATGCCGAGGTCGTTGAGGCCGAAGCCGTCGAAGAGCCCGCCGCGGAAGATGTGGTCGAAGCCGCCGAAGCCGAAGAAGCCGAGGCAGCGCCCGCGGAAGAGCCGCCTGCGGCTGAAGCCGAAGCCGTGAGCGAGGAAGCCGCCGAGGACGAGGAAAAGAAATCCTCCTGATCCGGCGCAAGGAAACGTCAACAACACAACGCCGCGGCATCGCCCGCGGCGTCTTTTTTTGACCGAAACCGTGTCAGGAGATGTTGGCGAGGAGCTCCTGCATCACAGAAAGTCGTTCCTCAACTGTCGCGAGGCCTGTTGGACAGACGGAACGGAGAATCAAGATTCGGGAGTCGGCTGGGTGAGCAGAGAACATCGTTAGAATGTCAAGGACTTCGCCGTCCTCCGAGTATGTTCCGTTTGACCAGTCTGCGTTGCCGAGGGCGGTGTCCACCGAACCACTCTCGAGAATCTTGCCGTCCTCATAGGCGCTGATCATGGTCTGGAATTCCTGGACACTCGTCGGCGACAATCCGGGTGAATCAGGAACACTCTCGATGAATGTGTACCGAAGGGAATGGCGCTTTTTATCGGTCAGTTCCATCCAATGTTTTCCGTTGTACGTTACTGCCAGCTCTTGGGGAGCCGCGGTCAACGAGATTCCGATTTGGGTGTTCTGCTGTGGCAGTTCAAGGACCTCAAGCTCTTCTTGAGGAGCGGGAATCGTAGGTGATACAGCTGGTTCTTCGGGTGCACGCCCGCAGTTCGGAAGCAGGACGATGAATGCGGCGAGAAGTGGGATCATGATGAGCTTCGAGCCGGCTGAAAAACGTCGCATCGGTGCCTCCTTCGGTCTGCTCCATCAATTGTACCCGACGGGACGCGCTTAACCGGCCGGCTCAGATGGTCAGCGACTCGCCCATCTCGGGGATGGTCGGATCCCACCCGAATTCATCCTTCAATCTGACGGCCAACGCCCGTTGAGCCTCGAGCTCGCCGTGGATGAGAACGACCGCCTCCGGCTCTCTTTCGCGACGGCTCAGCCAGACCGTGAGCTCGCCGGCGTCGGCGTGGGCCGACAGACCGGTGATCTGCGCGATGTGGGCGTTGACCGGGACCCACTCACCGTGGATCTTGACCTCGGGTTCGCCCTCGACGAGACGGCGACCCTTTGTCCCCTGCGCCTGATAGCCGACGAAGATCACCGTGTTGCGTCGGTCCGGGAGCCGCAGCTTGAGGTGGTGGAGAATACGTCCTCCGGTGGCCATCCCGGAGGCCGAGATGATGATGGCCGGTCCACGATGCGAGTTGAGCTTGCGTGACTCCCTCGATGTGGGGGTGACCTGGAGGTTGGACGGGAAGATCGGGTTCACCTGCTCGGCGAAGAACTGCCGCATCTCGGCGTCGTGTTCATCGATCGATCGGCTGTACAAGGTCGTGGCCTCGATGCCCATGGGGCTGTCGAGATAGGTGGGGATTTCCGGCAGATCGCCGTCCACAACAAGCTCGTGCAACATGTAGAGCAGCTCCTGGGTCCGATCGACGGCGAAGGCGGGGATCAGAATGATGCCACCGCGTTTGATCGCCGCCTGGATCGCTTCGGCCAACGCCGCTCGGGGGTCGTGATCGCCGTGGAAGCGGTCGCCGTAGGTCGACTCGAGAAGGAGAACGTCGGAACCGGGATACGGGACGGGTTCGCGGAGAATCGGGACACCGTGCCGGCCGACATCGCCGGAGAAATAGACGGTCTTGCGGTCGCCGCCCGAGACCTTGGTTTCGAGCTCGATGGCGGCGGCGCCGAGAATGTGGCCCTGGCGGTGGTAGCGGAATCGGACTCCGGGATGAAGTTCATGCCAGTCGTCGAATGCCACCGGCTCGAGAAGCTTGAGCGCGACCCTGGCGTCGGCCGCGCGGAAGAGCGGCAGCGCGGGCTCGTGCTTCGAGTAACCCTTCTTGTTGGCGTAGCGGGCCTCCTCCTCCTGGATGTGGGCGGCGTCGGGCAGGAGAACGCGGAGGAGGTCTCTGGTCGGTGGGGTGCAGTGGATGGGGCCTTTGAAGCCCTGACGGACCAGCCGGGGAAGCCAACCGGAATGATCGATGTGGGCGTGGGTCAGGACCACGGCGCCCACCTTCTTGGGCGGGTAGGGGAGAGGCTTCCAGTTGCGCCGGCGGTTCTCGGCGGGGCCCTGGAAAAGGCCGCAGTCGATCATCGTGCTGAAGTTCTTCCACTCGAGCAGGTACTTCGAACCAGTGACGCAACGCCCGGCACCGAGGACGGTCAGCTTCATAGGGCCTCCGGTGCTCATCCTACCGCGTCCGTGAGGCGACGCCGAAAGATCGCACCATCGCAGCGTCACAAACACGAAGACACAAAGACGCGAAGGGGTCACAAAGACATCGCAGTTGAGGTTTTTCCAGGCGTAGACTGATGATTGTCCGACTGGCGTGGTGACGTTTTCTCTGCCGGAAGGTGTCTGAAGGGCAGGCTGGAAGCCCGCCCCACAATCCGTTGCAGTCATCTCTTTGGGTTGAGGAGACGCCAGGAGAGGGCTCTGACTTCGTCGAAGAGATTGATTGCTATGGTGGCCCGAACACTGTCTACGGCACCCGCTTCGATGAGTAGACGAAGGTGTGTGTCGACCTCTTTCGCTGATCCGTAGGCGATGCGCCAGTGGTGCATCCGGTCTCGACCAGACCTTCCGTGGCCCGCTGAGAGATTTGCGGGCACCGATGACGCGGAGCGGATGACTTGGTCGGCGAGGCACTTCAATGGTGCCGGTACCTGCATCACGAGCGAGATTGCGATGCCTGCAGCTTCGAGGGCCTTCGAGTGGGCGATGAGGCCGGTTTGAGTTCGGGCGTTGCGCATGATCACCTCCTGGTTGTTCATGCATCCCCCCCAGCCGAAGGAGTCACCGGGGTCAAGGGGTCGCCCTCCGAGGGCGATGCATTTCACCCCTTGACCCCGGTGACTCCTTCGGCTACTCGTCGTTTCAAAACAACCAGGAGGTGATCATGCTGCCCCGGTCGCTGCCCCGGCAGTGATTCCGTCGGCACCGGCCTTCTGGGCCGCCTTCGGCGCTCCAGCGTCGCACGGGCAGCGTGGTCATTCGGGAGGGATTGGAGGGACGGTAACCACGCTGCCCGCGCCCCGGCGGCCTCATGGCGAGCGGGGAGAGATGCTCACAGCGCTTTCGCCGTGGGTTGCCCGGTATGACAATGTG
>JARFRM010000046.1 GCA_029287235.1 Thermoanaerobaculales bacterium
ACAACCTGCTGCGAGACAGAGACAACCTGCGATGGAAACCAGGGCGAGACGCGTGGGAATGGTGAGCCGCATACCGCGACGTTAGCGCACTAAAATCACCCCCAAGCCCGCGACGCCCCAAAACACCACCCCACAAACCCCCCACCCCCCCCCCCACCAATTAACCACAACGAGATCATGTCCCGGAGGGGCCTGGGGCCTACCCGCTACATGGCCTTCGTGTCTTCCTTGGTGTCTTTGAGCCTTGGTGGTTGCGACGGTGCGATGCTTTGCGTTCTTTGCGTCTTCGCGGTTCAATCTCACGCCTACCCGCAGGGGACGGCTTTGGCGTTGGGCCAGTCACGTCTGACGCGTTCGAGGGCCCTGACGGCGTCTTTTTCCTTGTCGAACGGACCGACCCGGACCCGGTGGAGGCCGCCCGGGCCTTCGATGATGATCGCGGTTTCGCCGGCATCCTCGAGCCGCTGTTCGGCGCCGCGAGCATTGTCCATACTGCCGAAGGCGCCGACCTGAATCCAGAGGCAGTCCTCGCCCTTGGGGTGCTCGGCCTGTCGGTCCGTCTTCCTGGCCTTCTTCTTCGGCGGCGCCTCCCAGCCGATGACCGTCACCTTGACCGGGGCGATCCCATCGATGTCGAGACCGATCTTCTTGGCGCCCGCATAGCTGAGATCGATGATCCGACCCTGGATGAAGGGCCCGCGATCGGTGATCCGCAGCTTCACATCGGCGCCGGTGTCGCGCCGCTCGACCTTGACCATCGTTCCGAACGGCAACGTTCGGTGCGCCGCCGTCATCTCGTGCATGTCGTAGATCTCGCCCGACGCCGTCCGGCGACCGTGATAGGGCTCGCCGTACCACGAGGCGAGACCCTTCTCGGTCGCGCCCTTCTTGGCCACTCCGCCGGGTTTGATGGTCGGCTTCGGCGCCGGGGTCGGTTCGGTTGCCGGCGTGGCATCTCGAGTCGGTTCGGGCGGAGGCGCCGTCGCCCGCGGCGGCTTCTGCGAGGCACAGCCCGAGGCCAGGGCAGCGATCGTGATCAGGGCCGCGGCGAAAACCCTCGACTTCATGCTCTCAGACCTCGAGGTGTCGATGTCGCTGGATCATCATGGAATTTTGACTTGAAAACTCTGCCCTGTAAACCGGATTTTCAAGGTTATTTCAAGCAGAAACAACTGCCCGAAGTCACCGCCGTACTCTCATGTCATTCGAACTGCCCGACGCCGCAACCGACCACGCAACGGTGTCACCCGTCTCGAAGCCGTCGGCGAAGATCGGCCCCTGACAGAGGGCAAAGATGTCGAAACCGCTGTATGTGCTGAAGGAGTAGGCCATCCGTTGATCGAAGGTGAATCCCGGTGCGGGGAAACCCGCCCCGACGTACTGACCCATGGCGGTTGGTGAAGTTGGGTCGCCCATGTCCACAACCTCGATATAGGTGTTGTACTGCCCGGGAATCTGGATCCCGAGATAAACAACCGATCCCGAAACGCCGATGTTCTGGATCCAACCCGAAGTCACGTATGGATCGAACTCCACCGGGTTGGCGGGGTCTCGAACATCGAAGATCCTAAGATCGTAGTTGGAACCCACCAGCAGCAAGGATCGATATAGGGCGATGGTCAGCGCCGTGCCCGGGATGCTCGCCACCGATACAGGATTCGTCAGATCCTCCACATCGATGATCTCAACGCTTCCGAACCCGCTCATGAAGACGTGCCCATCGGACACCACGACGGTGCTCCAACTCCACCACGATTGCCCGCCCGGGTCCAAGCTCCCGATCTCCACCGGAACGCTCGGTATCGAGATGTCGACGATGTGGAGGCCGTCCTCGTCGTTGGCGACATAGGCGAGGCCGTCGATGACATCAACACCCAACCCGCCGGTCATGCCCGGAATCCCGCCGACGAGGAAGGGCGCACTCGGATCGTTGACATCGACCACGTTGAAGAGCCACCCAACCACGACGGCAAGCCCGTCTTCGACGGCCACCGCCTCCGCCGTGCCCCCGAGATCGAGGGTGGCGAGTTCCACCGGTGCGAGGGGATCGGACACATCGACGCTACGAAGACCGCGTTCAAATGCCGCGATGTAGAGGGTGCCTTCGTCGTGAACCGCGTGCTCGATGTACCCGGGGATATTGAGGCCGGCCACCACGGTCGGCACCGTCGGGTCGGTCGCATCGACGACCCGAAGACCGCGTTGCCAATCGACGACAAGACCGTGGTCCGCGATGGCCGCCACAGCGCTCCAATCCTCATCAGTGGGATCGGGCGCCGTCCCGGCCAACTCGGGCATCTGCGGGTCACTGACATCGACGACGCGCAGGCCCTCTGCCCAGTGGCTGAGATAGGCGAGATTTCCGTGGACCGCAAGACCTCCGCCCCAGACCGTGTCGAGATTGCCGAGATGGACGGGCGCGGTCGGATCGCCGACATCGACAACGACGAGTCCCTGAGCATCATCGATGGCATAGGCGGTGTCACCCACCACCTCAATCTTGCCAATAGCGGGGAGACTGAGTTGACCGATCTGGGTGGGGTTGGACGGGTCGGAGAGATCGAGGATCTGGAGCCCGATGTTCGAAAGGTAGGCATGCGGCCCGACCACCTTGACATCATTGGATCCGCCGGTCGGAAAAGTCCCGACCATGGTCGGGGTTGCCGGCGAACTCACATCGAAGACCCTCAGACCCGCATCGGTCTGGACAACGAGCAGATCACCATCGGCATCGAGGTGGTAGCCCTCGAAGACAAGCCTCCCGGCCTCGAACGGTGATGACGGGTCGCTGACATCGATCACGTGCAGGTGGACACGGGTCATGACATAGACCCGGTCATCGTCCTGGGCGAGATGCCTGATGGAGTACGGCAGTTCCACGCTGCCCACAACCACCGGCGCAGCCGGGTCGGACAGATCGACGACGCTCACCGAGGCGCCGTTGGCAAGATACGCCATCGACCCCTGGGCGGCGACACCGTAGGAGGTGCCTTCCGGGGACCGTCCTGCCAACACGGGACAATCTTCGGCGCCTGCGACGATGGGCATCAAGACAGACACGACCACGAACAACGTCGTCGCGATCTGTGGTTTCATCATCGGCCTCCCCAATCACTGTTTGTAGTGTTTACGGTCGACCACGCGGTAGTGTCGCCCGTCTCGAACCCGTCGGCAAAAATCGGCCCCTGGCAGAGGGCGAAGGTGTCGAAGCCGCTTTGGTACCTGGAAAGGAAAGCCATCTCGGTACTGAACGCGGAGGCAGTGGGGTACCCGATTCCTAAGTAATGGCCCATTGCCGTGGGTTCGTGCGGGTTCCCGATGTCCACGACCCCGACCCTCGTGAAAACCGAACCCTCGGACAGATAGGCCACGGAGCCCGAAAGGCCAACGACCTGAATCAAGTTTGTCGTGGGGTAGCTGCCGAGCTCCACCGGAACGGACGGATTTCGGACGTCGAAGATCCTAAGATCCAGGCGATCACCCAGAAGCAACAGCGATCTGTTGACCGCCATACCCTTACCCATCGTGGGAATATTCGCCACCGACACGGGATTGGCGGGGTTTCTCACATCGATCACCTCGACACCTGAGGTCCCTCCTCCGAGGTATACATACCCCTCGGCTACCACGATCTCGCGCCACATGTGAGAACCGAGGTCCAACTCCCCGATCTCCACCGGGGACGCCGGAGCAGACAGGTCGAAGACCCGGAGGCCAAAACTGGGAAACGCGACATACGCCAGGCCGTCGACGAGTTCGATAGCCTCGCCGAAGAAGGCAGTGGGATCGCTACCAATGATGGTGGGGGAACTCGGATCGCTGACATCGATCACCGTGACGGGCACTCCCACTGCGACCGCCAGATCACCCGCAACGGCCACATCCCATACAGTTCCCCCGAGATCGAGGAAGGCCAAATCCACCGACGTCTCGGGATCGGACACGTCGACAACTCGAAGACCGCGTCGTCCGGCGGCAATATACAAGACACCATCGGAGTAGACTGCGTTGAAATTCAATCCCGGAGAATCGATCGCAGCCACCTCGGCCGGCGTCGACGGATCCGTTGCGTCGATCACCCGGATGCCATGAAAGCGGTCTGCGGCCAGACCGTGACCGGCGATGGCCGCTACCCCTAACCAGGATTCATAATAGGGGGGGGTGCCGGCCACCGTCCCGGTCAGCTTTGGGGCGACCGGATCGCTGACATCCACCACCTGAAGACCGTCAGTGCTGAGAAACGCGAGATTCCCGTGGACCGCGACATCGATCCCACCGACCGATCCGAGACCGCCGATCTGCGTCGGCGACATCGGGTCAGTGACATCGATGATCCTGAAATCCGAAGAGGCGACATAGGCCAGACCGTCGACCACATCGAGATTGCCGCCAAAACTCCCCAAAAAACCCAAATCGACGGGGTTGGCGGGATTGGACAGATCGACAATATAGAGCCCACCGTCGATGAGGTACGCGTACTGTCCCACTACCTTGACATCGACATAGTATCCCACAGTTGTTCGTGTTCCGACCAACGTGGGCTCCGACGGGTCACTCACGTCGATCACATAGATTTCCGAGCCGCTGGTTCCGACACAGACGAGATCACCATCGCCATCGACGCTGTGCATTCCTCCGAAGAGGGCCAGCGAGCCGAACTCCACCGGCGCCGACGGTGTGCTCACGTCGATGACGTGGAGAAGACCGGCGTAGGTCACCGCGTAGACCCTGTCATCGTCGACCGCCACCGCTTTGATGGCATAGGGCAGGTCGAGGTTACCCACCACCTCGGGTGCGGCCGGGTTGGATAGATCAACAACCGTCATCGCCGCGCCGTTGCCCATATATGCGAACGACCCGGCCGCGGCGACATCCTGGGTCATGCCCTCGGGCGATCGAGCCACCAACTCGGGACAATTTTCACCTTCGGCGATGATGGAAATCAAGGCGAGCAGGGCCAACAACAGCGGCGCCACGATGGTCGACTTCATCGTCGTTCTCCTTGTCACCTCTCGGTAGTCTTCACACTCGACCACGCCG
Organism: Thermoanaerobaculales bacterium; assembly: GCA_029287235.1. GTDB lineage: Bacteria > Acidobacteriota > Thermoanaerobaculia > Thermoanaerobaculales > Sulfomarinibacteraceae > JAHECW01. The sequence goes on from JARFRM010000046.1 coordinate 5,041, forward strand.
AGGTGTCGCCCGTCTCGAACCCGTCGGCGAAGATCGGCCCCTGGCAGAGGGCGAAGGTGTCGAAACCGGTTTCAAGGGCGACGGCGAAGACCTCTTCCGGACCGGTCGGAAGACGCCTGACAAGCCCCGTGTCGTGAGAGAGACCCATGAACTCGGGCGCCGTCGGGTCAGCGAAGTTGACGACCTCGACGGCGAATGCGTAGTCGGGATGCGTTCCGGTCCAGATCGACATGTACGCCACCGATCCCGAGACCGCCACGACCTCGACGTACCCGCTCACCGGCATGTACGGATCACGCTCCACCGGCGCGACCGGATTCCCGATCTCGAAGATCCGGACCTCGGGCTCGGAACCGATGTCGGGAACCAGCAGCCACGATCCCGTGACGGCGAGCCCGGCGATGTTCGCGGTGACGTCCAAGCTCCCTACCTGGGTGGGCGCGGTCGGGTCGCCGACGTCGATGATGGCGATAAATGGGTCGTTGTGGTTGTTTCTGAGGAAGAGATGGTTTCCCGACACCACCGGCCACTCCCATTGCTCGCCGGTGCCCGAGGGTAGATCGAGCATTCCCACGAGCACTGGCAGCGCCGGCGTGGACACATCCACCACGTAAAGGCCGAACGACGGATGCACCACGTAGGCGTGGTCGCCGGCGAGGGTGACCCACTCACCGCCGGCCCCGGAAGCGTTTCCGAGGATCACCGGCGCCGCCGGGTCGCTGACGTCGACGGCCACCAGGCCCTGGTTCGAATAGCCGAGGACATAGGCGATGTCTCCCCGGACCGCAAGACCGAAGGCCTGGGGCACCACCTGGGTGTATCCCAACTCTGCGGGATTGGAGGGATCGGAAACGTCCACCATCCGAAGACCCCGGTCTTCTCCGGTGATGAAGAGCACCCCATCCGAGTACGCCGCGTCCGAACTGCGGCCGGGCGCATCCAGCGTGCTCACCGGCGCAGGGTCCGTCGGGTCGGAGGTCTCGACGACCGTCAGCCCCCGGAGATAGGTCGTCACCAGAATGTGGTCATCAATGGCGGCCAATCTCTCTTGATATTCACTCTGTATCGTTGCAGATCCCTGCCACACGGGCGTCTGGGGAACCGTCACATCGTAGATGTGAAGAGCCACCGGGTAACCACCCATGATGTGGGCGAGGCCGTCGCGGACCACGATGTCGTCGCCTCCGCTCACAATCACCGCGTCGGCGTCGAGCTGGGGTTGAGCGGGATCGGTCACATCGACGACGAAGAGCCTGTCATCGAAGGAGGGGCCCCGGCCGCTGACATAGGCCCAACCGTTCGCAAGGTCGAGATACCGAGCGTAGGTGTCGGCCCCGAGGTCGACCGTGGCGACCTCGGCCGGGATAGTGGGGTCCGACACATCCACGACCCTGAGACCATCGTCACCCGCCGCCAGGAAGACGTAGTCCGCTACCGCATCGATGTCGAGCACGGACACCTCGGACCACTCGAGCTCACCCGACAGCAACGGCGCCGACGGTGTGCTGACATCGACCACATAGAGCTTCCGCCAGCCGAGGACGTAGGCCCGGTCTCCGACAACCGCAAGCTCGTTGACGTTGGGGCTGAATCCCCCGAGGACGCCCATCTCGGACGGCGTCGTCGGCACGCTGAGATCGACCACGTGGAGTCTTTGGGTGGTCAGGACATATCCGCGATTTCCGGAAACCGCGACGGCCTGGATCGCTCGCACCAGGTAGAGCTCGCCGAGAACCGCCGGCGCCGACGGATCGGTGAGATCCACCACCTGCAGCGCCGCCCCGTTGGCCAGTAGAGCGAGGTCGCCTTCCGCAGCCACGCTCTTGGAGACACCGTAGGGCCAACGACCCGCCGGTTCGGGACAGCCCTGAGCCACAGAGAACCCGGAGTGAGCAGCCAGCACAAGACCGAGGACGATGACAACAACTCGTGAGTCCATTCAAACCCCCGTTCGCAGAGCTTGGAGAACCTGGATGATTCAGTCTCGAGTATAGCAGCCAAGTTGAGGCTATCCTGTCATTCGAGGTGATCAGACCTCGAGATCCCGCGCCTCGGGCAGCTCGCCGGCGGCGGCGAGGAGCGGCCGGACGACGGCATCGAGGTATTCGGCAACCTGCTCGGGGGCGCGGCCGATGAAACGCGCCGGGTCCATGAGCTCATCGAGCTCGGCCCGGTCGAGGGGGACCTCGTCATCGGCCGCCACCAGATCGAGAAATGGGTTGACCTCACCGCTTTCAAGCACGGCCTTGGTGGCTTCGCGCGAGTGGAGGCGAAGCCGCTCGTGGATCTCCTGGCGGTCGCCGCCTCGTTTGACCGCCTCCATCAGGATGGCCTCCGACGCCATGAATGGGAGCTCTTCGTTGAGGTTCTTGGCCACCATGGCCGGGAAGACCTGGAGCCCGTCGGCGATGTTGTGCAGCACCCGAAGGATGGCGTCCGCGGTCAGAAACGCCTCGGGGATGGCCATCCGCCGATTGGCCGAGTCGTCGAGGGTGCGTTCGAGCCACTGGGTCGAGGCGGTCTGGGCCGGGTTGGCGGCGAGGTTGACGAGCCAGCGGGCGAGGGCGGTGACCCGCTCCGACCGCATGGGGTTGGCCTTGTAGGGCTGGGCCGAGGAGCCCACCTGACCCGAGGCCATGGGCTCGCGGAGCTCCTTGAGCCGGGCGAGCAACCGGATGTCGGTGGCCATCTTGGCCGCCGATTGACCGACGCCGGAAAGGACATCGAGGACAAAGGCGTCCACCTTCCGAGGATAGGTCTGGCCGGTCACCGGGTAGGCGCCGTCGAAGCCGATTCTCGTGGCCACCGTCCGTTCGAGCTCGAGGACCTTGGCATGATCGCCGTTGAAGAGATCGAGGAAGGTGGCCTGGGTGCCGGTGACCCCCTTGACGCCACGCGCCATGAGACGTCCGCGCTCAAAGCGCAGCCGCTCGAGATCGAGGACGAAGTCCTGGAGCCACAAACAGGCGCGTTTGCCAACCGTGGTCGGCTGAGCCGGCTGGAGGTGGGTCATCCCGAGACAGGGTTCCGGCGCCCACGCTTGAGCAAAATCGGCGAGGGAGGCGATCACCGCCAGCAGCCGGGTCTCGACCAGCGCCATGGCGTCGCGGGTGATGCACTGCTCGGAGTTGTCGCCGATGAAGCATGAGGTCGCGCCGAGGTGGAGAATTGGTTTGGCCGCCGGCGCCCGTTCGGCAAAGACATGGAGGTGGGCCATGACGTCGTGCCGGGTCTCGCGCTCGACCTCGGCGACCCGCTCGAGATCGTCGGCGGTGACCTCGAGATTGGCGCGCATCTGCTCGATGGCCTCGAGTGGGATGTCGAGCCCGAGCTCGAACTCGGCCTCCGCGAGCGCCAGCCACATCCGCCGCCAGGTGGTGTAGCGATGGCCCG
>JARFRM010000085.1 GCA_029287235.1 Thermoanaerobaculales bacterium
CTTCATTCATCCCGACGAGGCCTCCGTCGCCTCCCTCGAGGTGATTGCCGAGCTGGCGCGCAACGGCATTCCGGTCTACATCCAGACTCCATTCCTCGCCGGGTGCAACGACGACGGCGAGGTCCTAGTCCGCCTCTACCGCGAGCTGCGACTGCGCGGTGCGGAGATGCACTACATCTTCTTCCCCTGCAGCGCCATCAAAGGCAACCGGCGCTTTTGGAGCCCGATCGCGACAGCGTTGCGGGCCGGCAACTTCCTGCGGGCCCATCTCTCGGACCGGGCGATCCCCCACCTGACCACGGCCACCAAGATCGGCAAGATCGACTGGCTGACCAGCGGCTGGGCGGTGGAGCGTGACGTCGGCGATCCCGCGTTCGTGTGGATCCGTACACCCTACACCGCGGAGTACTTCTCCCAATTCGTGGCGGCCGCAGCGGAGATCGACGGGGTACGCGAGAATGAGGACGGGATGCTCGAGGCGCGCTTCATGGCCGACATCGGGGACGACGCGCTCTTCGTCTCTCCCAGGGTCGAGCTTCCGGGTGTCGACGAGGTGGACGACGAGGACGACCTGCCCTTCGACGAGGAACAGATCGCCGAGCTCTACAGTTATCTGCCCGACATCGGACCGGAGGTCGTCCCCAGCGGCATCGACAAGCTCTGTCGCGTGCATCTGACCCGTGTCGAGCTTCGCGCGGATTGCGATGATCACGAGCTCCGGCAGATCGTGGACTATGTGGCGAAGCGGCCGGAGATCACCGACGTCGTGTTGCGCACTCAGACCGACCTGCCCGACTCCCAGGACGAGATCGAACGCATCGTGTACGCCCTGTGCGCCGACACCGGCGTACGGTCGTTCCGTATGCGCAGCCGCGTCTTTCACGATGAGCCGCTGCTCTACGACGCCTCGGTAGTCGAGCGTTACGCGGCTCTGCAGAGCCTCGAGGTGGCCGATCCCGTACGTTTCGAGCTCGAGACCTTGGTGTTGAGCGCCGATCAACTCGAAGACTCCCACCGCCGCGTGGTCGAGGCTTTCCACCAGCACGGCGTCACGGTCTACCTCAACAGCTGCCTGCTGCACAACGTCAACGACAGCGCGGCTGCCATGCGCGGACTGTCGTCCAAGTGTCGTCGCTTCGGCTTCGAGTTTCACCACCTCTATGTCGCCGGCGCGCAGACCCAACGGCACTGGAACAGCGGTCGCCCGGTGGACCTCGATACGATCATCGGCATTGCGACCGAGCTGCGGCGCAACGGCAGCGGCCGCGAGCTGCCGCGCCTGATCATCTCGACAGAGCTGGGCGAGGTCGACTTCGGACCCGGCTGCCACATTCGTCGCGGCCCCGACACGGGCACGGCGGAGATCACGCTGTGGCCCTACACCCTCGACTCCTTACGCACCATGGACGCCGATTTCAGCTGGCCCGACGGGGTGCGTGAGGACCAGGGGCACCCGGTGGTCACCGTGCCCGGCCTGCGGTGTGGCTATAACTGGGGCCCGTCACGCTGTCCATAACGATCACCAACATCGGTGCGCGATGAGCCGGACAGGTGTGGCCCGGACGAGTCACGGGTTGTTGTCGCGAAAGGCTACGGAAGACTGGAGGACCACCTCGAGGTGTCCTCGGTCTCGAAGCCATCCGAGAACAGCCAACCGCACGGCAACCCGGTCAGACTCGTGACGTTGCCGACGGAGGACACCCACACCACGTCGCTCGAATCGTCGATGAGGGATAGGAAATTCCTCTCGTTCAGGAAAAGGGAAAAGGAAAAGGTGCCGGGCACCGAACTGCCGACTTATGCTACTGCTGATTCTCTGGCAACCCATCCCACCCATCGCATGAGCGATGAGCGAGGCGTGAACCGGCAACAATTCAGCAGTTCGGTGTCGGGTAAGCCATGGGTGCTGAGTAAGTTAGACTCACTCAGCTACCCTTGACTCCCCACAGATCCGGACGTGCAGGACTACCGCATCCGGCTCCTCGAGATAAGGCTTCGCTACTAACGGCAGGCCGAGTGATAGGCCCTTGCTGGAGGAAGTGGATAGCGCTTTGAGAGCTTTTGAAACCGCGCCCACGTCATCTTCGCCCGCTGGCTGCGCCGATTCAACCACACCCGCCAGGCCCTTTGGACCTCTTGCCGGAAGCGATCGATCTGAATGCTGTTGCCGGTGATCCCGTAGTAGCGGCAGTGGCCATCGATGACCTTTGACAGGTATTTGTGCTGCACCTTCACTCGCCAGTGACGATGTGAGGCGCACCACCAGTTCACCGCCTTGATCGCGCGGCGCATCCTGTCTCGGGCCGTCTTGCGGCGCACATGCCACTTTCCCCTCCGGGACCGAGCCCAGCAGTGGGTGAAACCGAGAAAATCGAAGGTTCCGGGACGGTTGCCACGGCCTGGGCCACCACCACCTGGGGGACGCGGCGGCCGTCGAAACGACACCATCCGCGTCTTCTCCGGGTGGAGTCTGAGCCCATACTCCGAGCACCGTTCCCCAAGCGCCTTCAGCACTTGCTCGGCTTCATTTCGATCGGAAAACACCAGCACGGCATCGTCGGCGTATCTCACCATGAAGGCTTGACCACGAAGCCGCGGCTTGACGCGCTCTTCAAACCAGCTGTCCAAAACCTCATGCAGGTAGATGTTGGCCAGGATCGGCGAGATCACTCCGCCCTGCGGCGTACCGCTGGCCGGTCTCTCCAGAATCCCCTCCTTCATCACACCCGCTTTCAGCCACTTGTCTATCGCTTTCCTGATCACGCCGTCGCGTACTCGCGTGTCGAGGATTCCCCGCAGCCTCCGGTGATCCAGGCTGTCGAAGAACTTCGAAATGTCCAGGTCGATGACCCAGCCACCCCGCATCTCCATCAGCCCTTTCCAAAGAACTTCGATCGCATCGTGCGCCGATCGGCCAGGCCGAAACCCATACGAGCAGTCACAAAAATCCTGCTCGTACACCGCCTCGAGCACCATCGCCACAGCTCGCTGCAGCACCTTGTCCTCGAAGGTCGGCACACCAATCAGCCGCGTCTGCTTGCCGTCGCCCTTTGGTATCTCTACCCGCCGCACCGGCGGTGCGAAGTACGTCCCCGACTTGAATCGGTCGAGCAGCGACAGCAAGTTCGCCTCAAGGTCAGCGGCATATTCCTCCGCTCTCACCTTGTCGACTCCTACCGCTCCGCTCTTCCGCGTCTGTCGATATGCCTCGTACATCCACGCCA
>JARFRM010000193.1 GCA_029287235.1 Thermoanaerobaculales bacterium
TCGATGGTCGCGTCGTCGATGGTCGGCATCGGGGGGTTCTCTTTGACGAGGTAGCGGACGGCGGCCTTACCGGCGATCCGACCCTCGGCGTGGGAACCCGAAGAGAACTTGTGCGAGGAGGCGCCGGAGGCGTCGCCGGCCGCGAACAGGCCCTTCGTGGTGCACATGTTCTCGTAGCCCCAGAAGTACTCGGGGGGTGCGAGGTCTTCAGGACCGCTCACCCAGGCACCGGAAGCGCCGGAGTGCGAACCGATGAAGTACGGCTCGGCGGCGGCGATCTCGGAGGACCGCTCTTCGGGCTGCACGTTGGAGGCGGCCCACAGGATGGCCTGCGAGATGGTCATGTCGAGGAAGTCTTCCCATGCCTCGGCCTCGAGCTCCTTGACCTTGGCCTTGTGAGCCTTGGGGTCGTCCTTGTACTCGTTGGCGATCTTCTGGAGGGCTTCTTCGGTCCGCATGTAGATCGGGCCTTTGCCTTCCATGACGTCGAGCATGCCGAGGTAGTTGCGGAGGTTGGCCGGGATCGGCTTGGCCAGACCGTAGGGCTTCCAGTTCTGGAGCTCGTCTTTGCGCTCGACCATGTACTCGCCACCGAAGGCGTTGGTCGCACGGGACTTGAAGAGCAGGAACCAGGCGCCGACAGGACCGTAGGCATCCTTGAAGCGAACCGGAATGAAACGAACTTCCTGGCAGGTCATCTCGGCGCCGGCCTTCAGGGTGAAGTAGGTCGACGAACCGGAGTTCCAGGGCGGGTACCAGGCGCGGCCGAGGCCTTCGCCGGATGAACGCGGCTTGAACACGTGGACGGCGCCACCCATGGCACAGAACACTGCCCGTGCTTTGAAGACGTAGAACTTGTTCTCGCGCACGGAGAAACCATAAGCGCCGGCAAGCTCGCCGTTCTTCATGATCGGGCCGACGATGAAGACGCGTTCGATGATGTTCTCGGTGCCCAGATGATTCTTGGCCGCTTCGGCCACGACCACCTTGTAGGACTCACCGTTGATCATGAGCTGCCAACGTCCCTCATGGACGTATCCGCCGCCCTCGGCCTTCCAGATCGGGAGGCCCCACTTCTCGAACAGATGGACGGAACCGTCCACGTGACGAGCGATCGAGGCGACGAGGTCGTCACGGGCAACGCCCATGAGGTCCTGCTTCACGTAGTTGACGTAGTCATCGACGGTGTTGTCGCCGTCTTTGAGACCCACGTACTGGTTGATAGCCGACAGACCCATGGCAACCGCACCGGAGCGGTCCACCGCGGCTTTGTCGACGAGGGTGACCTTGAGGCCGTTTTTCTTGGCCCAATAGGCTGCCTCAACGGCCGCGCCGCAGGACGCCATGCCGCCACCGAGAATGAGAAGATCGGTCTCTACCTGGACTGTTTCGAAGTTAGCCATGTTCTTCCTCCCTACTTCGTCCACACGTCGCAGCCCAACGAATCGGGCTCGGTGAACAGAACGGGACCTTCGAGATCCGGATCGGTGTTGAAGCCGCCGGTGGGCTCGGCCTGACCTTCTGCGGTGGTGCGGATCGGGAACTTGAAGCGCTTCACCATTCCATTGCGGAACTTGACGGTCCACATGATGGAATCGGTGGAACGTAGCGGCACAACCGACGCGCCCATGGGCACGAAGTCGGCATAGCCACGAACGTCAACAGCCTGCGTCGGGCAGATCTTGACGCAGTTGTAGCATTCCCAGCACATCTCCGGCTCGCAGTTGTACGCCTTCATTGACTCTTTGTCGAGCACCATCAGATCGTTGGGACAGATGTACTGGCAGGCGGTCTTGTCGAGCGCCTTACACCCGTCACACTTCTCCACATTCACAAAACTCGGCATGTACACATCCTCCTTTCGGGTTTCAATTTCTAAAATGCGTGGTATCCGAGTACACGTCTACTAAAGTCATCGGCCAGCACGAAGCAAGTCTTGTGCCTACATTCACAAAGAACGAGGGAGAGTTGTTCTCAATAGAGCCTAAGTCGTGGTGGGGAAGATAATTGACGGGTGGTTCGGCGTCCTTCGGGTGGACGCAAATGGGGGAGTCTCAAAGATGGTTCGACCGATGGGCCGGAGAAGGGGAGAAGTCAATGTGAGTGACCGATTGGCGTGCGGCCTCGGATTCGTGTCTCTAAGTGACATGTGGCTGGGCATTTCCGATTGAGCAGCAATGGATAGGCGCGGTAATGTGAAAATTTTCACTTGATTGATTTGGAGTCATTTGCGTGCGATTGATGTCACGGTTGGTTACGAATGCGTTACGTTTGCCGGAGGTATAGGTGGAAGTTCAATGTAATGAGACAATTCTGTTTGTTACTCGCGTGTTACCGGCGGCGAGCAGATGGCGGGGCCAGGTCGGACTCTCCACACGAATTGCTGGTTTCCATCGGGTCTCGGAGCGTTTTCTCTCTGAGGTTAAATCTCTGGAATCAAGCTGTTTCTGAGACGGAGATTTAAACTGGAGGAGCGACCTCCCGGTGGCTGAACGTGCGAAAGCCCGGAGATTGGACATCGCCGGTTACCGGCGAGTGACGACGGCGCCGGTTTGACGGGCGTTTCGACCGAATCCGGAGGTTATTCGGGGAGGGCCCGCTCCGAAGGTGGCATCATTTGTGCGTGTGGTTGAGAGGTCACCGCTGATGCGGGACCTATCACTGGAGGTGAATTGCATGCGACTGATTCTTCTCGGACCGCCGGGCGCCGGCAAGGGAACCCAGGCCGCCCACATTTGCGAAAAGCTCGAGATTCCTCAGATCTCAACGGGTGACATGCTGCGGGCGGCGGTCAAAGCGGGCACCGAACTGGGCCTCAAAGCAAAAGAAAAGATGGATGCCGGCGATTTGGTGTCCGATGACATCATCATCGGCCTCGTCAAGGAACGCATCACCGAGGCCGATTGCGCCAACGGATTTCTCTTTGACGGGTTCCCGCGGACCTTGGCCCAGGCGGAAGCGATGCAGGAGGCCGGCGTCGATCTCGACGCGGTCATCGAGATCGCCGTTCCGGATGACGAGATCGTGCGTCGGATGTCCGGTCGGCGGGTCCATCTCGCCTCCGGTCGGACCTACCACCTCATCTTCAATCCGCCCAAGGTCGAGGGGAAGGACGACGTCACCGGTGACGATCTGATCCAGCGCGAGGACGACAACGAAGCTACGGTTCGCAATCGTCTTTCGACCTACCACGATCAGACCGAGGTTCTTACGAAGTTCTACGGCGAAGGCACCGGTCCGAAGCTCATCACCGTGGATGGCACCCAGACAATCGACGGCGTCAAGGACGCGATTGCTGCGGAGATCGACAAGCTCGGGTAGGACGAAGTCGACAGTCAACAGTCGACAGTTGACAGAATGAACACCCGCAGTGGCCCACCGAGCCGCTGCGGGTTTTTCCCGCTGAACACGGCATCTCTTGTGTTCTCTTCGTCTCCGGCCTTCTTCTATGAGTAGGCCGTATCTGTCAAGCAGTACGATGAGGGAAACTTCGAATAGAGACCTCCGGTGTGTTGGCAAGAAAAGGGTGTTGAGAGCTGGTCGCCCGTCGTGCTTCTATTCGCACTCGGAAGAGTCGACCGGTTTCGACTCGGTGCATGATGGGTATACGAAGGTGGGAGGGCGCTTCAATCTGGGACACGGACTGCCGGCAGGAAGAAGAATCCTGATCGTCCAAGAAGGCCACGAAGTCGCCCGACCCAAGCGACGATACGTACAGCATTCGACACGTCACGTTTCTTGAGTTCATGGAGCGGAGAGAGATCTTGACATTGGATTTCGGGGGCTGAGTTATCGGTCACGCGTTTTGTTGTTTTGGGAAGGACTGAAAGACCTCACCGGTGACCCAGAGATGGTGCAAGAGCACGGCGAGTTTTCTGGCGAGTGCGACGAGGGCTTTTCTTTTTCCCTTCTTGTCAGCGAGTTTGAGCGCCCATTGTTGAAGAGCGCAGGATTTTCGTGAGTTGATCATGCCGTGAGCGGCCTGGATCAGGAGTCTTCGCATTTCGGGATCACCCTCTTTGGAGATTCTTCCGTGGTGGCAGATCTCGCCAGAGCCTCGCAGGATTGGACGGAGGCCGAAGAATGCAGCGACGTCACGGCTGCGCTGGAAGCGATCGGGGTCATCGATGGCAGCCACGAAATACATGGAGACGATCGTGCCGACACCGGGGACTGATTGAAGATGCTTCACAACCGGGTTTGTTGCAGCGATGTTCTCGAGTCGCTCTTCAAGAGCTTGGATTTCGTCAGAAACCCGTTCGATCTGATTCAGGAGAGGCTGAACAACATCCCTGAGATCGTCCGGCATATCGACCTTCGCGCATCGGGTGTGAAAAAGACTCGTGCTTCCACCTGGCACTCGAAAACCGAAGCTTCTCAGGATGCCTCTTGCGGAATGCACCCATTTGGACCGCGCATTGACCAATGCGGTACGTGCGGTCATCAAGCCACGCTGGAGCTGAGCTGATTCGCTTCGATGGGTTACGCGACCAAGGAAACCCTCATCGACTCTGACAAGCCTAGCGAGCACCTCGGCATCGATTTCATCTGTTTTCATTGTGCTTTCGGCGATCAAACGAACCCGACGAGGAGCACACACGACCACGTCGTGCCCCATGGACTCGATCAGCCGCGAGACCCAGGGTGACGAGCCGCCGGCCTCCAAGACCACCTTCATCGATACCTGTCCGCCGAAACGTCGTTCGAAAGAACTGCGGCTGGTCTTGAAGCGAGCTCGTTCGATGATGTCGCCGCTGTCGTCGATGACACAAATTTCAGTTTCGTTCTGATGCAGGTCGATGCCACAATACTCCATGCCGGTCTCCTTTTTTGGACTTCGAGTCCGTTGGTTTTGGTAAGCGTAAAGCTATACCGGGGGAGACCGGCCTACTCATCCCATCTGGGACGTCGGACGTCCCAGCGTCGCACAATCAGCGGGGTCGATGGGTGGAGACAGGGAGGTTGTCGACCCCGCTGATTGCGCGAGCGGCGGCCTGCCTCTGGGCCGGGAGAACCGGACTTCATCGCGATTCCCGAGGGAGCCAGGTAGCGTAATTGTGCGAAACGCCCTGCGTGGCCGGAAGGTCGAGCCGGCACATTTACGTACCTGGCACCCCGCCGCACGTGTCAGTACGTGTCCTGGGGCGGTTACGCTGCCGCTGTTCCGGTCCCTTGGAAACGAGAAACCCCCGTCGGCGGCAGCCGACGGGGGTGATTTCGTTAAAGGGCCGTTCTACTCGCTGAGGATTTTTTCCATCTCGGTGAGAATCTCGTTCCAGCGCACCATCACGGTGCCGATGACCTCGGGGTCGGTGAGATCGACGCCGGCTCTCTTGATGGCGTCCATGGGGTAGACGCTTCCGCCGAGCTTGAGGCAGGCGAGATAGTCGTCCACCGCGGTCTCGTCGCCGCTGCGGAACCGGCCGGCGATGGCTTCACCCGCGGCGAAGGAGCTGGCGTATTTCCAGACGTAGAAGGTGCGATAGAAATGGGGAATCCGCGCCCAGCCCGACTTGTAGGCTTCGTCGAGGGTCACGGCCGGGCCGTAGTAGGTGGTCCAGAGATTGCCCCAGATCTCGCCCAACGAGGCCTTGGTGATGGGCTCGCCGCGCTCGGCCATGGCGTGAGCCGCGGCCTCGAACTCGTGGAAGAAGAGCTGGCGCAGGAAAGTCCCGGTCATGCTGTTGAGCCGGTGGTTGAGGAGGGCCAACCGTGCTTCGGGAGTCTCGGCCCGGTCGAGCATCCACTCGAAGAAGAGCGACTCGGAGGCCACCGAACCGATTTCGGCGACGAAGAGCGAGTAGTCCGCAAGGTGGTAGGGCTGCTCGGCATTTGCGAGATAGGTGTGGATCGAGTGGCCCATCTCGTGGACCAGGGTGAAGACATCCTCGAGCTTGCCGCCCCAGTTGAGGAAGAGATAGGGGTGGGAGTTGTAGCTGCCCCACGAGTAGGCGCCGCCGCGCTTGCCGACGCTCGCGTAGACATCGATCCAGCGCTCGGTGCGACCTCGCTCGGCGACCGAAGCGTACTCTTCGCCGAAGGTCTCGGTCCAGAACTCCATGGCCATGGCCCAGCCCTCGTCGAAGGTGTAGCTCGCCTTGCCTTCGGGCACGATGGGTACGTACATGTCATAGATGTGGTAGTCCTCGATCCCGAGGACCTTCTGCCGAAGGGCGACATAGCGGTGGATGGCGTCGAGGTTGGCGTGCACCGCCTCGACCATGGCGTCGGGAACGATCCGCGGCACGTTGTCGGCATCGAGAGCGGCCTCGAGCGATGACGAGTAGTTGCGGGTGCGAGCGAGCCAGATGTCCTTCTGGATCGAGGCGCCGAGGGTGCTCGAGAAGGTGTTGCCGTGCGTGTCGTAGGTTTCGAAGATCGCGAGCGCGGCGTCGCGGCGCAACCGGCGATCGTCACTCGCGAGGAACGAGTAGAAGAGCGACGGCGTGGCGGTCACTTCCTCGCCGTCGGCATCGGTGATCTTTGGCCAGACGAGGTCGGCATCGGTGAGATAGGAGTAGGTCTGGCCCGGCGAACCACGCAGGAGCGATGACGCCGCGAGGACCTGCTCCACTTCGGATGAGCGGATGTGCGCGGCCGTGCGCATGATGTCGTCGATGATGTGACGGTAGGTCGCGAGCCGTTTGTTCTCCAGGAACGACTCGATGATGTCGGGCGGGATCTGAGCGATCTCCGGGGCCAGGAACGACGCCGCTTCGCCGACCTTGCCGCCGAAGCTGCGAGACCTCGCCTGGGACGCGTTGGCCGCCTGGTCCCGGGTGTCGGTGTTCTGGCGCTGATTCGCCCACACAATCGCGTCCTCCGAAGCCTTCTGAATCTCATAGAAGAGATCGAGGGCGTCGGCCAGGACATCCGGGCTCTCACCCAGTCGACCTCGATAGGCCGTGAGCTTCGGCAGCATCTCTTCGACCTCGGTGACGGTGGCGTCGAAGGCCGCTTCGTCCGGAAGAATGTCGGCGATGTTCCAGCGGTAGGCCTCGGGGATGTCGCTGCGATTCTCCCATTGAAGTTGCTCCGTGGTCTCGGCGGCGGTCAGCCCGGCAGCCACCAATATGATGACAGCCAGGCTCGGCAGTGTTCTTCTCATGGTTGCTTCCTCCCGTTGAAGAGGCTGCGTCGAGCGCAGCCTCGCCTGGCATAATACTCCTCCCTTGCGTGAGGGTGAAACTGATGGCTCGCGATCTGAAGATCGGGTGATGACTCAGGTCCTCTTGGGGAGTCGGTCCCCTGCCGCCACCAGACGGTTTCTGCCCTCCTTTTTCGCTCGGTAGAGTGCGTTGTCGGCGGCTTTGAGAACCGAGCGCGGAGACGGTCTCCGGGAGTTGGAGGTGGCTGCCCCGATGCTGACGGTCACCGTGACCGTTTTTGGTGGGCGGCTCGTTCTCTTCGGTTTTTCGGGTTTTGAGCGTGGACGGTTGGGCGCCCGCAGGGCAAACGTGCGATCGGCGATCGATCGACGCAGATCCTCCACATCGTCCCTGACCTCGCCCATGGATTTGCCCGGGAAGAGGATCGCGAACTCCTCGCCGCCATAGCGGTGGGCGCGGCCGCCGCCGCCGGTTCCGGCGAGCTCGTCGGCGACCATCCTGAGCACCTGATCGCCGGCGTCGTGGCCGTGCCGGTCGTTGAAGCGTTTGAAGTGGTCGATGTCGACCATGGCGATGGTGAATGTGCCGCCGAGGCCGCGCAGCGCCTCGTCGAGGGCCCTCCTGCCCGGCAGACCGGTGAGCTCGTCGTGGAAGGCGAGCCGGTAGGAGTCCTCGAAGAGACCGACCAGGAGTGAGAGCTGGGCGGCGGCGAAGAACAGGGTTGCGGGGTCGGGACCGCGATTCCCGATCAGCGCCGCGGCGGAGGCGGCGAGCACCCAGATCAGACCGGCCTCGAAGGCGCCGCGTCGGATGATGAACGAGATGAGGACCACGATCGCGGCGGCCGTGAATGCGCCCTCGGCGAGGCCGGGCCGCTCCAGCACCACTGCCATCGCACCCTCGGCGAGGTGAACGCCCACGATGACATACCAGATCTGCAACGCGATGCCCGTTATCCAAACCAACCCGACCGGCTGGGACACCGGGCGATCCCGGGTGACGGCGAGGATGGCGATGTCGATCGCGATGATCATCGCGAGGGAGGTCAGGGCGGCTTCGTCCGTCATGGGGACGCGACCGGTTCTGATCACGAAGTTGGCGGCCGCGATCACAATGGTGGCAACGGCCAGGCGGTCACGTCGATATCGCCAGGCGAGGATGAGAACGAGGACGGCGACGGCCTCGGC
>JARFRM010000194.1 GCA_029287235.1 Thermoanaerobaculales bacterium
TGGGCTCACGGCCGATTGCCCGCCTATGGCCGCGATCTCGCCGATACGGATGATCTCGTACAAACGACGTTCCTCCGGGCTCTGGGCGGTCTCGAGCGCTTTCGCCCTGAGCGTGAGGGCGCCTTTCTCGCCTACCTGCGCCAGATCCTGATCAACGCGGTGCGAAACGAGATCCGCCGGAGCAGCAGCCGGCCCAGGGGGCAGGCCCTCGATCAGGAGCCGGTGGATCTTCGCCCGTCGGTACATGACCAGGTGGCCGGCGAAGAGACCATCGAGGCGTACGAGCGAGCCCTCGAGACCCTGAAAGAGCGTCAACGACAGGCGGTCATCCTTCGGGTCGAGTTCGGCCTCACCTTTCCCGAGATCGCCGCCGAGCTCGACATCGCCTCCGCCAATGCGGCCCGGATGCAGGTCTCCCGAGGTCTGGTCAAGCTGGCCGAGGTCATGTGACCGTGAGGTCCGAACGGGACCCTCTCCTGGACGTGGCGACCGACCTCGCCGAAGGCCGGGAGGTGGATTGGGAAGCAGAAGCGGCCCGCAACCCGGGTAACAGCAAGGTGCTCGAGAACCTGCGTCGCATCGCCGGCTTGGCGACGATCTTCGACCGTATCGAGTCCCCGGACGGCCCGGAGTCAAGGTTGAGCACGGCCTCCGCGGAACCACAGAGGTCAGAGATCTTGTTCCACTGGGGTCACCTCAAGGTGACGGGACACCTGGGCAGCGGGAACTTCGGGGACGTCTATCAGGCCTTCGACCCCATTCTCCAGCGATCCGTAGCACTCAAGCTCAGACGCGACAGAGGCGCTGATACCAACGCCGCCATCGCGTACATCGACGAAGCTCGACGCCTGGCGCGCGTCCGTCACCCCAACATCCTCGCCATACACGGTGCCGATCTCCACGACGGACGGGTGGGACTGTGGGCGGATCTGCTTCAGGGACGCACTCTCGAGCAGGAGATCGAATCCGGCACATATTTTTCGGCCACCGAGACCGTTGCCGTCGCCCTGTCCCTGGCTGAAGCTCTGGCCGCCGTCCACGATGCGGGTCTCGTCCACGGTGACGTCAAGGCATCCAACGTCATGCTCGAAGCGAATGGAACCGTCGTGCTCATGGACTTCGGCGCCGGGGCCGAATCGGGCGACGGCTTCCGGACCGCGTCTCCCGTCGGTTCGCCCCTGTCCATGGCGCCGGAGCTCTTCGCAGGAAACACCGCCACCCAGTCCGCTGATCTCTACGCGCTGGGTGTCCTGATCTACCGTCTGTGCGAAGGGGAGTACCCACTGACCGCGACCTCGGTCGAAGAGCTCGCGGAGCACCACCGCAAGGGACAGCTTGCTTCGTCGGCCGTTTCCGGGACTCGAATGCCTCGATCCCTGAATCGCCTCGTCAGACGCCTTCTCGCTCCCGATCCCGCTCACCGCCCCACGGCCGCCGACGCGGCAGGTCGCTTGCGGTGGATCCGGGAAGCGCCCGCTCGGCTTCGGCGCCGGCTGGCCGCAGGCGTCATCGCCATCAGCCTGATCACAGGGACCGCAGCAGCCACCATCGGCTACTTCCAAGCACGCCGGGCTGAGGCGCGGGCGGAGGCGGCGCGGCAGGACGCCGAGACGGTCACCGGTTTTCTGTACGAAATACTCGCCTCGCCTCGGCCATCGGAAAGCGGCCGGCAGGTGACGGTGGTCGAGTTACTCGAACGGGCTGTCGGCAGGATCGATGCGCAGTTCGCCGGACAGCCCCTGGTCGAGGCGCGCATCCTGGACATCGTCGGGGGAACCTATCTGAGCCTGGATCGATACGAGGCGGCGGAAACACTGCTGCGGCGGTCGGTGAAGCTGACACAATCGCAGCTCGGCGCTCAGCATCCTCAGGCGCTTCGGCCGCGCCTGAAGCTCGCAAGGGTATATTTCTATAGCGGTAGACACGAAGAAGCCAGCTCGGTCGTTGCCGAGGTCCAGGCACTGGCGGCGCCGCTGGGACGGGCCCATTCGGTCAACGTGGAGGCTCTGATCCTCAAGGCGAGAATCGCGTCGGAACGCATGGACTACTCGGCGGCCGAAGCGCTGCTCGAGCAGGCCCTTGCACAACGTTCCGGGCCCGAGTGGCATGACGACTTCGACCGGCGTCTGGCGGAACTGAACCTGGGTCAGCTCCTCGTTCTGTCCGGCGAGTTCGAAGCTGCAGAGTCTCTCGCGGGGCCTCTGTTGCAGTGGGCCGAAAAGATGCTGGGCGAACGACACGCCAATACCATCAACTCGCGACGTCTTCTCGCCCAAGCACTCGCACGTCAGGGCCGCCTCGCCGAGGCCGAGCCCTTGATGCGGCACAATCTGGCAGCGGCGGATGCCTGGCTGGGGCCCGAGGACAAATACACGGTGGCCTGCATCTCCGACCTCAGCAACATCCTGGCGGACCAGGGCAAGATCCGCCAGGCGACTCAGCTGAGCCGGCGGGCCCTCGAGATCTCCGAAAAGACCCTGGGCCCGAATCATCTGAACACCCTTTCCGCCATGGGGAATCACGCCAACCGCCTCCGTGAGCTGGGACAGGTCGATGAAGCAGCCGCGCTCCTCCGCGAGACGATTTCGCGGGTAGAGGAGGCGTACGGTAGTGCCCACGACCTCGCTTTGATGAACCGCTACAACCTCGCCGAGCTGCTCCATCTCGAAGGACGCAATTCGGAGGCGTTGGATATCGCACGGCCGGCGCGTGCCACCATGGCCGAAACCCTGGGTGAGTACCATCTCTTCACCCTCGTCACCGACAGCCTCATCGGCGCCACGCTCACCAGTGCCGGGCGACCCGACGAGGGAGAACAGATCCTGCAGAGGTCTCTCGCGAGTATGCGTGAGTTTCTAGGGCCGACTCATCCTCAAACACTCCAGGCTCAGGTTCATCTCGCCCGCACGCTCCGAGCGCTGGGTCAAACCGAAGAAGCGGCGACTCTCCTCCGCGAAGCCGAGCTTCGTCTCCGTGAAGGTCTGGGCGCCGACCATCCCCAAACTTCCGAGGCCGAGGAAGAGCTACGGAGTTTAGAGTCTTCCACGCGCGAAGAACCAGCGCCGCAGCCCCAGCCGGAGCCCACGGCGCCGCCATTGCCGGACACGGGGCCCTCGCCGCTGTGAGGCTTTTTGGACTCGGCATCGTCGTCGCCACCTGCGTCGATACCAAGAGGGTTCGCTACATTGGTCAAAGGAGGCTGACACGATGAAACGTCTCGCGATGCTCGGACTGGTCCTGACACTCACCGCCTGTGCCGCTCCCTTCGAGGTCGACACCGTGTTGCGCGGCGGGACGATCTACGACGGCTCCGGGTCGCCCGGCATTGTCGGCGACGTCGCCATCGACGGCGACGCCATCGTCGCCGTGGGCGATCTCGGCCGGGCCGTCGGCCGGACGGAGATCGACGTCGAGGGCCTGGCGGTGGCGCCGGGTTTCATCAATATGCTGAGCTGGGCGGTTGAGTCGCTCATCGAGGACGGTCGCGGACAGAGCGATATCCGCCAGGGAGTGACCCTGGAAGTCATGGGCGAAGGCCACTCCATGGGACCGCTCAACGACTCGATGAAGGCCGAGCTCCAGCGCCGACAGGCCGACATCATCTACGACATCGAGTGGACCAGCCTCGGGGAGTACCTGCAGTATCTCGAGGATCGAGGTGTGAGTCCCAACATCGCGTCATTCATCGGGGCTGCGACACCCCGGACCTACGTCATCGGCCACGAGGACCGCCCGCCGACAGACGAGGAGCTCGAAGAAATGCGAGCTCTGGTTCGCACGGCCATGGAGGAAGGTGCGCTCGGCGTATCTTCGGCGTTGATCTATCCACCCGGGAGCTTCGCTGAGCCGAACGAGCTCGTGGCGCTGGCCGAGGTGGCAGCCGAGTACGATGGACTCTACATCTCCCACGTCAGGGGTGAGGGCGCCCACCTGGTCGAGGCCGTCGGAGAACTGGTCGACGTCGCCCGATCCACCGGCGTGCGAGCAGAGATCTACCACTTCAAGGCGTCCGGGCAGAAGAACTGGCCGCTCTTCGACGACGCCGTTGCTCTGATCGACCAGGCCCGTACCGAAGGACTCGAGATCACCGCCGATGTCTACACCTACCCGGCCGGCGCCACCGGTCTGAACGCCAGCATGCCGCCCTGGGTCCAGGAGGGCGGGTTCGAAGTGTCGCTCGAGCGGCTCGCCGACCCAGCGCTTCGCGAGCGGATCGCGGCTGAGATGCTGGTGGAGTCCGACGACTGGGAGAACATGTACCTCGGCGCCGGCTCACCGGAGAACATCCTGCTTGTGGGGTTCAAGAACCCCGAGCTCAAACACTACACGGGCAGGAGTCTGGGCGAGGTCGCCGCCGAGCGCGGCACATCACCCGAGATCACCGCCATGGACCTCATCGTCGAGGACGGCTCGCGGGTCACCTGCGTCTACTTCAGCCAGTCCGAGGAGGTGCTCGCCAAGGCCATCGCCCTGCCCTGGGTGAGCTTCTGTTCGGATGAAAGCGCCCCGGCCACGGAAGGCGTCTTTCTCAAGAAGAACAACCACCCCCGGGCCTACGGGAGCTTCGCCCGTTTGCTTGCCAAGTATGTCCGGGACGAGAATGTGATTCCCATCGAGGAGGCCGTGCGCAAGCTCAGCGGGCTGCCCGCCGCCAATCTCAAGCTCGATCGCCGCGGTCTCCTGAAGGAGGGCTATTTCGCCGATGTCGTGGTCTTTGACCCCGACACCATTCAGGACCACGCCACCTTCGTTGAGCCCCACCGGTACGCGACGGGCGTGACCCACGTCTTTGTCAACGGAACCCAGGTCATCGATCACGGCGAGCACACCGGCGCGACCCCGGGACGCGTCGTTCGCGGACCCGGGTGGGTTGACGGGTAGCCCACCCGGATCGTGGGCGGCTCCTCGCCGGGGAGGCATTGAAGCGAGCATCGTTCCTTCCTGCCCACGGCAACGGTGACGGGTGGAAGATACGCTCGAGCTTCGGTAGAATCCCAAACACAAAAAGGAGGAGGGACATGCGAAAGAGTTTCACGGAGCGATCAGCCATCCTGTTTGCAGCCGTCCTTTGCTCGACACTCATGTTCGGCGCAGGACAGGCCATGGCCCAGGCGTCCATCAACGAGATCCGGATCGACCAGCCGAGCACCGACAACGACGAGTACTTCGAGCTCTTCGGCCCATCCGGATCGAGCCTCACCGGTCTCACCTACGTCGTCATCGGCGACGGCACCGGTGTCTCCGGGGTCATCGAGGCCGTGGTGGATCTGACCGGCCAGACGATCCCGGCGTCCGGGTACTTCGTCGCCGCCGAGGCCACGTTCACCCTCGGGGCGGCCGACTTCGTCACCACCCTCGACTTCGAGAACTCCGACAACGTCACCCACCTGCTGGTGACCGGGTTCACGGGATCGAACGGCGACGACCTCGACACCGACGACGACTGCGTCCTCGATGTCATTCCGTGGACGGGGGTGGTCGACGGAGTCGCTCTGATCGAGGAGCCGAACCCCCCGGCCAGCACCGAGTGTCATTACGGCGACGATCTCGGGCTTCCCGGGGTGGGACCCGACGGCAGCTTCGTACCCGGGCACGTGGGTCGCGACCCCGACAGCTTCGGCCCCTGGATCATCGGGGACTTCGATCCGCTCAACGGGACCGACACCCCGGGATCGAGCAACCGGGGCACCATCCCCGTGGAGCTCATGGCGTTCGAGGTCGAGTAGGCGGCAGGACACGGCGGTCGGGGTGGTCGATCCGCCGATCGTCGGTACCATGATCCGAATCGAAATCGAAACGGACCACGTCAGGACCCTGCCGAGGTTGTCTCGGAGTAGACCGACGAGCTTGGCTTCAACAAGGCCAGGACCGGTATTGGCCTCTTCGCCATCGGAACCACGTTTGCCGGCCGCTCCGGATTGAGAAAGGCTCCCTCCCGCCGAGGGAGGGAGCCTTGGGAGGCCGGGCGCGCCCTTCTCATCACGCCCGTAGTTTGATGTTGATGAGGCGCAGATCAGGGACTCACCTCCGACCACATCGAGGTGCTGTCGCCCTCGAAGCCGTCGACGAATATGGCCATGCCGTCCATGCGCTGGACGAAGATCTCCTGCTCCCCGAGGACAAGACTACCCACGTTGTCCTCGCCGTCCCAGGCAACCATGAACTGTCCGTTCCTGGAGTTGGCCGCCACCACCGGGGTGAAGACCTTGAACGTCTGCTCGCCGACCCCGGCGGCGTCCGAGATCCGTTCATCGTTGGGGCCGATCCCCGTCACCTTCCAGGTCAGTCCCTGGGCAAAGACCTCCCATTCGTTGTTGATCATGCCGCCGACGCTGTCCTCCCCACTCCACACCACCAGGTACTGGTCGAGGATGGGGTTGTAGGCGATGTTCGGACCCCATTGTACGTCGTAGTCGGGGTCGCCGACCCCGCCGACATCGCTGAGGCGGTAGTCGTTGGAGCCGAGCCCGGTGATGGTGGCGGTCAGCCTCTGGGAAAAGACCTCGAACTCGTTGTTCACCAGGCCGCCGACATTGTCATCACCCTGCCAAACCACCAGGTACTGATTCCTACGGGAGTTGTAGGCGACCGCCGGGGCGAAGGCGTCGAAATCGGCGTCCCCGGTGCCGCCCATGTCGCTGAGACGGTAGTCGTTGGTTCCCAGTCCACCGCCGGTAGGGTTAATGCGCTGGCTGAAGATCTCGAACTCGTTGTCCACAAAGCTGCCGCTGTCGTCATCGCCGTACCATACGATCAGGTACTCCAAATCCCGGCTGTTGTAAGCGACATCCGCGTGCAGGGCGTCGTAGTCGGCGTTCCCGGTGCCGCCCATGTCGCTCATCCGCAGGTTCGAGCCGACCAGAATGGCGGTTGAGTAGACTCGCTGAGCCCAGATTTCGAATTCGTTGTCCACCAGACCGCCGCTGTCGTCGTCTCCCTCCCACACCACCAAGTACTCGTCCATGTGCGGGTTGTATGCCACGGCGGGTTCGTGGGCGTCATAGGCGGCGTTTCCGTCGGGGCCCATGGTGCTGATGCGGAAGTTGTTCCCAAAGAGCGGGAAGAGACTCTCGTCGACTACCTGCCCCCAGATCTCGAACTCGTTGTCCACGCAACCATCCTGTGGGTTGTCCGCCGACCACACCACCAGGAATTGGTTGTATTCGCTGTTGAAGGCCACGTCCGGGTCGTGGGCGCGGTAGGCGTTGTCGCCGGTACCTCCGACGAAACTGATCCTGACGTCGTTGTAACCGGTCTGACTTCCGTTGCTGCCGCTGAGCAGCTGACCGAAGATCTCCAGCTCGCCCTCGATCAAACCGCCGCTGGTGTCATCTCCCTCCCATACCACCAGGTACGTGTTATTCGTGCTGTTGTAGGCCACGGCCGGTTGCATGGCGTCGTAGTTGACATTACCGTCGGGACCCATGGTGGAGATCCGGTAGTCGTTGGAGCCGAGCTCAGGGTCAACCACCACCGGGTAGGCGGCGGTCATGAGAGCGTCTCCATCCACGACGAGACGGGTCGATTCCTCGTCCACGTCAAAGCGGGCGGGAAGGTGTCGACCATCGGCATCGAAGACCGTGACCTGACCGAGGGTCACCTCGCCACGGGCACCTCGCCAGGTCCAGCCCTGGCCACCTTCCCGAACGTCACCATCGCAGGACACGGCGCCGACAAACACCAGATCCTCACCCTCCAGCGGCAACGGCTCCTCAATCACAAAGAGCTGTTCCACCGAGTCGACTTTGAGGCGATACTCCTCGCGTACGCCGCAGCGGTCATATCGAATCAGGTCCCGCTCCACCGCCACCGGCCCCACCGGACCGATGTCCACCATCTGTCGGCCGCTCGAGGAGCTGATGGCTTCCAGTGACCATTTCCACTCGAGCGATCCGCGCCGGCCTTCCAACCGGATGCCATCCGGGGTGAAGTCGACCTGACGGCGGGGGTGATTCAGGCGGTATCCCCACATTTCATCGTTGAGTTGGTTGACCGCGAACGCCGCAGCCTCATCCGCCGAGAGTCGTGCCCCCTCGTTGGCGTTGGGCGCGGCGCCTGTCGTCACGGGCAGGGCTACGAGAACCAAAGCAACCAAGCTAAACATCACGAAACGAGTTTTCCGACTCATGTCCAACCTCCTCGAGTTTTCCGCTGTGTGCGGCTGTTTCTGTTACACCTCAAATGTGGGTGACGGCCCAACAGCAGGGAAGGGGCCGAGGCGACAAGATCGTGTCGAAAGGCGACAGGATCGTTCCGGATTGCGACAACTCCACTCCGTCGAGCCGCCGGGACCGCACCGGAGTCGTCCTCTCCAAATATCTCCGAGGCCGATCGCGTCGGCGACGGAGGCGTGAGATGCAGTCGGTCGCGATCGAAAACT
Organism: Thermoanaerobaculales bacterium; assembly: GCA_029287235.1. Classification (GTDB taxonomy): domain Bacteria; phylum Acidobacteriota; class Thermoanaerobaculia; order Thermoanaerobaculales; family Sulfomarinibacteraceae; genus JAHECW01. Next base: position 8,381 of record JARFRM010000194.1, read on the forward strand.
CGGACGGCGGCACCGACCGGAACGCGAGGGCAACACCGAAGAGAGAGTCGGTATACTTACGCGTCGGAGGAGAACCATGGCCACACCTCACATCAACGCCGAGCCCGGCGACTTCGCGCCCACCGTTCTCATGCCCGGCGACCCGCTGCGCGCGAAATACATCGCGGAGACGTTCTTCGACTCACCTCGACAGATCTGCGATGTCCGCAACGTCCTCGGTTTCACCGGCAGCTACCGGAGCCTCGAGATCTCTGTCATGGCGCACGGGATGGGGATTCCATCGGCGTCGATCTACTTCACCGAGCTCATGGAGCACTACGGCGTCAAACGGATCATCAGGGTCGGCAGCTGCGGCACCTCTCACCCGGACGTCCGGCTCCGCGACATCATCATCGCCATGGGCGCCTCCACCGACTCCGGGGTCAACCGCTCGCGATTCCTGGGCCACGACCTCGCAGCCGTTGCGAGCTTCAACCTCGTCCGTGAAGCTGTTCGGGTCGCCGAGGCGCGCGATCTCCCCTACCACGTCGGAAACATCTTCTCGGCCGATCTCTTCTACACCCCCCAGCCCGAGATCTTCGACCTCATGGCCCGATATCAGATCCTTGGAGTCGAGATGGAGTCGGCCGGGCTCTATCCCCTGGCCGCCGAGCACGGTGCGGAGGCCCTGGCCGTGTGCACCGTCAGCGACAATATCCGCACCGGGGAGGCCATGTCCTCGGAGGATCGGCAGACGAGCTTCAACGAGATGATCGAGCTGGCTTTGGAGACCGCGGTGGCTGCGAGCGCGGATTGAACCGCAAGGGCGCAAGGTTCGCAAGGCATC
>JARFRM010000224.1 GCA_029287235.1 Thermoanaerobaculales bacterium
CGTCGCAGGCGAGGCCGACGCTGGCGGCGTCGACGACGGCGTAGAAGGCGCCGCCGTAGGCGAGATCGTAGCGCACCCGGCCGAGCCCCGGCACCTCGATCTCCTCATCCAGGGCGGCGACGAAGGACGGCACGTTGTGGAACCGGACACCGACGACTCTGCCGTCGTCGATCCGGGCGAAGGCGCGCACGAGACCGGCAGGGGTGTCGATGCCGAGCTCGGTTTCGGGAGGGCTCGCCGCCACCATCCCCGTCTCGACCGCCACCGTGGCCATGGCGATGATGCCGTGGCCGCACATGGAGGAGTATCCCTCGTTGTGGGTGAAGAGCACCCCGAAGTCCGCGCCCTCGCTGACCGGAGGGGTCACGATGCAGCCGTACATGTCGGCGTGGCCGCGAGGCTCCCACATGAGGGCCGTCCGCAGGTGATCGAAGTGCTCACGGGCGTACCGTCGTCGCTCGAGGATGGTCTCACCGGGCAGATCCGGATAGCCATCGACAACGACCCGGAACGGTTCCCCGCCGGTGTGGGCATCGATGGTACGAAGCCGCACCCGGTCCGCCGGCGGTCGCCAGTCCTGCAAACTCATCAAAACACCTCCGGCACAGAATAGCGCCGCCGGAGAGAAACCACCGAGACACGGAGACACAGAGGGGCGCTTCAGACGTGACTGCCCAGCCTACGCATCATCGACCGTTGGTACTCGAACTGTGTGTTTTCTTACCGCAAAGCACGCAAAGTTCGCTAAGGCCGTCGCAAAGCATTGCAATTTGAGAGTGGGTGCTCGGATCTCACGCGAGTTGCGACGCCGTGCATCTGTCCATGGGACTCGAGCGGCGAGTTCATCGCGGAGGCATCGAGCAGATCTCGATGCGTTAAGGATTGGCAGATCCCTCCGGTTGTTGAGTTGGCCCCATAAATCCCTGGAAGTCGAAGCGAGGATTGGGTTTCCACCTCAGTTCATGAACGCGGCGCCCATTTGATTCATGCGATGTCCTTCGCGAGGTTCTTGGCGTTCTTTGCGATCTCTGCGGTGAAACTTCGATGTGCTCTTTACGGTGAAAAACTCTCCGAACAATGGCCATCAATCGACGAGCCGAAGGCCCGGTAACCCTCCACGGGCCGCGATTTCCTCTGTGCGTCTGTGGTAAACCGCAGGCCGCTCATTCCCCCCGGTAGGGCACGCCCTCGGTCATCCACTCGGGCGCGGGCTCACCCTTGAGGTGGTGGTCGAAGAACTCCTTCATCTTGATCGAGTAATCGAGCTTGTTGGCGTACTGCTTGAGGTGGTGGGGCTCGCCTCGGTAGGTGAGCATGATGCAGTCCTTGTCGAGCCGCCGGCAGGCGAGGTAGAGCTCGATCCCCTGGTACCAGGGCACCGCCCCGTCCTCGTCCCCGAATTGGATCAGCAACGGTGTGTTGATCCTGTCGGCATAGAACACTGGCGAGTTCTCGATGTAGAGCTCCGGCGTCTCCCACAGGCTGCCGCCGATCCGGCTCTGGCTCTTCTCGTATTGGAACTGACGGGCGAGCCCCGTGCCCCAACGGATCCCCGAGTAGGCCGAGGTCATGTTCGATACCGGCGCGCCGGCCACCGCCGCGGCGAAGATATCGGTCTGGGTCACGACAAATGCGGTCTGGTAACCGCTCCAGCTGTGACCGTGGAGCCCGACGGCGTCGGGGTCGGCGACACCGATCTCCACCAGGCGCTCGATTCCCGAGGTCAGACACTCGACGGCCGAGGGTCCCGGCCGGCCGACCTCGAAACGGATATCGGGCAGAAAAACCGCATAGCCGTTGGAGGCGTAGACCGGGAAGCTCGGGCGGTGGTTGACCACCGGCTCGTTGAAGAGGTGGAGCCGCTGCGAGAACAAGCGATAGTAGTAGACGAGCACCGCGAGACGCGTCCCCGGCTCCCAGCCGTCGGGCTTGATGAGCACACCCTGGAGCGGAGTGCCGTCATCGGTCGTCCACTCCACGAGCTCGGCCGCGCCCCAGGCGAAATCGGCGATCTGCGGGTTCACATCGCTGAGCTTCTTCGGGTTCTCGAATGCGATATCCGCGACCCAGAGATCGGGGAACTCGTCGTAGCGCTCCTGGGTGAAGAGCAGGCGATCGGACTCCTCCGCCGTGGCCAGCACATGAATCCGGTGACCGCCGTCCCCGATGAGCTTCTCGAGCTGAGAACCGCCCGTGAGCGAGTAGACGGCGTCGTGTTTCCGGCGATCGTCGTAACCCGAAAGCAGGAGCGGAAGAGCGGGATCGATGGTCTCTTCCTCGTCGTCGAGATCGATGACCCGAAAAACGATCTGCTCCTCGCGTCCGCGACCGGCGGTGAGGCGGGTCAGAGCGCTGCCATCGGCCGGGACACGCCAGATGTCGTACTTGTCATAGATCAGCACCGCACTCGAGTCGGCGAACCACTCCGAGTGATCGTAGCCCGGAGGGTCGGCGGGGTAATCCCAGTCCTCGTCCGCAAAGGGCACCGGGAGATCGGCGGTTAGATTTCGGGTCTCTCCCGAGCTCGTGTCGAAGAGATGCCAATCGCCATCCCGGTAGCTGAGGATCCACCGCCCATCGGGCGACAACGAGGCGGTCGGGTTGCGCCAACCGCCGGCAATCCGCCGGGCCGCTGAGCGGCGTTCACCGGTGGCGAGATCGACGGCGTAGAGATCCCCGAATCGCCCTTCCCAGGTGATCTCCCGGAGGTAGGGGACATCGGACAACCCGAGGGCGATATGCGGGTTGTCGGTCGTTACCACCTCGGGCATTTCGAGATCGGCCAGAGGCACCACCCGGCCATCACTCAGGTGCACCACGGCGCGATAGACGCGGTCCTTTTCGTGCTCTTCCCAACGTTCCTTCTGATGGGAGATGATCCGAGGGTCCTTCCAGTGCCAGACATCGACGCTCCGATCGTCGAGAATGGAGTCGAGATCGAAGGGATCGAAGGGCGCCTCCTCTTCTCCCTCTCCTTCTCCTCCTCCCTCTCCCTCTCCATCGACGACCTTGAACCCAAAAAACAGACGCTGCCCATCCCGACTCCACGCTACCTCGTTGGTCGATGGCAGCATGAAGCCCTCGGGCGCATCCTCCTTCGAAACCAGTTTCCGGGCCTTGCCGTCGCCGGTCCAGGCCCAGACCTCGGCGTCGCCGGGCTCACAGTCCTCGTCGTCGACAGCGGCGACAAAGACCAGGACATCGACATCCCTGGCCCAACTCAGCTCGGTGTAACGGCCGCGGGTCTCGGTGTGGAGCACCCGGGTGGATGCCGCCTCACCTCGCCGGTCATAAAGACGGACCCCGTTCCCCTCGCCATCCGGCGCCGAGACACTGACCGCCAGGATCGGCGCGTTCTCGGCAAAGACGTAGGCGGAGACGTACTCGATCGTGGTCTCCCTACCGCTCGCCAGCTCTCGGAGGATGAGAACGGTTCCGAGCTCTTCCTCCTTCTCCTCATCCTCCGAGTCGGGTTCCGTCCCCTCACCCTCGGCCGGTTCTTCCGCCTCGATCTCGGACTCGTCCTCTACCGGCTGGTCCTCCGCCCCATACCTCTTGTAGGCGAGCCACCGGCCGTCATCGGAGAAGGCAAAGTTCTCGATCTCGTCGATCCGGGTCTCCTCACCGGTTGTGAGGTCGATCAGCGCGAGGCCCGTCTTGGGCTTGTCCTCGTCGGATCCACTGTCGCTTTTGTCTCCCTTTGCCTTTTCGCGCTCCTCGAGGGTCGGTGTGATCTCGGCCGCCACCCAGCGCCCATCGCTCGAGATCACCGGAGCGGCGCCGCGTTCGATCCGGTACTCCCTGGCGGTGGTGGTTGATCGGATCACCGCCTCGCCATCGCCTCGATCGGGGATCTCGGCAAAGACGATCCAGGCGCCATCCTTGGAGATCGCGGCGTCCTCGATCTGGCGAAACTGCATCAGATCTTCAAAGCTCAGCGGCTTTTCACCTGCAGCGACCACGGACGCCACAGCCAACAGCGCTCCAACCACAATCAACACCGACCCCGAACCGAACCGATGGGTTTCGTTCATGACAGCCCTCCATCCGCGACGACACGCGAACCGAAGCTTACCGCGCTCCAAACCAATGGCAACCCGAGACCATCAAACACCGTAGACACACTCAGCCCGGGGCACTCACCCGGGGGCGAACCCTCGCCCGGGAACAAATCGGCCGGGTCGGGGTTTTCATCATCGATGAAGGAGAGGTTTCCATGACACGACGAGCTTTGGTGGCGTTCGCGATAGTGACGGCTTTATCGGTGGCGGCAATGGCGGCGGACGACGGCGGAACGCGCCTTCTCCGCTTCCCCGACATCCACGGCGACACCGTGGTCTTCTGCTACGGCGGCGATCTGTGGTCGGCATCGACCGGCGGCGGCTCGGCCACCAGACTCACCGCCCACCCGGGGCAGGAGGTCTTTCCCCGATTCTCTCCCGACGGCCGGTGGATCGCCTTCACCGGTCAGTACGACGGTGATGAACAGGTGTATGTCATCCCTGCGACAGGCGGCGAACCCAAGCGCTTGACCTGGTACCCGGCGCGGGGGCCGCTGCCGCCGCGCTGGGGCTACGATCACCAGGTCTTCGGCTGGACGCCGGACGGGGGCGCCGTGCTCTTCCGCTCACTGCGTGACGCCGGAGGGGGCTCAGAGGGCCGACTCTATACGGTTCCCGTCGAAGGCGGTCTGCCGGAGGCCCTGCCCATGCCGACATCGGGCGCCGGTGACTTCTCGCCCGACGGCACACAGATGATCTACTCGCCCATGTTCCGCGACTTCCGCCACTGGAAGCGCTACCAGGGTGGTTGGGCACAGGACCTCTATCTCTTCGATCTTCAGAGCTCCGAGGTCACACCTATCGCTCACAGCGTGCGAACCGAGCGCGATCCCATGTGGATCGGCGACACGGTCTATTTCGTCTCCGACCGCGACGACCGGCTCAACCTCTTCAAGGCCGACCCGGCCACCGGTGAGGTCGAGCAGCTCACCGCGCACGATCCCTGGGATCTTCGCTGGCCGGCCACCGATCATCAGAGCCGGATCGTCTACGAGCTCGACGGTCGGCTCCGGATCTTCGATGTTTCCTCCGGCGCCGACACCGCCATCACCATCACCGTGCCCGATGACGGGCTGTGGAAGCGCCCGCGCCGGATCTCGGTGGCGGGAGACATCGGCGACTTCGGTCTCTCGCCCAAGGGCGAGCGCGCCCTCTTCGTGGCCCGTGGTGAGGTCTTCTCGGCCCCCATCGAGAAGGGCCGCACCCGCAACCTGACCCGCTCCCCCGGCGCCAACGACCGGGTCTCGGCGTGGTCGCCCGACGGCGCTCAGATCGCCTACATCTCCGACACTGATGGTGAGGACGAGATCTGGATCGTCGATCAGAACGGCACCCTACCATCGCGACAGCTCACCGACGGCCACTCGGCGAGACTCTTCGATCTCGCGTGGTCGCCCGATGGCGACCGCATCGCCTTCACCGACTACCTCGGCCGGCTGTCGGTGGTGACCGTGGCCGACGGCGCCGAGGTTCTGGTGGCGGACGACATCGTGGGCGCCATCGGCGACTTCGAGTGGTCCCCCCACGGCGGCCACCTGGCCTTCAACCTGCGCAATGAGGCCGGTGTGGCGCGGATCTTCATCTGGAGCGTAGCCTCGGGTGAGCTCAACCAGGTCACCTCGGACTTCTTCTCGTCCTCCGACCCGGCGTGGAGCCCGGACGGCGACTACCTCTTCTACATCTCCGAGCGCTCCTACGCGCCGCAGATCTCCAACCTCGAGTGGAACTACGCCGGCAACAAACGGGACGGCATCTTCGCCGTCGCCCTCCGAGCCGATATCGAGCCCCTCTTCCCGCCCGAGAGCGACGAGGTCGAGACCTCCGGCGCCGACGAGAAAGCCAACGGCGACGAAGAGGACGGCGACAAGAAGAAGGGAGCCAAAGGCAAAGACAAGGACGAGGACGAGGACGAGGACGCCGATCCCGAGCCCATCGTCATCGATTTCGGCGGACTCGCGGAGCGTGCCATGCGGGTGCCCGTCGACGCGAACAACTACGGCGGGCTGGCGGCGGTCGAAGGCCACCTGCTCTACGTCAGCGTCGGACCGTTCTTCTACGGCGGTGGTTTCGGGCGCGACATGGTGCTGAACATCTACTCGCTCGAGGATCGGGAGCAGAGCGAGCTGGCTTCGGACATCCGCGGCGCGGCGTTGTCGGCCGACGGCAAGAAAGTCCTGGTCCGTCAGAATGGCGGGTTCAAGCTCTACGACGTCAAGACCGGTGGCGGCAAGCCCACCGCGGTGCCCACCACGGGTCTCGAGATGGATCTCGACCCGGCAGCCGAGTGGCGCGAGATCTTCGACGAGACCTGGCGGATCTTCCGCGACTACTTCTATGTCGAGAACATGCACGGCTACGACTGGCGGGCGCTCAAGGCGCAGTACGCCGAGCTTCTGCCCTTCGTCGCCCACCGGTCGGACCTCAACTATGTCCTCTCGGAGATGATCTCCGAGCTCAACGCGGGTCACACGTACATCTCCGGAGGCGACTTCGAGATCCCCGATCGGCCATCGGTGGGTCTGCCCGGCGCCCGCTTCGAGCTCGACCCCGAGGCAGACCGTTACCGCATCGCCTCCATATTCCGCGGCCAGAACGAGGAGCGAAAGTACCGCTCACCCCTGACCGAGGTCGGGGTCGAGGTCGGGGCCGGCGACTACATCCTCGCCATCGACGGCCGCGAGCTCTCCGGCTCCGACAACCCCTACCGGCTGCTCCAGCACCTCGAAGACTCGGTCACCCTCACCGTCAATTCAAAACCGACCACGGAAGGGGCCCGAGAGGTCACCTACGTCCCGCGGCGGTCGGAGAGCTCTCTCCTCTACCTCGACTGGGTGCTCGGCAACCTCGACCGGGTCACCGAGATGACCGGCGGCAAGGTGGGTTATCTCCACATTCCGGACATGGGCTCCGATGGGATCGCCGAGTTCATCAAGTGGTACTACCCGCAAATCCGAAAGGAGGGGCTCGTGGTCGACGTCCGCGGCAACGGCGGCGGCAACGTCTCGCAGATGATCATCGAGCGGCTCAGACGCGAGGTGCTGGGCACTCGCTTCGGGCGGGTTCCCGAGGTGCCGGGCACCTATCCGCAGGCTACCTTCCACGGCCACCTGGCGTGTCTGATCTCCGAGACATCCGCGTCGGACGGCGACATCTTTCCCCACTACTTCCGCGAAGCCGGTCTCGGGCCTCTTATCGGCAAGACGACCTGGGGCGGGGTGGTCGGCGGCGGCTTTAACGGCCTCGTTGACGGCGCCACGGCCTTCGTTCCGCGGTCGGCGACCAACAACGCCGACGGCGAGTACATCATCGAGGGCATCGGGGTCGCGCCCGACATCGAAGTCACCAACGACCCGGCCTCGGTGCTGGCGGGAGGCGACCCGCAGCTCGAACGCGGGGTGACAGAAATCCTCAAGGCCATGGAGACCGATCCCATGCGCCTGCCCGAGCGGCCGGCCGACCCGGTGAAAACGCCGGGGACGAACTGAAGCTCGGCGCTTCTTGTACACCAACGACCCCGGAGGGCGACTCGCCTCCGGGGTTTTTTCATTTGTGAGTTACGAGTCGTTCTTCGTCGTCGGCCGGAGCTCGGCCGGCGGCATCTTCATCCCCCTGAGGGGGGGAGCTCGAGGTGGACCTTCCCCGCAATCTCGCGGATCCGGTTGAGCGCCCTGCCGACGGCGGGTTGCCGAACCAGCCGCCTCTCGAGGGTGAACTTGCCCGGAAAGTTGGCCAGCGCCACACCCATGAGGATGGTGAGGATGCCCTGGCCCGGAAGCACGAGCATGGCCACCCCGGCGAGGATCAGCGCAAAACCGAAGATATTCTTCATCACGGTGAGCAGGACCCACACCACCGGGTGCCGTCGGCGTCGGTGCGCCGGGGCCCTCTTGCCGCGCACGAAATAGTCGGTGGGCAGGCTGGCGACCACCAGCGGAAAGACCACCATCGAGACGACAAACATTCCGATGGAGACCACGCCCATGGTCTGGAAGAAGACCTGGTGATCGCGCATCCATCCCACGAACTCCGACATCCCACCTCCCGGTTCCTCCCAACTCTACCCTTTCCCGGACCGAGGCGATCTTCCGCGGTGCAGACACGCGTCTTCGGGTCATCGGCGGGATGGGATCTCGAGGCGGCGTCAACCGTGAATTCCCCGCCGTTCATCAGATCAGCCGACCTGAAGCTACAATGTGCCGACGTTGACCGAGATCGAAGAGCACTCCGAGCTCGACCCCGTCGCGGTGGGTCGCAGCGGCGCCACGGGCCGGATGATGGACCTGACGGCGGCACTGCTGCTCATCTTCGTGCTCGGCTGGTACTGGCTGCCTGCTACGATCGAACAGGGTAGCTCACCACACGACAATCTGTTCTACTTCGGGGTTCTCCCCGTCGTGCTGTTGACCGCAGTCCGGATTCGGTGGCGCAGGCTCGTCGCCGATCCGATGGTGGCGGCGGCGTTCGTCTTTGTCGGCTATCTCGCCGTGTCCGCATTCTGGAGCCCCGAGCCGGTCGAGTTCGGATCATCGCGGGCGCTGCTCTACGGACTCTCGACGGCGGCTTTCCTCGTTGCCGTCATCGTCTCGATTCGGCCCGACAGGCGCGGTGTCTTCCGCTTCGCTGTGGTCGTCGCGGCCACGTCGGCGGCGACGGTGGCCTTGATCCGGCTGTCCCAGGGTCACGGGTACCCGGTGGACCGGTTGGGCTCGGCGGTCCACTTCGAGCACCCCAACCTCTTTGCCCACTACCTCGGCTTTGCAGCCGTCCTCGCCGCAGGAGCGGCACTGCGTTCCGACAGATTGTGGGCACGTTGGGCGTGGCTCGGATCGGTTATGATTCTGACCTCCGCCGTGCTCCTGACCCGCAGCCGCACCGCCACAGCGGCCCTCGTCGTGTGCCTCCTCGTGTCCGCCGCCCTCTACCTCGGGCAACGCGCTGCAGCCCTCTTGGCGCTCGCGGTGATGATGTCCGGAGTCATGATGTCGGCCTCGATCGACGGGCATGTCAATGCGTTTGTTCTCCGCGGCGATGCGGGCCGGGATTTCATCTATCGATCACTCGTCCAGAGGCTCGGTGATGATTGGGCAATCGGGGCCGGAATTGCCGCCGATGATGATGTTCACTTCGAAAAACTGTCGCCCGACCACCCCAGAGGATTCACCACCCATCATCCGCACAGCGCTTTCGTCGGGACCTTTTACTATGGCGGAGCACTCGGGATCGCGCTGCTCCTCACGGTCCTTGTCCTGGCGGCGGCAGCCGGCCTCAGGACCGGTCGACGATCCGGGGAGTGGGACCCGTTGCTGCTGCTCGGGTTCGGGACCACCTGCCTTCTTGTCGATGGCCAACGCCTCGTGTCCAACCCCCACCTTTCCTCGTGGATGCTCCTGTGGCTCCCGGTGGGTTTGATTGCCTCGTCCACGGTGTGGGTGGACCAACGAGGTCTCCGTGGCGAAGGGCATCGGAGAGCCCCGCAGGATTTCTCATCCTGCGCCCCCAGCCCCGGATTGGTGGCGGCGTTGACCGCCGCGGTGGTTGCCCTCGAGTTGATTCTGAGTTCCTCGCCCCACCCGGTTGATAACCTCGAGTCGTGGTTCCTGATCGCGGTCTCCACCGCCGGGCTCGTTCTCCTGGTCGCCGCGGAGGTCGGTCCGGCGGTGGCCGGGATCGCAGGTCTCGTCTTCGTCTCGACACCGTTCTTCGCGGCGCCGCCGCCATTCCCGAACCCGGACCTCATCGGCCTCGCGGCGGCGCTGATCGGCGCCGGGCTCTGGGTGCAGGCCATCGACCGACGGAGCGGGTTCGCGAGGTGGTCCGGCGGAGTGGCCATGGCGACCGCATGCCTCTTGAGCCCCGCCATCGTTCTCTCCCTCGCCCCCGCAGTGTGGTGGTGGACCCGCACCAGAGGGGCCCGGGTCTTCACGCTGGCGCCCATCGCCGCCGTCTGGATCGTCGGTTGGGCCCTGGCCCCGAGTATCGGCGAGCCGCTGGCGAAAGGAGGACTCCTGAATTGGTCTCTCTTGAGCCTGGAGTTGTGGCTCTCGGAGGCCTCCCTGGTGACGGTCTGGATCATCGGTCTCGCAGGGGCGGTGCCCGCAGTGGTGGGCACCCTGCTCGCGACGACAACCGAACGCCGATGGCTTCTGTGGTGGATCGCGGGCGCCGGCGCCGGCGTGCTCCTGCTCATGGACCCCACCGACCCGGGAGGCCGCGAGCTCATCCTGCTCGCCGCCCCGGCGGCGGCAGCGGTTGCCCTCGGCGTCCTGTGGTTGGGTCGCGAGCTGGTCCAACTCGATCTCAAACCCGGTGCCGAAGCGCCGATCGATCTCGACGAGGGGCACCGACGAATTGCCCGTTTGCTGGTCATCGGAATGCTGCTGTTCGTGGTCGCGACCCGACTGTGGTCGGTCGGCGCCGGTCGACGACCCGATCAGCCGCCTACGGTCAACCCTGTACACTCGTCGATGATCGAAGATTGAGTCCATGCCAACCTCGAATTTCCATCAGATCAGTGATGTCGTCGAGCTGATCGTCGCCGCCGATCCACGATCCATCCTCGATGTGGGGGTCGGTTTCGGCAAGTACGGTGTCCTCGCCCGTGAGTATCTCGAGCTACTCGACGGCCGTGCGGTCTACGGCGACTGGCGGCGGCGAATCGATGGAGTCGAGATCTTCCCGGGCTATCTCACGGGTCTCCACGAAACCGTCTACGATCAGATCATCGTGGGCGATGGCGCGAAGATCCTCCCCGGGCTCGGGGGACAGGACTACGATCTGGTGCTGCTCATCGACGTCATCGAGCACTTCGACCGGCCCACCGGCGACGAGATTCTCCGTCAAAGCCTTCGGGTCGGCCGGAACGTCATCGTCAGCACACCGCTCGGCTTCTTCACCCAGGAGGGGTACGACAACCCCAACGAACAGCATCGATCCTTCTGGTCGCGACGAGACCTGAGATCCACCGGCCACCCATCATTCTTCCTCCCGGAAACCCACGCTCTCCTCGGATTCATCGGCCGGGACTCGGCACGGGTTAGGGCCCGGGTCCTCCGTCTCGACCGGCGGCTGAAGAGGTCGATGGCGGTTCTCGTTCGTCCGCTGCGAACCGTCAGACGACTGCTGTCACTAACCCCGAGAAACCAAGGGCCTCCATGACGTTCGTGCAACGCGCTGTCGCCCGGCTGTGGCGTCTCGGCCTGCGTCTCAAGTTCGTCCTCTTCCAGCGCCATCGCCATGACCGCCAGGTGCGAGAGGAGATCGGGGGATTGTCCATCCAGATCCTCCCCGGCGTCTTCAACCCGACTCTTTTCCGGGTCACCCCGGTCTTCCTCGAGTGGCTGACCGAGGGGCTCGTCCCCGCCGGCTCACGGGTGCTCGATGTGGGCACCGGCAGCGGGGTCCTCGCCATCGCCGCGGCGTCGGCGGGGGCCCTGGTGGTGGCGGTGGACAGCAACCCCGCCGCCGTCGACTGCGCCCGAATCAACGCCGGGACCAACGGAGTGGACGACCGGGTCGAGATCCGCCTCGGCGACCTCTTCGAACCGGTGACCGGGGAGAAATTCGATCTCGTCCTCTGCAACCCGCCGTACTTTCCGGGTCAGCCCACGACACCTCTTGAAACGGCCTTTCGCGCCGGCGACTTCGGCCGCCGCTTCGCCCGTGATCTCGGTGACCACCTCGCGGAAAGCGGTCGCGCGCTGGTCGTCCTGTCGAGCCTGGGCGATGAACCGGCCTTCCTCACGGCCTTCGCCGATGCCGGCCTGGAGGTCGAGATCCTCCGACGTCGCAATCTGGTGTCGGAGATCGCGACCCTCTTCGAGGTCTATTCACCATCCGATGGTTCACGGTCAAGATAGCCCAGATCGCGGAGGGCCTCCGTTGAATCTCAAAAACCACTCGTTTCGGGTCGCTGATAACGCATCACGTGGTGGAGCAGATCGAGTTCCAGCGGCCAGGCGTAGGCTCGGGTGTGATACCGCCAGGCCGAGACGGCGCGCAGCAGCCTTCGCCGCGCCGGGGTCAGCCGGGTCATGGTCGAGGTCGGATAGTAGGCGTTGAGCACCCTTTCGAAGTGGCGGATCCTGCTCCGAAGGCTGCGCCCCACCCACGGCATGGCGTCGCTGCGCCGCTGGACGAAATCGAGCCAATCCGGGCCGGTCCAGTCCTCGAGGGTCTCGGGAAAGGCGAAGCCGCGCGCCCTGACCTGGTCGTAGAGATCGCCCGCCAGGGGTACCGGTGTGTACATGTAGAGGATGATCTCAGTGACCGGGTTGAGCTTCTTGACCCGGCGGATGAAATCCATGGTGTTTCGGGCATCCGCTTCGGGATCCGGCGGGTTCCCGAGGACGAAGCTGAGCTCGGGAATGATCCCCAGCCCACCCAGCTTCTCGACCAGCTCGAGGGTCATCTCGGGAGCGAGCCGGCCACCCTTGTCCATCAGCTCGAGGGTCTCCGAAGAGCCCGATTCGGCGCCGAGGAAGATCATCTTGAGACCGGCGTCGCGCATTGCCCGCAAACTCGAATCCGAGTATCTCAGCAGGGTGTCGATCCGGCCCTCGCCCCACCACGCCATCCCGAGGGATCGGATGCGGTCGGAGAACTCGGCGACCCGATCTTCGTCGACAAAGAAGTTGTTGTCGACGAGCTCCACCGCATCCACTCTCCACCGCCGGTGATAGGTCTCGAAGACCCCGGCGACCCGTCGGGCGCTCTGGGCTCGCCACTTGCCACCCACGAGATTGACCACTGCGCAGAAGTTGCAGAAGTAGGGACAGCCATAGCTCGAGGCATAACCCACCGTCCGGCGACCGAGGAAGGTGTCGCGGAGGTAGCGCTCCATGGGCACCCGATCGAAATTCCACTCGGGCAGCTCGTCGGGGCGGGGCACCGGCCCCCGGTCGTTGGATCGAGGCTCACCCGACGGATCTCGCCAGGCCAGACCCGCGATCTCGTCGCCGGGTCGCCCGCCGTCGAGGGCGTCGAGGAGTTCGAGAAAGACCTGCTCGCCGTGGCCGCGAACAACCAGGTCCACCAACGGCGATTTCAGACATGATTCCCAGTGCTGCGATGGAAAATAACCCGCCCACACCACGGTCAACTTGGGGTGACGCTCCTTGAGCTCGCGACAGACCGGCAGCGCGTGCTCGAGCTGAGGCCCCGGCATGACCGTGACCGCCAGGATGGTCTTCACATCGGTGTCGATCTCATCCTCGATGGCCGCCACCGCATCATCGATGAGATTGCCATCGACGATCACGTAGGGGTACCTGCTCTCGAGCACCGCGCCGACGGCGAGCAGCGACATGGGCAACACCGGGGTCCGGCCGGCCGATGACCGCGGGTTGAAGAGGACGACCTTGGAGACGGTCATGGGTCGTCCCGCCGCGCCCGCTCCTCGGATGAGCCCCATCCCCGTCCGCTCGCCGCCACCCCGTCCTCCTCGCATTCATTGCGGCTCAGCCACATCCCGAGACGGCTGGCGCGCGCCGTCAACCAACGGCGCAGCTCGTCCAGCCGCCGGCTCTCGGTCCGTGCCCGGTGCGCGCGGACCTCGTTAACCATCCACCGAGTGGCGTGGCGATAGTAGCGGCGCGAGTGGCGGCCACCAATGCGAAGGTCGCGGTCGGTCCGCTCGGACCAGGGCCCACCGATGGCGAGGCGCGTTTCCACCTCTCGGTAGTAATCGGTGCCGCGGATGGGGTAGGCGACGGTGGTCAGAAAAACGTCGGGCGAACTCGTCTTGAGGTGCTCGACGGTGGCCTCGAGATCCTCCACCTCCTCTCCCTCATAGCCGAGCATGATGAACATCCCGACCTCGATTCCACGCGAGCGCAGGAGTGCGGTCTTGGCCTGGATATCTTCCACCGTTGCCCGCCGCCCCATGCGGTCAAGGATCTTCTGCGAGCCGCTCTCCGAACCGATCCAGAGCCGGCGGCAGCCCATCTCGGCCAGCGCATCGGCAACCCCTTCATCGATCCGGTCGGCCCGGCTGATGCATTCAAAGGGGACCCGAAGACCCCGTCTGCCGAGCTCTGCGGCCAGAGTCGCGACCCACGGCCGGTTGAGGGTGAAGACATCATCGGCGTACCAGAGTTGATCCGGCTGATAGCGCTCGGCAAGGTGAGCGATCTCGTCGGCCACCTCGCCGACCCGGCGTCGCCGGTGGCTGCGACCGTAAACATCGTGCGAGCACCAGCGGCAGGTGTAGGGACAGCCGCGAGAGGTCACCAGCGAGATCGACGAGCCGCCGTGGTGCTCGCGCCAGGTCTCGAGATAGCGATCGAGTTCGATGGCGTCGCGATCGGGCCAGGGCTGGGCCGAGAGATCGCGGATCTGCTCCCGGGGCGGCGTCGCCACGACGTGGTTGCCGGAGTCGAGGAAGCGGAGGCCGTGGATCGCCTCGAGACCGTCGAGGCCCCTCTCGGGCAAGTGCCGGAGGAGCTCCGAGAGAGTCCGCTCACCCTCACCGACGACGACCACGTGGGCGCCATGGGCGAGATACTCCACGGCGTTGGGCGCCGGTTCGGGTCCGCCCACCACCACCCATGAACCACGCTCCCGGCACAGGGCGATGAGCTCGAGCACCCGCGAACGGGTCATGAGGGTGGCGTAGAGCCCCACCACCGCCGGCCGAACCGCCGTGAGGTGATCTTCGAAATCCTCCGGTGCGGCAAAGGTGCTGTCGTGAATCTCGACTCCGAACCCCTCCGCCTTGAGGTGGGACGAGAGGTAGAGCAGGCCCAGGGGCGGGTAGGGCATCATGATCTCCCGCTCGTGCTCGTCTGCCGCCAGACAGTAGCCGTGGGAGAGCAGGAGATCGCAGCCGCGGCCGGAACCGCCTGGAACGTCGGGTTCAATTCGGATCACGGAGGGCCATTATAGGGCTGGATTACCGTCGCGCCGTATTAGGCTTGGGGCGTGACCCATGTCCCCACCCCCGCCCCCTTCGACGACGCGGCCGAAGAATACGACCAGCGCTTCACCGCCACCGAGATCGGTCGGGTGCTGCGCCGATCGGTGTGGCGTCATCTCGATGAGGCTTTGGCTCCCGGATCGAAGGTGCTCGAACTGGGCTGCGGCACCGGGGAGGATGCGCTCTGGCTGGCCGGCCGCGGTCACCGGGTGCTCGCCACCGACGCCTCAACCGCCATGCTCGACCAGGCGCGTCGAAAGATCGAAGGCGCCGATCTCCTCGACCGGGTTCGCTTCGAGAGGCTCGATCTGACGGCGATCGCATCCCAGCCGGACCCACCCGACGCTCCCTTCGATGCGGTCTTCTCAAACTTCGGCGTCCTCAACTGCGTCGAGGACTGTCACGATCTCGCCCGGGTCCTTCACCGGTGGATCCGCCCGGGTGGCCGCGCCGTTTTCGTGGTCATGGGTCCCCGGTGTCTCTGGGAGCTCGGCTGGTACGGCTTGCACCTTCGTCTGCCCACCGCCACTCGGAGGTGGCGCGGCGGTCGGCCGGTGACCATCGACCAGGGCCACAGTCTCCGAGTCTGGTATCCGGGCCCGGCGCGGCTCAAACACCGGCTGAGACCGTGGTTCGAGGCCCGTCAGACTCTGGGGATCGGTGCGCTGGTGCCGCCGACCTATGCTGCGGCGGTGATTCGCAATCGCCCCGGACTCCTCCGCCGACTCGACGAACTCGACCGTCGATGGGCCCACCGCCTTTCGGGGATCGCCGATCACTATCTTCTCTCACTCGAACGGGTTGATCATGTCGCGAGTTGATTTTCGTTGGGTCTGCCCGGAGTGCCGCAACCCCCTCGAACCGGCCGGCGGGGACGGTCTGAAGTGTCCGGCGGACGGTTTCGACTTCGGCCGGCGGGACGGGATCCTCAGCCTGCTCACCGACAAACGGTTCGACCACTACCATCGGTTCCTCGAGGAGTACCGGACGGTCCGCCGCGCCGAGGACCGCGGCGTCGATGAGAGCGCGAGCTACCGCGCGCTCCCCTTTGCCGATCTCCAGGGCAATCACCGGGCCGAGTGGCGGATCCGGGCCGCCTCCTTCCACGCGATGATGGAGCTTGTGGTGGCGCCCATGGCCGACGACGCCGGGTCTTTGACCGTCGCCGATCTCGGCGCCGGCAACACCTGGATGTCCCGCCGGTTGGCGCTCGCGGGTCACCGGGTCGTGGCGGTGGATCTCCACACCGATCCGACCGACGGACTCGGCGCCCGGGTCCTCTCCGAGTTCGACTTCTCCGCCGTCCAGGCCGAGTTCGACCGCCTGCCCATCCCCGATGGGGTCTGCGATCTCGCCATTTTCAACGGCGCCATCCACTACTCGACGAACCCGGCCACCACCATTGCTGAGGCTCTTCGGGTCCTGCGGCCCGGTGGCGCCGTGATCATCCTCGACACCCCGGTCTACCGATCGGCCGCCGCCGGGGAAGAGATGGTGGCGGAGCGACAAGAAGCCTTCGTTCAGCGTTTCGGCTTCGCGTCCGACTCCATCGAGTGCCGCGGATTTCTCACTTTCGACGATCTCGAGGACTTCGGTCGGGTCCTCGATCTCGACTGGCGGTGCCACCGACCGTACTATGGTCTTCGCTGGGGGTTGCGCCCCCTGTTGGCGGCCATCCGAGGCCGTCGCGCGCCGGCGACCTTCCTCGTCGTCTGGGCGCACACCCGGGCAAGAACCTGACAACGGATTTCCCAACGAGTCGCCGGGCTGCACCTACGGTGATCTCGACACGTTCCGATCCCGCTGCATCCCCCAAATGGCGCCCCAGAGCAGCCATTGGGCCGTGGTGCCGGCCGCGAGGGCGCCGGCCATCCCGAACGGCCGCACCAAGATGATGGTGAGGACGATGTTGACGGCGGCGCCGGCAAAGCTCGCGAGAGCGACATCACGCTCGCGGTCGCGCTTGTAGAGCAGGTAGACCATCGGTAGAGTGCCGTAAACCGGCAGGGAATAGCACGCGCCCAGGACGAGAAGGGTCAGCGGGAGATCCAGCCCGTAGATCCTGTTGAGCACCAGATGGGCCGCGGGAACCGCGACCACCAGAACCGCAACCCCCGCCGCGAGCAGTCGCCGCGCCTCCCGCCGGCCGGCGTCATCGGGCGCGCGATAGAACTCGCGAAGGAAGGGGGTGACCGCAATGGCGGCCAGGCTCTGGACGGCGATGAAGAAGCTCAACAGTACCTGGTAGGCGCCGATCTCGGCGTGGCTGAGAGTGGCGGTAACCACCAGGAGATCGGCCTTGGAAACCAAGAGACCGCTGAAACCGGTGAGGAAAAAGGGGGTCGCCTCCACCAGGTGGCGGGGATCGAATACCACCGAGACACCGTCGAAGATCACCCGCGAGTAGGCCGCCAGCCCCACGGCCAATCTCGCGATCAATCCGAGGACCACAGCCTTGACCACAAAGGCCACATCGATGGTCGGCCCGCGACTCAGCAGGAGGACGGTGGTCACCAGCAGACCTACAACCTCGGCCGAGACCGCCACCCCGAACCGCCGGGTGAAGAGGACCACTACGGTGAGGGCCTGGTGACCAAGGGCCGCGGCCAACCAGAGCACGGTCCATCCGAGGTCCCCACCGCGGAGACCGAGGGCGACACATCCCGCGACGGCGACGACGAGAAATGAACCACGGGTGACGAGCGATCGCCGCCACAGCGACCCGAGAGCCCCGGGGTCGCGACTGAAGGCCCGCAGGAGATACTCGTGGTTGCCCCAGGCGAGGATATGGACGGTCAGGGTCACGACCACCAGTCGGACAACGAACTCGCCCCAGACCTCGGCCGAGGCCATGGAGATGACTACATATGAAACGACGAAGTTGGCCAGTGGAACGATCACATGACGGGCGCCGTTGCCGGCGACGATCCACACCCGGGCCCAGGTCGTCAGCGCATCCGGTACCTCCTCCCCCGCCGACTCGGAGCCGGTGGTGCCGGGAAGGTGCTGCGTCATCGCGCCGTCCCCGCGGTTCGATACAGCATTGCCAGGCCATCGGCCGTTTCGTCTTCTGAAAACAACATCACCGCCTCGGTTCCAGGGGGGTCATCCAACGTTTCCTCGACCGCCGCCGCAAAGCATTGGGTGGACTCGCAGAGCCTCCACCGGGGGGAGGCCTGGGCTGCTCCAACCGGTCGTGAAAGCACCGTCATGCCGTTGGCCAGGGCCTCGGAGAAGACAAAACCGAAGCTCTCATAGTGCGAGGGATGGATGAGGATCTTCGATCGGCACATCCGTTCGAGCACCTCAGCTCGCGGCAACTGACCCTCTAGGCGGACACGATCCGTCAGCCCGAGCTCGAGGACCTGCCCCTCGAGGGCCGCGCGCCGGGGCCCATCGCCGATGATGACCGTTCGGCACACACGTCCTCGACTTTCAAGCTCGGCCGCGGTGTGGATCAGCGCAGTGAAGTCCTTGTTCTCGGTCAGTGACCCGACCCCGAGAAGATCGATGGGACGGTCGTTCCACCCGGGCGGGTCCTCCTTCGAGGGGTCCAGACCCCAGGGAATCACCAGATCCGCTGCACGGTTAATGGTGCCGGCCACCTCGACCGAGGCCCTCTCCGAAACCGAAGTCAGCCGTGCGCCGCGGAGCGGCAGGAATCGGAGCCAGCGATTGCTCGGCCGCGCGTCCTGACCCATCACGGTGGCGATGAATGGGCGGCCGATCCTCCGAGAAACCCACCAACCGACCCATGCGGTGTCACCGAGCCACAGGGCGTGAATGGCGTCGAACGGATGTCTGGAATGACGGCGGCGGATTGCCCTCGACGCCCGGGCGAGCGCGGCCAGACGCAGCGGCAAGGACCGGTTCCCACCCCCGACGGGCAGCACTCCCAGGTCGTGCCAGCGGTACGGCCGGAAGCGGTTGGGATAGTGGAGCGCGACCACGGTGATGCGGATATCAGGATGGCGCCGGCGCAGACGCTGGAGGGCGATCTGCAGCGGTGGGATGCATGAGGTGTCGGCCTCGTCCCCGGGAAAACCGGGGGTGATCAGGGCGATGCGCCGTCTACCGAGCATCCCGCCTCAGAAGGCGCTGCAGCAGCGCGAACAGGCCGGCAGCAAGCCGCCTGCCCGGTTGAGGGTCTTGCGGAAACGTCCGAGCTCCGCCGAGTTCCAGATCTCAGGCAGAGTCGTTTCGTGGAGATTCCCGACCGTCACGTCGTAACACCTTCCATGGGCGGGAATCACCCGGCCGTCGGATTTGACCATCAGGGCCCTGCAGGCGTCGCCGCACGAGCGGCCGATGAGCTCGGCCGGCCGGTTGTAGAAACGATCGAGAGCGGCCGCACCCCGCAGGTTGGGCGAGAAGCTCACCGGGAACGGCCACTGTCGGCTCTCGATGGCGGCGAGCTCGGCCTCGAGCAGCGGCAGATCCATGTCGGCCGGATCGAACGGACCTAGGTTCGACGTGGTGGCGGGGTAGCTCGAACCGTAGATCGAATTGTGGCTGCGGACCACGGCTTCGGTGGTGAAATTGGGGTGCATGAACCCGATCTGCTCGAGCGGTAGGTGGGAGAGCACCTCCAGGAATGAGATCAGGCGCCCCTGATTCCACGGCGTGATGACGCAGAAGACCGAGATCCTCGGCCGGGGATCTGCGGCGACCAGGACATCGACCCCGGCGACAGCTCTGTCGAACGAGCCCGCACGGCCCCTGATCTCGTCGTGGATCTCGGGAGGGCCATCCAGGGAGAGAAAGAGATCGTCAAGACCCGCCGCCGCCAACTCACTCGCCGAGCTCTTGAGGGTCAGCCCGTTGGTGGTCACCGCACTCGACAGCCCGCGGGCGGTGGCGAGCCCAACCGCCTCCACAAGATGAGGGTAGATCAGAGGCTCGGTGAAGGCGAAGCCCAACCGAGCCGAGGGGAAGTGCCGCTCGGTCTGCACGACGATCCGTTCCACCAATTCAATGGGCATGTCGCGCGGCGAAGAGCCCACGAGGTTGCGCGCGAAATTGGTTTCGGTCTCCGCCTGACCCACATCGCACATCCGGCATCGGAGGTTGCAGACGTTGTTGACCCCGAGGACCAGCCACTCGGGGCCGTAGAGCAGCCGCCCGGGAAGCAACCGACTGTTGGTCCGGCGCAGCCGGTCACCGAGGGTGGCCGTCGCTCGGGCCAGGATGCCTCTCACGCGTGCAGTCGGGAATTCGGCGCCGAGTTCCCTCTCCGGCCCCCCGGTCTCCGGTGTCGTCATGGGTGCTGGAGACGGCGCAGGCGGATGCCGTCGATCACGGACATGGGCAGATAGTAGGCGGTGGCCAGGGCGGTCCGGAGTTGGTCGCGATTCGCCCGCCACGGGGTCCTGAGCAGACATCCGATGCTGCGCAATCCGCGTTTCCGCTGGAAGATTTTGTGGACATAACGGTGGAGCCGCTTGTAGAACGCCGCACAGTAGGTGCTGCGGTACATGAGATCCAGATCGTCCGATTCGGTCCAGTTGGTCTTGTCGACCAACTGTGACACGACCTCGTCGTAGAAAGGGGTGCCGGGCAGTGGATACGACACCGAGATTCCGATCTCATCGGGCATGAGGTCGAGGACCATCCGGATGGTCTTGTCGATGTCCTCCCGGGTTTCGCCGAGGTAGCCGAACTGGAGGAATAAAGCGACCCGGACGCCGTGGCTCTGGAGCAATCGCACGGCCTCGTAGATCTGCTCGACGGTGACACCCTTGTTCATGGCGTCGACGATGTTCTGCGAACCGGATTCGGCGCCGATCCACGCGGTCTCGAGACCGGCGCGGGCGAGATCGGCGGCGACGCCGTCGCGGAGGACCGAGTCGACCCGCGCCTGCATGGTGAAGCTGAAGTCGAGTTCGGCGGCATTCACCAGATCGGCAAATCGCCGGGTCCACTCCGGTCTGAGACCGAAGATGTCGTCGCAGAACCAGATGTGCTCGAAATCGTGGTGCCTCCTCAGCTGCTCGAGATCCGCCACAACGCGCTCCGGCGAGTGCACGACATACTGCGAGCCCCAGATGGGTTTGGCGCACCACGAGCACGAATAGGGGCACCCTCGAGAGGAGACCAGGTTGAGCGACCACCTCCCCCAGCGGGTCCGCCATGCCCGCTCGTAAGGCTCCATGTCGATCGCGTCCCAGGCCGGCCGCGGCAGCTCATCCACATCGCGTATGGTCGGTCGAGCGGCGGTCTGGAGCAGCTCTCCATCATCGAGCAGGGCGAGCCCGGCGATCTCTCCGAGATCGTTGTTCCCCGCGGCCCACGCCGCAACGACATCGACCAGGGCGGCCTCTCCCTCACCGAGGATCACGGCGTCAGCACCCCGATCGAGATAGCGCTGCCGATGGTCCGTGGCGTCGGAACCGCAGACCACCACCCGACAGCCGCGCTCCTTGGCCCGCCGGATCATCTCGAAGGCCGCGTCCTGCATCTTGGACAGACACATCTTGGTCAGATAGTTGAAGCTGTCGTCGTAGACGACGAAGATCTCCGGTGCGTGGCTTTCGAGCGCCCCCTCAACGGTTTCGGGCCCGGAGGCAAAGATGGTGTCGTGGAGCGCGACGTCGTGTCCCTCCTCGCGCAGACACGCCATGGCGTACAGGGTTGCCAACGGCGGATAGGGGGTTTGAGCCTCCCACTGTTTGCGGTCGAGACGGAGGAAATACGAGTGGCTGAAGAGGACCTTCACAGCGCGGTCGCCTCCCCGCCCCCGATCTCCACGCCGTGGCGCTCCTCGAACGAGTCGATCTCATGTGCGAGTCGACGGAGGACCCGTTCCCGAAACGCCTGCGGGTGGTGCTTGGAGGCGTGTTTTTCAGATCGCATGGCCACCTCGTGTCGGATCTCGAGATGACGGTACCGCCGTTGGTTCCGACGGCGGATAATCCGATGACTCCAGTCATCGAGCCGCAGTCCACGAGCGCCACCGGCACAGGCTTCGGCAACGGTCTTGACGAGCCCCTGTGATACGGGGCCGACCTCACGGGCGCACCGACGCCAGTTGGGAAGATACTCCATGATCCAGGAATTGGCGTCGAGGAAACGATCGTGAATCGTCGGGTTGACCATGGGCAGCAACCAGGCGATCTCCATGGCCGTGAAGAGATCTCGATCGGGAACCTCGAGGTGGTCCTCCGCGAGCAGATAATTGACGCAGAAACGATGGTGTGAATTGAAGAGAAAGATCTTCTTGAAGCCCATGAGCAGGAGACGACAGAACCAGACCCGCTCGGGTTCGGTGAAAACCAGATAGTCGAGATCGTCGCCCTCCTTCATCACGCCCTTGGAGAGAGTCCCGCTGATCGCGACTCCACGAACGTGAGGAAACCGACCGATGAAGCGCGACCAGCGGGCGGCCCGCGGCAACGCCGCCCGTGCTCGTGCCTCATCGGCCCGTCGCTCGTCCACATGGGAGTCTTCGCCGATGAAGTGAAAACCTCGATCGATGCCGATGAGCCTGGCGGCGACCAATTCGTAAAGCGCTGCTTCGAGCTCCGCGAGGTCGCGCCACACCACGGGAGAGAAACGAAAAATCTCAGCCGCGGAGAGCGGAAAACCGAAGATGTGATAGTACAACAAGGTGCGCACAACACCTTGCTGGCCTGCAGAAAGCTCGGGCCGGATGACAGTTGGGGCGGTTCGCAGGATCGCTCTTCTCCCGGGTTCGCTCACGATCATCGGATCGCGGGATTGTCGAGTTTTCTCGAAGTCACGAGATGATTCTAGCCTTGAAGGGCCGGGACTTCCATGACCGGAACCGC
The DNA here is from genome assembly GCA_029287235.1 of Thermoanaerobaculales bacterium. Taxonomy (GTDB): domain Bacteria; phylum Acidobacteriota; class Thermoanaerobaculia; order Thermoanaerobaculales; family Sulfomarinibacteraceae; genus JAHECW01. Next base: position 22,761 of record JARFRM010000224.1, read on the forward strand.
ATCCCCCCGATCGACCGTGGACCGGCGCCACCCGGTCCTGTCGCTGCTGGCGGTCAATCTTGCGGCTTTAGATTCATCAACGTATGGAGGTGAACGGCGTGGAGCTCTTCTTTGCCAACGACCCACACCTTGATCGGACCGGTCGACGCATCCTGGCCCGGATCATCGCGGATGCGGTGGAATCACGATAGGCTGATTCTGATGCCACCCGATCCTTTGGTTTCCGTCGTCGTCCCGGTCCATCGCGGCGAGGCCACCCTGCCTCGGCTCCTGGCCTCCATCCGCGCGCAACGGCCGCCCTGCGACGAACTCTGGATCCTCGAGACCGAACCCACGCCCACGATCGCGGACCTCGCCCGGTCGGTCGGGGCCGAGTATGTCGAGGTCGACAGTGCGTCCTTTGACCACGCGGGCACTCGCACGGCAGCGGCTCGTCACGCCACCGGCGAGGTTCTCGTCTTTCTGACCCAGGATGTCGTCCTGAGAGACGAGTCCACCCTCTCAAGCCTCGTCGGATCCCTGCTGAGCGACGACCGGATCGGCGCCGCCTACGGCCGGCAGGTCCCCGATGAGAACGCCGACCCGGTCGCGGCCGTCAAACGGCTCTTCAACTATCCCGATCGATCCCGGACAAAGACGGCGGCCGATCGTGGAGAGCTCGGGCTGAGGACGCCCTTCCTCTCCAACGCATTCGCCGCCTACCGGCGGCGGGCCCTCGAGGAGATCGGCTTCTTCGGCCGACGCGAGCTCATCTGCGAGGATGTCCTCGCCGGCGCCACGCTCCTCGAAGCCGGCTGGTCGATCCACTATGAGGCCGATGCGGTGGTACACCACACCCACCACTTCGGCTTCGGCCAGGAGTTCGGCCGGTACTTCGACATCGGCGTTGCCCACCACCGGCATCGTTGGATCCTCGATCGATTCGGCGGCTCCGACGGCGACGGGCTGCGCTATCTCAGGGTCGGCTTCGCTCATCTTCGTCGCGAACGACAGTGGCTCAAGATGCCGGACTTTTGCTTACGGGCCATGCTCGGCCGGGTCGCCTACTCCCTCGGCCGGCACCACCGGGGTCTGCCCCGATCGTGGCGCCGTCATCTGTCGTCGCATTCCGGATGGTGGGACCGTTTCGAGTCGGATGGGGATTGATCCTGAACAACGACCGGCAATCGCTCCCGGCGATCAGCTCGGGACCCGGATCCTCCTTCAGCGCCTCGTAGCCCATCCCCGTGGACCGGCCCTTCCATTGGCTCTGGAGATTCTCCACATCCACGAGCAGACAGCTCGAGCGCCCATCGGCAACCCTTGATTCCAGGGGTTTACGACGCTCATGATCCCAGTAAAATCGACCGGATGGCGAATCCGGACCCTCCACCGTTCGGGAACCCCCGTTGATGGACCCCACGCACGGGTTCACCACCGACCGGGCCACCCGCCTCGCCGCCGAGGGTTGGGGGCTCGACACCCGTGCCGAGGCCCTGGCCGGCGAGTTCGATTTCAACTTCCGCATCCGCGCCAGAGGCGGAGAACGGTACGTCCTCAAGGTCTCGCCCGTCGGCGCGGACCGGCGGTCCCTCGAGTGTCAGATTGCTGTGCTGAGACACCTGCGGGACAGTTCGGTGGCGGGACTGGTTCAGAAGGCGGTGCCGACCGAATCCGGACTCGACCTCCTCCCTGTGGAGGACGGCGACGGGCAGATCCGTTGGGTCCGCTTGGTGTCCTACCTCGATGGAATCCCCCTCGTCGAGCTCGACCGTCGTCCGCCGGGGCTGCTCGAAGAGATCGGGCGGAATCTCGCTCGCCTGGACCTCGCACTGCGAGGTTTCGACCATCCGGGCGCCCGGCGGCCGTTGTTGTGGGACCTCACGGCGACTCCGGCGCTGGGTCGCCTTGCCGAGTTCATCGCCGATCTCGGTAAGAGAGAGCTGGTCGAGAGCCGGCTCGAGCGGTTCGCCCGGGTGGTTACACCGCGGCTCGGCGAGCTCGAGACCGGGGTCATCCACAACGACGCCAACGACCGCAACCTGTTGGTGAGGACCGATGACGATGGCACGCCGAGATTCGGCGGCCTCATCGACTTCGGTGACATGCTTCACACCGCAGTCATTGCCGAGCTCGCCATCGCGACTACCTACCTCATGCTCGACCGCGACGATCCGCTCGCCGAAGCCGCCAGCGTCGTCAGGGGCTACCACTCGGTGCGTCCTCTGACCGCACCCGAACGCGAGCTCCTTCCCGACTTCGTGATCGCGCGACTGGTTTCAAGCGTGCTGATGTCGGCCCACGGCCGACACCGCGACCCCGGCAACACCTATCTTCAGATCTCCGAAGCGCCGGTGTGGCGACTGCTCGAAAGGATGACCTTGATCGACGAAAGCAGGATTCACGACGCGGTGGAAGTCGGGTGTCGCAGCACGATCAGCCGATCGCGGAGCATCGACGAGATTCTCTCGATCCGCCGGCGCCACGTGGGCCGCAACCTCAGCGTCTCCTACACCGAACCGCTCAAGATCGTCCGTGGAGAGGGCCAGTACCTCTACGACGAACAGGGACGCCGTTTCCTCGATCTGGTCAACAACGTCTGCCACGTGGGTCACTGCCACCCGCAGGTGGTCGCCGCCGGGCAACGGCAGATGGCCGAGCTCAACACCAATACCCGGTATCTCCACGACAATCTGGCCGAGTACGCGCTCAAGCTCACGGCGACCTTTCCCGATCCCCTGAGTGTCTGCTTCTTCGTCTGCACCGGCACCGAGGCCAACGACCTCGCCCTTCGACTGGCGCGCACCCACACCGGCACCCGGGAGATCATCGTCCTCGAGCACGCCTACCACGGTCACTCACCATCGCTCATCGAGATCGGCACCTACAAGTGCGAGGGTCCGGGCGGAGAGGGGCTCGCGGAGCACGCGCACGCGACGCCCCTGCCCGATCCCTACCGGGGGCCCCACCGCGGCGCCGACGCCGGGGCCCGTTATGCCGACGAGGTGCGCGCCACGGTTGGGGAGCTCTCGGCGGCGGGCCGGCCCCCCGGCGCCTTCATGGCGGAGTCGCTCATCGGCTGCGGCGGCCAGGTCATCCCCGCGAAGGGCTTCATGCCCGAGGCTTTCAGAGCGGTGCGCGCAGCGGGTGGCGTGTGTATCGCCGATGAGGTCCAGGTCGGCTTCGGCCGCGCCGGTAGCCACTTCTGGGCCTTCGAGGCTCTCGATGCCATTCCCGACATCGTCACTCTGGGCAAACCCATCGGCAACGGCCACCCCATGGCCGCCGTGGTGACGACGCCGGCGATCGCGGCGAGCTTCGTCACCGGGATGGAGTACTTCAACACCTTTGGCGGCAACCCGGTTTCCTGCGCCATCGGCCTCGCTGTGCTCGAGGTCATCGAAAGCGAGGGCCTCCAGGAACACGCCCGCGTGCTCGGCGAGCAGTTTCTCGACGGTTTTCGTGAGATGGCGCCCCGCCACCGACTCATCGGCGATGTCCGCGGGCTCGGTCTCTTCCTCGGCGTCGAGCTCGTCCGCGATCACGACACCCTCGAACCGGCCGACACCGAAGCGTCCGCCGTGATCGACGCCATGCGCAACCGCGGGTTCCTCCTCTCCACAGACGGCCCGCACCACAACGTGCTCAAGATCAAACCACCCATGGTCCTGACCGGCGAGGACATCGCAGCCGTCCTCAAGAACGTGGATGAGGTGCTCGACGAGATCGAGACCCGGAGATGAAGTCGGCCGTCGATGAGGCCCGCGATCGCATCGCACCGCACATCCGGCTCACCGAGTGTCGATTCTCAAAGACGTTGAGCGACGCCACCGGCGCCGAGGTCTATCTCAAACTCGAGAACCACCAGCTCAGCGGATCCTTCAAGCTGCGCGGGGTGATGAACAAGATCCTCTCACTGACTTCAACCGAAAGGAATCGACGCCTTGTGGCGGCGTCGACGGGCAACCACGGTGCGGCCTTCGCCCACGCCGTGGGAGAGCTCGGACTCGACGGCCTGCTCTTTCTTCCGACCAATACCACGTCCATCAAGCTCGAAGCCATCGAGGCATCCGGAATTCCCTTCGAGCTCGTCGGTGATGACTGCGTGGTCACCGAGACTTATGCCCACGCCTGCGCCGAGACCAACAACGACGTCTGGGTCTCGCCCTACAACGACCCGGCCATCGTCGCCGGCCAGGGCACCATCGGACCCGAGCTGCAGATGCAGGTCGAAGGGATCGAGGTGGTGCTCATCCCGGTGGGCGGCGGCGGGCTGGCCGGGGGGATCGCCGCCTATCTCAAGGCCGTCGAACCGTCCATCGAGATCATCGGCTGCGAGCCCACAGCCTCGGCGGTGATGGCCGAGTCGGTCAAGGCCGGCGCCATCGTGGAGCTCTCCAACCTGCCGACCCTTTCCGACGCCACCGCCGGCGGCATCGAGGAGGGCTCCATCACCTTCGACCTCTGCCGGCGGTTCGTCGACCGCTACGAGCTCGTCTCGGAGGACGAGATCGCCGCCGCCATCCGCTTTGTCCACGACCACGAAGACATGGTCATCGAAGGCGGCGCCGCATTGCCGGTGGCGGTCATGCTGCGCCGACCGAAAGAGTTACAGGACAAGAAGGCGGCGCTGGTGATCACGGGATCGAAGATCGATGACGTGGTGTTGCGGCGGATCCTGAGCGACGAATAGAACCGCAAAGGCATCAAGCCACCAAGGAACAAGGTCCGGGACCTTGACAAAGACGACGCCACGTTCTCTGTGCCCGGACTTCGATCACCGACCTCCGGCGACGGCCAAGGTGTCTCCGTTGATCAGGTTGTTGTTCCTGCCATTTCAAAGCCGTCTTCTGGTCGAGGCCGCAGGAGCGATACTCCAGAGGTTCGATCCTCAATTGTTGTAAAGAAATCCTCAGTTTCTCGGATTTGATGCCCTTTCCGCGTCCATCGAAGCTATCCTTCTGGGATATTGGGCGATGGTCGCTCGCTTCACGAAACCCCGGACCACCAATCATGAGTGCCTTCGCCACCGATACCCGGGAATCACCCACCTCGGGGTGAACGTTGTTGTGGAAGTCGGGTGGGCCTTCAAGGCGGACGAGCGGACGAATTCGGATCGAACCACCCTCGAAAGTGAAGACTCATGCAACTCAGAACACCAGAAGCATCACCATACCGACCTTCGCTCCGTCGATCGATGGCGGCGCTGGTCCTTGCCGGAGGCCTCATCGGTCTTTCGGCCTGCGGCGGTGGCGAGCCCGATCCTCCAGGCCCCGGCCAACGAGGCGGCGGTCCAGGTCCGGGCAACGGCCCGGGTGGGGGACGACCGGAGCTCCCGACCATGTCGGTGGCCGTCGAAACGGCAGCGCGCGGCGACATCGCAACCTACTACCGTGCCACCGCCTCCCTCGATCCCGACAAACGCGCCGATGTTCTCGCCCGGGTCGCCGGAGTCATCGAGAGCATCGTCGCCGAAGAGGGTGACCGGGTGGCCAAGGGTCAGATCCTGCTCCACATCGTGGATGACGAGTACCGCCACCGGACGACCATGGCCAGGGTGGATCTCGAGAAGCAGCAGGCCCGTCTCAACCGCGCCGAGAAGATCCACACCCAGGGTCTGAGCTCGGCCGAGGACTTCGACGCCATCCGCACCGACACCGCCTCGGCCGAGGCCGCGCTGGAGCTTGCCGAGCTCGAGCTCAGCTACACCGAGGTCCGCGCGCCCTTCACCGGCCATGTGGTCCGTCGCTTTGTCGATCAGGGCCAGACCGTGGCCAACGGCACCGCACTCTTCTCCCTGGCCGATATGGACCGCCTTCTCGCTCGGGTCTTCATCCCGGCAAAGGAGTTTCGCAGCATCCGACCCGATCAACCGGTCCAGCTCGTGGTCAGCTCCACCGGGGACCGACTCACCGGCCGCATCGATCTGGTCAACCCGTTGGTGGATCCCGAAAGCGGCACTATCAAGGTCACCGTCGAGGTCACGGAATACCCGCCCACAACCCGGCCTGGCGATTTCGTTGAGGTTTCCATTGTCACCGACAGCCACTCCGGCAGCCTGCTGGTGCCCAGGGTCGCCGTGGTCACCGAACGTGGCCAGCGGTCGGTCTACGTGGTGGATGGCGAGACGGCCCACCAACGAGCGGTGGAGGTGGGATTCGAGGATGACGCCAATGCCGAGATCCTCTCCGGGCTGGAGCCCGGCGAGCTGGTGGTGATCCAGGGCCAACGTGCGCTGCGCGACGGCCAGCCGGTCTCGGTCCTCGACGCCCTCGAGCTCGACACCGACGCACCGGCCACCGAACAGGCCGGTTGATGCGCTCACTGGTCGCTCTCGCCGTCCGCCGCCGGGTCACGGTGCTCATGTGCGCCCTGGCCCTGGCCGCCTTCGGCGTGGTCGGTTATCAGCGCCTGCCCCTGGATCTGCTGCCCGACATCTCCTATCCCTCGCTGACGGTGCAGACCGACTTCCCCGACACCGCACCGGCGGAGGTCGAGAACCTGGTTACCCGACCCGTGGAGGAGGCCGTCGGAGTTCTTCGCGGTCTGCGGACCGTTCATTCGGTCTCTCGCCCGGGGGTCTCCGAGGTCACCCTGGAGTTCGACTGGGGCGCAGACATGGATCTGCTGCTTCTCGACGTGAGGGAGAAACTCGACCGCCTGATCCTCCCCGAGGAGGCCGAGGACCCGGTGGTTCTGCGCTTCGACCCTTCGCTGGATCCCATCATCCGCATCGCGTTGGGCGGCAGCGGCAATCTCACCGAGAGCCGTCGGCTCGCCGACCGACGACTCAAGCAGGCATTCGAGAGCCTCAAGGGTGTGGCCTCGGCTCGGATCAAGGGTGGCCTCGAGGAGGAGATCCACGTCGAGGTCGACCAGGAGCGGCTCGCCGCCCTCGGCATCTCCCTCGACCGGGTGCGGCAGGTGGTCGGGGTGTCCAACGTCAACCTCCCCGGTGGATCACTCCGCGGCACCGACACCCAGTACCTGATCCGCACCGTCAACGAGTACACCTCGGTGGAGGAGATCGGTTCTCTGGTGCTCTCGCCCGCCGGCGCCTCTCAGGTCCGCATCCGTGATGTGGCCGACGTCAGTTGGGGCGCCCGCGAACGCACCGAGATCATTCGGGTCGGAGGGGTCGAGGCGGTGGAGATCGCCATCTACAAGGAGGGCGACGCCAATATCGTCACCACCGCACGAGGGGTGCGCGAGGCACTGCCTGAGATGACCGAGCTCGTGCCCGAGGGCTACGAGCTCACCATGCTCTTCGATCAGTCGCGCTTCATCGAGCAGGCTCTGGTCGAAGTTCGCTTCACGGCGGTGGTGGGTGGCGCGCTGGCGATCCTGGTGCTCTTTGCCTTTCTCCGCGACACCCGATCAACGGTGATCATCGCCACCGCCATCCCACTCTCGGTGCTTTTCGCCTTCATGGCCATGTACCGGCTCGATGTCTCGCTCAATATCATGAGCCTGGGGGGCCTGACCCTGGGGATCGGGATGCTGGTGGACAACGCCATCGTGGTCCTCGAGTCCATTCACCGAAAACGCCAGGAGGGACTCAGCCGCGCGGCGGCCGCCATCACGGGCACCACCGAGGTCGGTGGCGCGGTGGCGGCCTCCACCCTCACCACTGTGGCCGTTTTTCTACCCATCATCTTCGTCGAAGGCATCGCCGGCGCCCTCTTCGGCGACATGGCCATCACGGTCACGCTCAGCCTTCTCGCCTCCCTCGTCGTCGCCGTCACCCTGATCCCCATGCTGAGCGCCCTCGGCGGTGGTCAGGAATCGGACCGAGACACGAAGCGGACCCACCGAGCCGCCGAGACCGGTCTCGGCCTTGTCTCCCGGTTCTACAACGCTCTCCTCCGGGCGGCTCTCGGTCGAAAGTGGGTCACCATCCTCGCCGCGGCCGTAGTCTTCGTCATCGCCGTTGCCGGGGTCTCCCGACTCCAGACCGCCCTCATCCCGGACATCTCCCAGGGCGAGTTCTACTTCGAGGCCACCCTGCCCGAGGGCACCTCCGTCCAGGCCACCGACCGGGTGCTTCAGCAGATGACGGCGCCAATCGACGGCGATCCCGAGGTCGAGGTGGCCTACGCCACCGCCGGAAGCCGGCTGGTCTCCGGGGGTCTGAGTCTGAGCACCACCGCCGAGCATTACGGTCAGCTCAACGTGGTCCTTGCCGACCGACGGGACGAGAGCGCCGAGGAGCGGGTCGCCAACCGGCTTCGGGAGGGCTTTTCTGCCATTCCCGAGCTCGACACCACCTTCGGCAAACCAACCTACTTCAGCCTCAAAACCCCCATCGAGGTCATCTTGTTTTCGGATGATCTCGACGCGCTCTCGGCGTGGGCGCCGGTTCTCGTGGACAAGCTGGCGGCCGTTCCCGGGCTGGTGGATGTCCGCTCCTCCCTCGAGGAGGGCAACCCCGAACTCCAGATCATCTTCGACCGCGATCGATTGGCCTCCCTGGGTCTCGACATGCGGGTGGTGGCCGAGACCCTGCGCGATCGCGTCCTGGGATCGGTTCCCACCCGCTTCCGCGAGGCCGATCGCCAGATCGACATCCGGGTGCGCAACCTGAAGGGTCAACGGCAGACCGACAACGATGTCCGGAACCTGATGATCCCGGGCCCCGACGGCCGCCAACTGCGACTGCTCACCGTCGCCGATGTTCGGGAGGACCGCGGTCCGGCCGAGATCCACCGCGTCCAGCAACAGCGTGCCGCCGTGCTCAGCGCCAATCTCGAGGGCCGAGGCCTGGGTTCCGCCGTCGCCGACATCAGGGCGCTCCTCGCCGCCAATCCGCCCCCGTCCGGGGTCATCGCAGAGCTTGGCGGTCAGGTCACCGAGATGCAGACCTCGTTCGACTCTCTGCGGTTTGCCCTCGCGCTGGCGGTTTTCCTGGTCTATCTCGTCATGGCCGCGACCTTCGAGTCCCTCGTTCACCCCTTTGTGGTGCTTTTTTCCATTCCACTGGCGCTCGTGGGTGTCGTTCTGGGGATCTTCATCACCGGAATCGAGATCAGCGTCATCGCCCTCATCGGTGTCGTCATGCTGGTCGGGATCGTGGTCAACAACGCCATCGTCCTCATCGACACGGTGAACCAGCTCCGCAGGGCCGGGATGGACAAGACCGAAGCGGTCATCCGCGGCGGCCACCTCCGGCTTCGCCCCATTCTCATGACCACCCTCACCACGGTGCTGGGTCTGTTGCCCATGGCCCTTTCCATCGGCGAGGGCGCCGAGCTTCGCGCACCGCTGGCCATCACGGTGTCTTTCGGGCTTGCCCTGAGCACGATCCTCACCCTGGTGGTCATCCCGGCGGTCTATCTGGTGGTGCCGTCGCGGGTCCGCGTTGAAGCCGAGGAGGCCGAGTCATGACGCTTCCCGAGCTCGCCATCCGCCGCCCCGTCACCACCCTGACCATCCTCGCCTGCGCCGTGGTCCTCGGCCTGGTGGCGCTCAACCGGCTTCCCCTCGGCTTCATGCCGGAGGTCGAGGAACCGGAGCTCATCGTCCAGGTGCCGTATCCAAACGCGACACCCGAGCAGACCGAACGCCTCGTCATCCGGCCCCTCGAGGAGGTCCTGGGCTCGGTCAAGGGCGTGACCAACATGTGGTCGATGTGTGACGCCAACGGCGGCCGGGTTCGACTCAGTTTTGCCTGGGGCCACGAGATGAGTCTCGCCCGGGCCGAAGTCATCGAACGCATCGACCGGGTGCGTCGGGAGCTCCCGGACACCATCGGGGACATTCGGGTGGGCGGCAGCTGGAACGCCGCCGAAGAAGAGGCGCCCATCCTCGAAGGGCGTCTGTCGTCGAAACGCGATCTCTCCGAGAGCTACGATCTGCTCGAACGCAAGATCGTCCGCCCCATCGAACGGATCGCCGGTGTCGCCTCGGTGAGCCTCGACGGGGTCAACCCCAAAGAGGTCCGGATCAACCTCCGCCTCGAGGATCTCGAGTCGCACGGACTCGATGTCCGGAACGTGGCGCAGGCGATCTCGGGCTCCAATTTCGATCTTTCGACCGGTGTTCTGCGAACCCAGGAGAGACGCCTCACCGTCCGCACCGTGGGCGCCTTTATGAACGTCGAACAGATCCGCGCGCTGCCGCTCGGCGCCAACGGTCTGCGGCTCGCCGATGTCGCCGATGTCCGCTACGAGGAACCGCCGCTCGAGTACGGTCGCCATCTCGACGGCGATTTCGCCATCGGGGTCACGGTCGCCGCCGAGGCCGGCGGCAATGCGGTGGTGATCTGCGACGAGGTCCGGCAACAGGTCGAGGACATGAACTCCGATCCCGAGCTCGAGGGCGTCAAGTTCCTGATCTGGTTCGACCAGGGCGCCGAGATCCGCAAGACCCTCAGAGACCTGACCTTCACCGGGTTCTTTGGCGGCCTGCTGGCCGCCGCGGTGCTCTTCGTCTTCCTCCGCAGGGTTTCCATGACCCTGGTCTCGGTGCTCTGCATCCCGTTCTCGGTCATCGTCGCCTGCGGCGCCATCTGGGCCATGGGCAAAACCATGAACACGCTCACCCTGCTCGGCCTCATCGTCGGCATCGGCATGCTCGTCGACAACGCGGTGGTGGTCATGGAGAACATCTACCGTCACCAGCAGCGGGGGCTGAGCCGGCGCGACGCCGCCCTCGTGGGATCGCGCGAGGTCTCACTGGCGGTGATCGCCGCCACCCTGACCTCGGTCATCGTTTTCTTGCCCATGATCTTCAACAAACCGTCGGAGATGAACATCTATCTCCGGGAGCTCGCGATCACGGTCTGTCTCACCCTGCTCGCCTCGCTCTTCGTCTCCCAGACTTTGATCCCGCTGGCGACCTCGAAACTGATTCGCTCGAGGTCGCGCGGCCGCGCGCCGCTCATGCTCTGGCTCGAGGACCGCTATGAGCGCCTGCTTGCGTTTTTCCTCCGCCACCGTTGGCTGACCCCGATCATCGGCCTCGCGGTCATCGCCTCGACCTGGTTCCCCTTCAGCCACATCGACAAGAACTTCGACGCCAACGAGACCGAGCTCTTTGTCCAGCTCCGCTATGAGTTCTCCGAGTCCTTGAGCCTCGAGCGGAAGGAGCGGGCGGTGTCCATCGTCGAGGACCATCTGGTGCCGCATCGAGACGAGCTCAACGCCGAGCACATCTACAGCTTCTGGTCCGACCGCTTCTCGCTCACCCGGCTCTACATGAAAGAGGGTTTCGCAAACGACACCGACATGGCGGTGACCCGAGACAAGCTCCGCGAGCTCCTACCCGAGCTTCCCGGCATCAAGCTCGAGGTCCAGGACCAGGCGGGCCACGGTTTCCGCCGACGAGGCGGCAAACGTATCGCCTTCCAACTCGTCGGTGAGGACACCGGGGTGCTCGCCGAGCTCGCCGCCGAGGCCAAGCTCCGTATCGGGGAGATCCCCGGTCTGACCGATCCCTGGACGAGCACCCAGTCCGGTGGGATGGAGCTCTTTGTCGATCTCGACCGCGAACTCGCAGCGCGCTACGGCGTCCCCCTCAACCAGCCTGCCGAGGTGGTCTCCCTGACCTTCCGCGGTCGGCGGCTGCCGCGCTTCAGGACCCCATCCGGTGAACGCGAGATGCGGCTCACTCTCGACGAGAGGGAAACCGAGAGCATCTCCCAGCTCCACACGCTGCCGGTGTGGACCGCCGATGGTGAGAAGATTCCGCTCGCGTCCATGGCCGAGTTCCGGATGGAGCCGGGACCCAACCGGATCCAGCGCGACAACCGCCGGACCAGCGTTTGGGTCGGCGCCCGCTACGGCGAAGGCACCATGGAGGACTACCTGCCGGCGGTGCGGACGGCCATGGATTCCATGGATCTTCCCTTCGGCTACACCTGGACTATGTCGGAGTGGGCCGACCGCCAACGCGAGCAATCGCGCGACTTCCTGATCAACCTCCTCCTCGCCCTCGGTCTGGTCTTCGCCGTGATGGCCGGTCTCTTCGAGTCAGTGCGTCAGGCCTTCGGTCTCATGGTGGCGCTGCCGTTTGCCCTCGCCGGCGCCTTCTGGGCTCTGTGGCTCCACGGCACCGACTTCGACCAACCGGCGGCCATCGGCCTGCTGCTGCTCATCGGGGTGGTGGTCAACAACGGCATCGTCATGATCGAGCACATCAATCTCTATCGCCGCGAGGGGATGGATCGCACCACGGCCATGCTCAAGGGCGGTCGCGAGCGGCTACGCCCCATCCTGATGACCGCCATAACGACCCTCGTGGGGCTGGTGCCCATTGTCGTTCAGCAACCATCACTGGGTGGGGTCTACTACTACTCCATGGCCATCGTCATCATGGGCGGCCTCGTGGTTTCGACCTTCCTGACGACCCTCCTGCTGCCGACAACTGCCGCCCTTTCCGAGGATGTCTTCGCCGCCATCGGACGGTGGATCTCCCGCGCCTGGCACTTCCTCCAGCCCTGGAAGCGACGCCCAGCGGAGGGCTGAGGCGCTCATGGCCACCCCGGTACGACCGCGACTTCCCCACAGAAACACAGAGGCACAGAGTGGCGCCCGGTGAGTATTGAAGAGTAGAGTCCGTCGCAGTCTCACCACAAAGAACGCCAAGTGCGCCAAGACCATCGCAACGGACGCTGCGATGATTGCCGGTGTGTCTCTGTGGTGAACTCCACACACATCAGGGGAGGGCGAGTCGCTCCGACGGGCTAGATATCGCCGGTCAGCTTCGAGGTGATGTTGTCCTCGATCCACTTGCCGTCGAGCCACTGGAGCGGATCCACCGACTGACCGTGGACAAAGATCTCGAGATGGAGGTGGTCCCCGCCGGCAAGGCCGGTGGTCCCGCTCCGGCCGATGACCTGACCGCGGTCGACCGCATCCCCCTCGGTGACATCGATGGATGAGAGGTGACCGCTCAAGGACATGAGTCCGAATCCGTGGTCGATGGCCACCGCATTGCCGTAGAGGGTCATCCACCCGGCGGAGATCACCCGGCCCGCGTTGGGCGCCGGCACCGGCGCACGGGCGGTGGAGGCAAGATCGAGCCCGAGGTGGGTCTGACGATCCACCTCGCGGCCGTCATAAAGATATTCCCTGGTCTGGGCGAAGTTGGCCTTGAGCTCGGAGTTGGTCATCTGGAGGAACGGCCCCGACCACAGGAAGGACGGCTCACTCTGCGCTGCCAGCTCGGCCACTCGGCCAAGCTCCGCCCTCCTCAGCTCTCCGTTGATGACGAGGTACTGTTCCAGCAGCGGAGGCGAATCATCAAAACCGGGCGTACGGCTCGCGATGGCGGGAACCACCCTCTCGAGGAAGCTGTCGCTGATTCGAATGGTGTCGACCCGTTTGGAAAGGGGTTTGAAGAGATCGAGAAAGGCGAGCTCGACCCGGTTGCCGGCGTCGTCCTCGGCAAAGAGCCGGATCTCACCCGCGTCGTCGAGATTCCAGGGCAGGGCGAAAATCGCGAAGTAGTCCCCGGGACGACCGCCCTCGAGGGCGGAGCCAGGTGATTCGTGGGTTCCGGCCCGGACCCCGGACTTCACCGCCGTCTCTCCAACCCGGTAACGCACCGCTCCCGATCCACCCTGTTGGCCGTAGTGCTGCGAAGACAGCAGCTCCAGCCGTGGCGGACGCAACCGGACCGGGAGGGTGGTCTCCACCACGACGGGCTCACCGCGGCGCAGGTACCCGACCGATCGATCGGCGGTCGCCCTGAGAACGACTTCGCCGTCATCGAGCCAATCAAAACCCGTAGTTCCGACGATGGTGGTGAGAACCACCTCCGCCGTCCCGTGATCGCCCGACCAGGGCAGCAGTGATCCGCGCTTCATGGACCGTTGCTCGAGGACCTCCACGCGGTCGCCCTGGATCAGTTCCAAGCGGATGCTCCCGAGGCCATGTGTCGGCTCGCTGAAGCCGGCGATCACCGTCGTGGCCTTGCCGATGGCCGGGCGGTCGGTCCGGAGCTCCACCTCGGGCGCCGGACCGACTCGAAGCGCGAGCCAGAGGCCGCAACCGAGGAGGGCGACGATGAGTACGAAAAAGAAAAACCGGGCCTTTCTGCGGGGCTTGCGCGCACCGATTCGCATGGGCTCTCCTTTACCGACCCCGGGGGGCGGATCGTGCAGAGAGGATATCTCAACATGTGCCGGACGACTCGATGTGGGTCACATCTGCTCGCCCTTCGGCATTGGTGGTCTTGACCGAAAGCCGAAAGAAGGTAGTCTCGGGGCGGTGGGCGGGTGGGAGAATCCATTCGCACCGAGGAGGTCAGACATGCGCACCATCATCGAGCCTTTCCGCATCAAGATGACCGAGCCGCTCAAGATCACCTCCGCCACCGATCGGAAGGCGGCCCTCGATGCCGCTCACCACAATGTCTTCCTCCTCGATGCCGAGGACTGCTGCATCGATCTCCTCACCGACTCGGGCACCGGCGCCATGTCCACCGAACAGTGGGCGGCCATGATGCTCGGCGACGAGAGCTACGCCGGCAGTCGGTCGTGGAAGCGTTTCGAGGAAAGCGTCGGCGGGATCACCGGGATGGAGCACATCTTCCCCACCCACCAGGGCCGAGCGGCGGAGGGAATCCTCGCGGCCTGCGTTCTCAAACCGGGTGACATCGTTCCCAACAACAGCCACTTCGACACGACGAGGGCCAACATCGAGTACTGTGGCGCGGTGGCCCTCAACCTGCCCTGCCCGGAGGCCTTCGACACCCAGGCGGAGGCCCCATTCAAGGGCAACATGGACATCGGCAATCTTCGCGCCTGCATCGCCGAGCACGGCGCCGAAAAGATCCCCTTCGGCATGATGACCGTGACCAACAACACCGGCGGTGGTCAACCGGTCTCCATGGCCAATCTCCGCGAGGTCAGGGCCGTGCTCTCCGAGCACGGGATCCCCTTTGTCATCGACGCCTGCCGCTTCGCCGAAAACGCCTACTTTGTGCGCCAACGCGAGGCCGGCTACTCGAACCGGTCGCTGACGGACATCGCTCAGGAGATGTTCTCCCTCGCCGATGGCGCCACCATGAGCTGCAAGAAGGACGGTCTGGCCAATATCGGTGGCTTCCTGGTGTGTCGTAATGACGAATGGGCCGAACGTTTCCGCAACCTGCTGATCCTCCGTGAGGGCTTCCCCACCTATGGTGGTCTCGCGGGCCGCGATCTCGAGGCCATCGCCGTCGGTCTGAAGGAAGCCCTCGACTACGACTACCAGGTCTACCGCCACGCGACGGTGGAGTACATGGTGGATCGTCTGTCCGAAGTGGGGGTTCCAATGGTCCGGCCTGCCGGCGGCCACGCCGTCTTCCTCGATGTCCGGCAGATGCTGCCGGAGATGAATCCCCTCCACTACCCGGGAATCGGGGTCGTCAACGCACTCTACCTCGCCGGCGGGGTCCGTGCGGTGGAGCTCGGCACGGTCATGTTCGGCCACTTTGACGCCGACGGAAACGAGCAGCCGTCACCGCTGGAGCTGGTTCGCCTGGCATTCCCGCGGCGGGTCTACACCCAGAGTCACTTCGACTATCTCATCGAGGTCATCGAGCAGGTCTGGAAGGAGCGAGGGACGATTCCGGGCCACCGGATCACCCAGCAGCCCAAGATGCTGAGGCATTTCACCTGTCATTTCAAACCATTGAATGACTAACCGCAAGGACGCAAGGTGCGCCAGGCATCACAATGAATCCATCAATGAGGAAGGGTGCTCAACATGTTGAGCACCCTTCCTCATCGATTGGGGTTCCTTGCGATCCTTGCGTCCTCGCGGTTCCTATCCGATCGCGTCGAGGCGCTGCGCCTGCTCCCAGCCGACGATGGCCTGTTTGCGCGCAGCTCCCCAGCGGTACTGACCGAACGCCCCCATGGAGCGGATCACCCTGTGGCACGGGATGAGGTAGGCGATGTGGTTGGCCGCCACCGCCGAAGCCACCGCCCGGGTGGCCGTCGGCCGGCCCATGAGCGCGGCGAGATCCTGATACGAGCACAGACCACCGGACGGAACCTTGAGCAGGGCCTCCCAGACTTTGAGCTGGAAGTTGGTTCCGGAGAGGAGCACGGGGAGGGGCTCCCCGTCGCATCCCCCTTGGGGCGTAAAGATCCGGTCCCGCCACAGCGCCGCGGTGGCCTGGTCCTCTCGAAACTCCGCATTGCAGAAGCTTTCACGGAGGTCTTCCACCGCATCCGATCGACCATCATCGTCGGGGAAGGCGAGCCAGCACACTCCCCGTTCGGTGGCGCCGATGAGAGCGTCGCCGAACGGAGTTTCCCCGCTTCCCCACCTGATGGTGAGTCCCTCTCCTCGCCGTTTGTACTCACCCGGCGTGACCGCATCGACGGCCACCATCAGATCGTGGAGACGACCGGGTGAAGAGAGCCCCGCCTCAAAGGTCGTCTCGAGAACCGATCGAGTCTCGGTGAGACACCGCCGGGCATGCTCCACCGTCAGGTACTGGAGAAAACGCTTGGGACTGATCCCGACCCAATCTCTGAAGATGCGTTGAAAGTGAAATGGGCTCAAACCGACCTGATCCGCAACATCTTCGAGGCTCGGCTGATCCGCCCGGTTGGCGTCAAGATAAGCGAGCGCCCGTTCGATCCGCTGGTAGTCACGATGCCGTTCGTTGGTTTCCATGTCGCAAATGTAGGGCATGCTCCGAGAGTCATCCACCCGATTCTTGCGGTGTGATTCGGCGTTCAAGTCGTGATGAGGAGAATCGCAACGAGGTAGTAGATCCCGATGGCGACGATGTCGTCGATGGTGGTCACCGCGGGACCGGCTGCGATGGCGGGATCGATATTGACCAGACGAAAGAAGAAGGGCACCAAGACCCCAAGGATGGCCGAGGCGATGATGGCCACAAACATGGAAATGGCCACGGTAGCCGAAAGCCGGAGATCACCGTGCCACAGCTGGCTCACGACACCTGAAAGAACAGCGCAGGCCAGACCCATGAGCGAGCTGACCACCAACTCTTTGAAGAGAAAGTGGCCGAGGTTCTGGAAGTCCACACGACCGGTGGCGAAGCCGCGAACGACGATGGTCGCCGACTGCGAGCCGACATTGCCGCCCATTGCGCCGATCACGAGCACAAACGGCACCAGTTCTTTCATGTGCGGAAACGAGATCTGAAATCCGCTGGTCAGCACCGCCGGCACGGCCAGCCCCGCCAAGGTGGCAAGCAGCCACGGCAACCGCATCCCGGCGATCCGGAAGAGCTGATCGGTATAGACCAACTCGGGCTCTGCGGTCGTGGCTCCGGCCATGTGCATGATGTCCTCGTCGGCCTCTTCCTGGAGGACATCGACCACGTCGTCGTGCAGGATCCGCCCCAGCAGCCGGCCGTCGATGTCGACCACCGGCAGCGCCACCAGGTCATAGCGTTTGAACATCCGGGCCACGCTCTCCTGGTCCTCCTCGGGGTTGACCGCGCGGATCTTGGTCTTCATGAGCTCACGGATCGGCCGATCGCCCCGGAAGAGAAGCAACGCGCCGAGGTTGAGAACCCCGACGAGCCGGTTCTCGTCATCGACCACGTAGACGAAGAAGATCTCGCCGACGTCCTCCTTCGCCGAGCGAAGAACACCCACAGCCTGATCGACCGTGGCGTGCTCGCTGATCGAGACGAGCTCGGTCTGCATGAGGCCGCCGGCCGTGTCCTCGGGGTAGGCGAGGAGGGTCTGGACCTCGTGCCGATCCTCCCGCGGCAGCGCTTCGATCACATCGGCTGCAACGTCCTCGGGGAGATCGGCGATGACGTCGGCGGCGTCGTCCGACGCCATCTCCTCGACGACATCGGTGAGTTGCTGCGGCAGCAGGTGTTCGGCGAGATCGTCCCGAAGGTGGTCGGGCAGCTCTTCCATGACATCCGAGATCCGAGCGATATCGAGCCGTGTCAGCAGCGGTGGCCAGAGTTCGTGCGGAAGCACTCCGAGCAGCGCAGCCAAATCGGCTGGGTGGGTTCCCCGGACCACCTCGTCGAGGGCGGACTCGTCTCCGTCCTCGATGAGATTCGAGACCTTTGACGCGGCATCGCGCAGACCGTCCGGGGCGAACTCAACGGTCAGGGCATCTCCCGTCGCCTCGGTCGTGTCATCGACTTGCGTTTGGTCAATCAACGGATCGGTCACTTCACCCCCAACGAAAGAGCCTACCGCGGCGCGGGCGAGCTTTCAAACCCGTAACCAAGGGACCGCATCCATCACTACCGAATCGTCTACGCCTTCCCCATAGCGATGGGATTCGAAGATCCCCGGGCATAGCCCGAAAGATCGATGGTGACGAACCGAAAACCCGCATCGCGGACGCCGTCGAGGAGCTTCTCCCGCAGGTCATCGTCGGCCAGGCGACCGATCTCCACCGCCGGGACCTCGATCCGCGCCAGATCACCGTGGAACCGCACCCGGTACTGGGTGAAACCGAGTCCGGCAACGACCTCTTCGGCCGCCGCCACCCGTCCGAGCCCGGTGATGGTGATGGGAGTGCCGGTGGGAAAACGAGAGGCGAGACAGGCGAGCTCAGGCTTGGACGCCGTCGGCAGACCGAGACGACGCGAGTGGTCGCGGATCGCCGACTTGTCAAAACCGAGCTCGGTGAAGGGAGAGCGGACCCCGGCTTCATCGGCCGCCCGGTTGCCCGGGCGGTGATCCGAAAGATCATCGGTGTTGAGTCCGTTGACGATGACGGCCAGGCCGCGCTCGGTCGCGATCCGTTCACAGATCGAGTAGAGCTCGGTCTTGCAGTGGTAGCAGCGGTCGTCATCGTTGGCGAGATACTGCGGTTTGGACGTCTCGTCCGAGCGCTCGAGGAGATGGGTGATCCCGATGCGCTCCGCCAGCTCCGTAGCCTCGTCGAGCTCGGCGGGGGCGAGGGAGGCCGAGACCGCGGTCACCGCCACCGCACGATCTCCGAGCGCGTCGTAGGCCGCCTTCGCCAACAGGGTGCTATCGACCCCCCCGGAATAGGCGACGAGGGCAGAGCCCTGATCGCGGAACCAGTCAAGCAGGACTTCGTAGTTCGACACTAGTCTTCCTCCACCACGCCACCGGCGGCGGCGAGAATGTCGCGGACCGGAACACCGCTCCTGCGAGCGAGCTCGGCGCAGTCCTCGAACTCCGGGATGCGCCGCAAGACCGTCTCACCGATGATGGCGAGCTTCACCGCCACCGGCCCCCAGGGTGTTTCCACGGTTTCCATCCGCCGGCCCAGATGATGCTTGGCCACGGGGTAGCTGCGGCATCCCAGGCTCGTGGTCTCACGCAGCAGCACCGAAACGACCGCATCGAGGGCCGCCGTCGGCGCCAACGCGGTGATCAGGTGTCCCGGACGACCCTTCTTCATGACGATGGGGGTGATGGCCGCGTCGAGGGCGCCCGATTCAAGCAGCCGATCGATGACCACGGGCAGCACTCGAGGATCGAGGTCATCGATGTTGCACTCGACGATGACGTGGTCGCTCTGGCTGATCTCGGCTGGCCCGGACAGCTCCCCGACAAACGCGCGCAGTACGTTGGGCAACCCGGGTCGCTCCATGGTCCCCGCACCGATCCCCACGGTTTCGACGGTCATGGCCGGCATCGTGCCGAAGGTGTTTGCAAAGCTCGTGACCAGGGCTGCTCCGGTGGGAGTCACGGTTTCACCTTCGACCCCGGCCGGATGGACCGGCACGCCGGGCAGCATGGCCGCCACCGCCGGCGCGGGCAGGGGCATGGTGCCGTGGGCACAGTCGATGGTGCCGCTTCCCATGGGTAGGGATGAGCACACAATCTCATACACGGCAAGCTGGTCGAGGGCGAGGCAGGCGCCGACGACATCAATGATGGCATCCACCGCACCGACCTCGTGAAAGTGGACCTCCTCGGCGGTCTCACCGTGGACCTCACCCTCGGCCTCGGCCAGGGTCCGGAAGACTGTCTTGGCCATCAGCGCAACGGTGGCCGGAAGCTCGGCGGCATCGACAACGGCCTCGACATCGGCGAGCTTTCGGTGATGGGGGTGGGCGTCCGGATCGAAGCCGACCGTCATCCGGCGCGCGGCAAAGCCCCCGGATCGACCCCCGGGCCATTCGATCGTGACATCAGGAAAACCCAGAATTCCCGGCAGCGCCTCGACCAGAGAGGCACAATCGGCGGCCTCGGTGAGGGCGCAGAGCATCATGTCGCCGGCGGCACCGCCGGCGCAGTCGAGATAGAGCACGCGGCGGCTCATGACGAGGCCCCATCCGCCAGGGCGATTCGGTGCACGAGGGTGGCGGCGCCGAATCCGTTGTCGATGTTGACCACACCGATCCCGGCCGCGCACGAGTTGAGCATACCGAGCAGGGCGGCGACACCGCCGAAACTGGCGCCATAGCCGATGGAGGTGGGCACAGCCACCACGGGGCGATGGATGAGTCCCGCCACCACCGATGGCAGCGCGCCCTCCATTCCGGCCGCCACCACCACGGCGCGGGCCGCGCGCAGACGATCGATCTGAGAGAAGAGACGATGGATCCCGGCGACCCCGACATCGACGATTCGGTCAACCGGATGGCCGAGATGCTCGAGGACCACCGCGGCCTCCTCGGCGACGGGCAGATCCGAGGTTCCGGCGGAGACCACCGCCACTCCGTGGTGGCGGGATGTCTCCTCAGGTCGCGCTTCGAGCACTCGGGCCGCCTCGTGGTAGGCGACCTCGGGAAACCGCGCGACCAGCGGCGCCGCACGGCGGTTTTCCAGACGGGTGACCAGGACCTTGCCGTGGAGCTCGAGACAGCGTTCGATCAACCCCTCGAGCTGCTCGTCGGTCTTGCCCGGTGAAAAGATGACCTCTGCGAGACCGGTGCGACGCTCACGGTCGGTGTCGAGGCGGGCAAAGCCCAGATCCTCAACTCCACTCGAGGCCAGCTCATCGAGAGCAGCCTCGACATCCGTCGACCCGGCTGCGACACCATTGAGAATCCTGATCAACTCGTCGCGATCCATCCATCCTCCGATACGCGATCTCATCCGCCGAACCCGACAAGGATAACCGAATGTCGACGAGCACAGGAGGGCGGATCAAGTTCTGCGGGCGACCTCGGAGAAGACGTAGAGCATCTCACGGGCGATCTCGCGGCAGCGCTCGTCATAGATCTCGGCCTCATCCTCGGCGCCGTCAAACGCATTGGGATCGTCATAGGGGATGGCGATCCTCTCGTCGGCGCCGTCGACCACCGGGCAGGCGGAATCAGCCGAGAGACAGGTCATGATGGCGATATATCCGCCACCGGGATTGGGCGCGGCGTCATAGATCTTCGAAAAGACCTGGATCGGCTCCATCGACGGGCTGAAACGGACGTCATAGACGGGGTTCTTGCCATCGGTGAAGGGCTCGATGATGAAACCGGCCCTGCGCAGGGCGGCCGCCGCCCTCGGGTTGAAGGCCGTGGCCTCGGTGCCACCGGAGAAGGTCTCCACCCCGGGCACCGAGAAGATCGACGCCGCGACCTGGGCCCAGAGCTGCGACATGTGGCTGCGGCGAGAGTTGTGGGTGCAGATGAAGGTCAATCGCACGGGACCGCCACCCCTCACGCGAGGGACGATGACATCCGCGAGGTCATCGAGGATCGAGCGGCGCTCAGCCGAGATCCCTTGAATTTCCCCCAGGCGATCTCCGACAGAGGCCGCGAGCTCGGGCACGAGCGTTTCATTTTCCGATGGCACCATCACCTCGCAATCGATTGAGAGGATGCCACAGCTCTCGTGATCCGGTAAATCAACCGTGCATCAACATCGCCGCCGAATCCTCCGTAGAATGACATGGACCCGACCAGGCGAACGCGTGGCGATCGGTCGAGGGGAGGACATCGTCAATGAAGGTCCTGCTGGTCAATCCGGACTATGAGATCGAGCGTTACATGGGCCGCCACTTCGGCCGAATGGGCTGGGTGATGCCGCCCATGGGTCTTCTCTATCTCGCCGCCGCCTTGGAGAATGAAGGCATCGGCGTTTCAATCTACGACGCCCAGATCGAGGAGCGTTCGCTTAGGGACGTCGTAGCCGAGGAAAGCCCCGAGATCGTCGGCATCACCTGCGCGACGGCCCTGGTGGGCAGCACCCTGGCTGCGGCGAAGATGGTCAAGGCGGCCATTCCCGCCACCACGGTGGTGACCGGCGGCGTCCACCCAACCGTCCGTCCGAACGATCTTCTCGAGGGAGGAGACGTGGATATCGACGATTGGATGCAGCTGAGCTCCATGGGCGGCTATCGGGAGGACGAGCTCTTTTATGTCCCCGAGGGCCGCGACTCCGACGAGCTCAAACGCCTCCAGCGCCGGGCCAACTTCGGTTTCTACTTCCGTCCGCGCATCATGCTCGGTTTCGTCGGCCGGATCCGTTCCTTCGGCGAGCTCGGCGAGTACGCCCGCGGCGCGTGGGGTTTGTTGAAAGCCACCGTCGCGCCGTATTGACCGCGGCGGATTCGGAACGAGGCCGCCGGCGCGCGAGCAGCGTAGTCGCAGACCCTCCAATCATCCCCTGAGCGACCGCGCTGATTGGGCGACGCTGGGCCGCCAGGGGCGGACCAGGAGGCCGGAGTCGAGGTTCACTCAGAATTCCACCACCCCACGCTCGGCTCATCCGGCTTGAACTCGACGCCGAGCAGCACCACCCCAAGCTCGCGCTGGTCGTCACCACCGTGGGCGCTTGGCTGATACGGATCACTGATAACTTTGAACTCGACGAATCCCGCGCTGACCGCGGAGGCCGAAACGGGAATCTCGACGGTCAGCGATCGATGGTCGATCTCGAGTGGCCCGGCCACCGGAAGATCGTCAATGACGACCCGGGGATCAGCCGGCGTCGGCCTCGGGGCGGCAAGGCGGATCACCAGCCGCCCCGGTTCGTCCACAACCAACCGGAACCCGGCGACGGGCCCGAGCCACAGCCCGCGGCCGAGCTCACCGAAGGTCTCCCCGTCGTACCCACCCTCGAGCTCGAGACGGAGGCTCCTCCGCTCGCTCTCACTCGCCGCCGTTCCGCGCCACGCCGCACCCGGTGGTCGCACCACCACCTCTATCAGCTGCACCGTCAGTGGCCGCTCGTCGCCGGCGCCGGGCGGGTAGGCTTCCGTTCGATTGAAGCGGACGATGACCGGTCCCGATGCGGCGGCGGCGGTCCGGGTCCAGATCCGGGTGGTCTCAGCGTGGCCTTCGATCTCATACGAACCCCCACCGTGGCTGATATCCACCTCCAGAGGGCGCTCACCCGGCGCCGGTCTGAGCTCGAGCCCGATCAGGGTTCCCGTCGGGACCGGCGGCAGCCAGAGCTCGGCGCCGGGACCGGCCCACATGAAGGACCGACCGTCGGCAAGGCTCTCCAGGGTCCACCACCGGCCCACCGGAAGGGGTGGGTTGTCGATCATGGCCGCTGCGAGAAACCGGCCCTGGGTCAGGGGCCGGAGGCGTTCGGACACCGCCCCGAAGGTGGTGACGACCCCGGTCAACGACGGCCAGTAGAGGTGGGGGTGGACCGTGGCAACCACCCACGGCCGGTCGACACCGAGCCAGGGCTCGGGCGCGCGCGGCGAGAGCAGCATGGGCGGTGCCGACTTTCCCCGCCACTCGAGCACGGACCACCAGTAGGACGAGAAGACATGGATCTCCGGCTCGACCACCACCGCGAGGCCGCGCTCGGAGGCGCGGTCGGCGGCATCCACCGTGGCCTGCCAGGCGCCGAAGGTCTCGGTGTGCTGCTCGAGAAGCAGCGGCAGGGACGACCCCGCCGCGACCGCGGTCATCGCGAGAAGACCGACAACGGCCACCGGCGGCGCCACCAGTGATCCCGCCCCGGCCAAGAGCGGCCCTACGGCCATCTGGACGCCGATGGCATAGCGGGCGTAGGAGCGGTTCTGGAGCATGACGAGCTGGGCCGCGGTGAGACCCAGGATCGCGACCCAGGCCACGGCCGATCTCGGCCCGACCCGCCTCCACCAGGCGACCAGACCGATGACCGACAGAACCACCAGGCCGAAAGCCGCCGGGAGCCCGCCGACGCCCTTGAAGAGACCGACATCGGCCAGGATCTCGGTGTTGCGGTGGAGCCGGTCGACGTGGAAACTGGCATGGGTCGTGAAGGGCTCGAGGAAGGCCGCCCACCCCCCCTCCAGGTGGGCCATCACCGCCACCGCCACCACAACGGCCGCGACGCCGAGCACGACGCCGGGGAGGACCCGGCGTCGGGGCCGCACCGACTCCACCCCGATGAGCCACAGCAGGGCGACGCTCGGCAGCAGAATCGGACGGACCAGGAACGACGCCGTCAACAGCAAGGTGAAACCGGTCGCCCGCCGGCCCTCGAGGCCACCGGCCAACAGAGCCGCGGCTGCCAGCGCCAGGACGACCGCCGCCATGGATGAAAAGCCCCGTACCGAGAAGAGCCACGGTCCGGGCAGGAAGAGGACCAGGAGTGCGGCGGCGGTCGCCACCGGCGGCGGCGCCACTCGGCGTCCAAGGGCGGCCAACGGCCACAGCGCGAGGATCGAGGCCACGGCCGACACCAACTGGAGGGCGCGATAGGGCGTGCCGGCAAGGGGCAGAAGCAGATGGCCGAGGGCCAGCAATCCGGGGAAGCCCGGCGGCTGTGGAAAGTGCGCGGCGAGGGAGAAATCGAGCATCCCCCGGGCGAAGAGGGTCTCATCCCACTCCCAGGGTCCCGATGCCAAGAGTGCAAAACGAGACGTGGCAAGGAGTACGATTGTCAACAGACTCAGCGCGAGGTCGAGTCGGGAATTCGCCAATCCCCAAAGACTCAGGCCCCAAGAATGCAGTCCCTCCCGCTTCCCGCCGGAGCGACCGGTCCCACCATCGCTGTGCCGTGCCATCAACGCGATCATACCCGCCTAATCCTCCCCAGGCCTCCGCCGTGCAAGAATCACCTCATGTCGAGATCAATATTGACGACGATCGCCACCACCATGGCCGTCCTCGGTTTGGTCGGTTGCTCCGCTCCGGACTCCCATGATCCTTCTCCGCCCAACCTGCTGCTCATCTCCCTCGACGCATTACGCGCCGACCACCTGAGCAGCTATGGCTATGACCGCCACACGACGCCCTTTCTCGACGAGCTCTCCGCTCAGGGAGTGCGTTTCTCCCACGCCTCGGTCAACACCCATGGCACGCCTTCGTCGCACACCACCATGCTGACCTCGCTCTATCAGGAGACCCACCGGGTGTGGGCCGACCCGGCGTCGGGAACACGGCGGGCGCCGTCGATTCCGGACGAGGTCGATCTGCTGCAGGAGATCCTCGTCCGCGAGGGATTCGCAACCGCGGCAGTGACCGGCGGCGGCTGGATGTCGGCGAGCTACGGATTCTCCCGCGGCTTCGACTTTTTCTCCGACGAAGGCCGAACCGCCGATCAAGGCGTCGAGCTCTTTGCCGAGATCCTCGGCCAAGCCCTCGGCACCGGTGACCCGGTCTTTGCCTTCTTCCACACCTACCAGGTCCACTCGCCCTATCTGCCTCCGGATGGATACGGCACGCTCTTCGGCGAGTTCTCCGGTTCCGTCGAACCAACAAGCGAAGCGCTCCGGCCGCTCGCGGCCACCGCAGGAAAGCACCTCGATCAGGAAGACTTCGACTTCCTCGTATCGCAGTACGACGGTGAGATCCGCTTCCTCGACGACAGTCTCCGCGTGCTCTTTGGCCGACTCGAGGAGATGGGATTCCTCGACAACGCGGTGGTGCTCATCACCGCCGACCACGGTGAGGAGTTCGGCGACCACGGCGGCCTCCTCCACCGCGGCACCCTCTTCGAGGAGCTGGTCCGGGTGCCGTTCATCGTCTGGGGACGCGGGGTTCCGGCAGGGGCCGTCGATCCGACGCTGGTGAGCACGGTCGATGTCGCCCCGACCCTGCTCGCGGCCGCCGGGGTCGAACCGCCTGCCATCATGGAGGGCCGCAACGTCCTCGCTCCAGACGCCACACCGTGGGCCGAGCAACGGATCTTCGCCCAGTATCGCAACGCGATCTACAGCGTCCGCACCCCACGTTTCAAGCTCATCAGCGGCGCCGGAGGCAGTCGAATGCTCTTCAACCTGGTCCGCGATCCCGGCGAGCGCTACAACCTCGTAGACCGGCGACCCGAGCACACGACGGCCTTGGCGGCGGAGCTCGATGCCTGGCGCCAGGCACGCCCACTGCTCGCGGACTCGGCATCATCGACCACCGATCTCGATCCCGCCACCGAGGACCGGTTGCGGGCCCTGGGCTATCTCGACTGAGATCCGCTCGGTTGATGGCGGTAGCCCACCCCGTGCACGGTGGTGATGATCTGCGGTGAGCTCGGATCGACCTCGATCCGTTTGCGGAGCTGAGAAATGGTCTGGTCGAGGGTCCGGCTCGAGGGCAGATAGTCCACCCCCCAGCAGGCGTTGAAGATGGTGTTGCGGTCGAGGGCCTTGCCGGCGTGGTGGTGCAGGAGACGGAGGATCTTGACTTCTCGGAGGCTGAGATCAACGTCGACATCGCCCCGCCGCGCCCGCAGCTCATCCGGCAGGATCTCGAGATCCGCCATCCAGAAAGGCTCGGAGTCCGGCGAAGGTCCGCTCGAAGCCTTCGTCGCCAGCCACCTCCGGGTCACCGCTCGGATCCGGGCCACCACCTCTCTGATCCCAAAGGGTTTGGTGAGGAAGTCGTCGGCGCCGAGCTCGAGGCCCACGACCTTGTCGATCTCCTCGGACTTGGCGCTGATGAAGATCACCGGGACATCGCTCGGCCGGGCGCGGAGTCGGCGGCAGACCTCGTAGCCGTCGATCTCGGGCATCATGATGTCGAGGCACACCACATCGGGAGCCACGCGGTCGAAGAGAGCGAGGGCCTCGGCACCATCGGCCGCCTCTACGGTGTCGTAGCCCTCGGCCTCGAGCACTTCCACCAGAGCCCGCCGGGTCAGGAGATCGTCTTCAGCCACAAGAATCTTCACGTTGGAACTCCCTCGCCGTCGTTGGGCAGCTCGAGCTCGAAGCAGGCGCCCCCGTCGGCTGCCGAAAGGCGGAGCTCACCACCATGGAGGCGGGCCAACTCGCGGGCGATGGAAAGCCCGATTCCGGTGCCGGACACACCTTCGGTGAGACGGTCCGACAGCCGGACGAAGGGTTCGAAGACCGCCTCCTCCCGCCCGGCGGGAATCCCGGGCCCGCGGTCCCTGATCCGAACCACCGTTGTGGCCGCGGTCTGCCGGGAAGAGATCTCAGCCACCCCACCACCGGCGGCGTACTTCTCGATGTTTCCCAGCAGATTGCCCACCACCTGCTCGACGGCGTCCGGATCGAAGAGCAGCAGTCGGGGTGCGGCCAGATCGAGCAGGATGGCGACACCCCTGCCTTCTAGAGACGGCCGAAACTGGTCCGCCACCGACCGCAGGGTGTCGTCCACCGACCCCCGCACCGGGCGGATGGCCAGCGTTCCTCGGTTGTGACCGGCAAAGCTGAGGACATTGCCGATGAGACGGCTCAACCGTCCACTCTCGGCAACGATGACGTCAATATACGATCCGGTCTCGCCATCGTCCCCGCCGATTCGCCGCTCGAGCAGCTCGGCGTAGAGGCGGATGTTGGTCAGAGGTGTTCGCAGCTCGTGTGAGACCTGGTTGACGAAACCCACCCGCTCGGAGGCCTCACGGAGCTCGCGCGAGCTTTCACGGTGGAAGACAAGAGCGAGACCGCTCAGCACCGCCGCGGCAATGATCAACCCCGCCACCCGGAGAAAGCCGCCGAGCGTGCCCACCGCACCGCCCGCCCAGTACTCGGTGCGCAACGTCCACGCGCCGAGAGGCGAAGACAGCCGGCGTTCGACGGCGTCAACCGAGGATCCCTCCGTCGCCGGCGGTTCGGATTGAGAGAGGACGCGGCCCTGCGAATCTTCGAGCACGATCCGACCCCAGCGGGTGGGGGTTGCAGCCCCACCAGGATCCGTGGAGAGCTCGACAAGGAGATCGGCCACCAGCCGAACCCGGTCGAGCTCGACCGCGATGAGACTGCCCCTGGGATCCCTCCGCCAAAAGAGGAGGTGGAGCCCCGTGTCCCAGTACCATGCGTACCAGCCGTGATCCGCCGCCGGCAGTGCAGATTGTCCCGAGTCGACGACCCCGGTCTGCGTCTGCTGTTCGACCTCGCCGCCGAGCAACCGACCGACGAGGATCTGTCGGATCCGGACCAGAAAATCTCGTTCGGCGTCGCTGATACCCGTCTCCAGCGGGGGATGGAGCAGGCGCCCATCAGACGCCTGCACCGCCACCTGCGTCACCTCGGGCGTGCTTCGGACGAATTCCCGCCAACCCTCGGTGTCCCCGCCTGACGGAACCTCCCTCGCGAGCAACCGCCGCGCGCGGTCCTCGAGGACCCGCTGGATCCTGGAATCGACATCGGCCAACCGGCTCTCGGCTGCGGCGCGGAGTTGGCCGGCGACCCGCCCCCGCTCATCACGAACGCCGCGGATCGCCAGCCAGGCCAGCAGCCCGGTGGGCAGCACCACGATGAGCACCAGCAGGGCGGTCAACCGACGCGACACTCTTATTTCTTCCGTTGCTTGCTTCGAATGAGCTGCTTCTCGGTCATGGCCTTGCGCTGGACCTTCCACTGCTCCTGTTTGACGATCGTCTCGGCATCGACCTCATTCTCCATCGCCACATCGGCGAGGATCTGCGAATCGTACTGTTGCGCCTTGTCTTTGGCATAGGCCGTGTTCTTCAGCAGAACCATCTGGGCTTCCTCGATCCGGCCCTGGTCACGGAGATCGACGGCGAGACGATTCTGCTCGGTGGCGATCTGCTCGACGACGGCGACCATGACATCGGTCGCCTCGCTGGCGGCCACAAGCTCATCGTCCGCGCTGTAGCTCGCCTCAACCCACCGTGTGCCTTCTTCGGTCGCCGGGGTCTCCCCCATCCGGAGGAAGGACCAGCTGACACCGGCGAGCCGCCTGGCCTCACCGCTGGCGCCGGCCGGAGCTTCGAGCTCGAGCAGGACGTATTGCTCCTGCGCCGCGTAGAGCTGATTGAGAGTAACAACCACCATCCGGCCGGCGATCTCGGCATCACGGCCGAGGACCCGTACGGGGCGGGCGCCGGGGGCGCACTCGATCCGCACAAGGACGTCCTGCGCCGTCACCGAGATCGCATCGCCGAACTCGGCATCGAAGATCCGCGCGAGATCCCGCGGGTGCTCGACAAAGGTGTGGTTCCCATCGCTGCCGCCGGCGAGCCGGGCCATGAGATCTTCGTTGTAGCCCAGACCGAGACCGATGGTGCTGACGGCAATCCCTTCCTTCTTGAGCGACGCACCGAGAGCACCGAGCTCGGCAGGCGAATCCGGACCGACATTGGCGAGCCCGTCGGAGAGCAGCACCACGCGGTTGACCCGTTCACGGTCGAGGAACTTGCGGACCTCGGCGGCGCCGACGCTGACTCCGGCGAAGAGGGCCGTCGAGCCCCCGGGCTGGAGCTCCTCGATGGCGGCGAGCACCGCCGTCCGGTCGGCCACCTTGGTTGCCGGCAGCAGGACCCGCACCGTGTCGTCATAGGCGACCACCGACACGATATCGTCGGGATGGAGACGATTGACGGCCAACGCCGCCGCTTCCTTGGCCCGCTCGAGTTTCTCGCCCTGCATGGAACCTGATCGATCGATGACGATGGCGACGTTGACCGGCGCCCGGTAGTCGCGCTCGCCATCGACGCTCAAGCCGACCTTGAGATAGACCGTCTGCGGCGCCCCGGCCAGGATCACGGGTTGTGACAGGGTGATGTTCACCGCCTCACGGCTGGCGTCGGCGGTCGGCGTGCAGGCCACCGCTGCGAACACGGCGATGATTGCGATCCACTTGCTGTTGGCTCTGTTGCTCACGGGGTTCTCCCTTCGTTCAACCCCATGACATCGCGGTCGGTCGTCCGAGTGGTCAGATCCAGAGAAAACATCTGTCAGAAAATTGTAAGCCGAATCGATGAACAACGACTCAATCGGTGATCGCAAAAAGACAGTTCCTGCAGATGAAATCATCGGGCGCATCGTCGATGCCGTAGGCCCACCGGCGAAGCTTCGCCATTGCGTCACCGGCCAACACTTCATCAACGGTCTGGGTGGCGAGATCGCCCACGGTGTGGACCTCGTCATAGTCCTCGCAGCAGAAGACGACCTTCCCGGCGGCGGTGATGTGGAGGTGCTCGAGGGGACGGGAACCGAGGTTGTCGCAGCCGCGGAGCCTCCGGTGCGGTTTGTCGGGTCCGATGCCGACATCGAGCCAGCCCGCGCGGTCCATGATATTGAACGGTCGGACGACGAAATTGGAGCCTGCAAACCGTGCCTCGAGGGCCTCGATCTCACTCCGGTGGTCCTCATCATCGTGACCCAGCACCACCAGGGCCATGGTCTCGGCCAGTGGCTTGTCCTTCATGTAGTCGAGGTGGGAGAGCACCCTGGGCAGGTGGTCCTTGCCGCGGTCCTTCTTGTAGCGTTCGCGATCGACGGTGGAGATGTTGATCCCGAGATACACGAGCCCGCCGAGCTCGACCACCGCGTCCACCTTGTCGGGGGTGAAGCCCGAAGCGTTGGAAAGAACCGCCGGCGGCAGCCGGTGCTCGCGAAGCAGGGCGACTTGATCGACAAAACGACGGTCCGCGGTGGGCTCGTTGTAGTTGGACAGGCCGACTCCCTCGATGGTGTCCCGGTGCGCCGCGAGCTGGGCGACGATGGACTCGAAGAGCCCGGTGGGCATGTGCTCGGTGGGCCGCGGCGCCGAGCCCACCGGGCAGAAATAGCAGCCCTGGGTGCAGTTGGAACAGGTCTCGAGGGAGACATAGCGCAGATGGAAATCGTGCGATCGGTCGGCGGAGACCGCCTCGATCCAACCATCGGCCAACCACCTGTGTTGCTCGTCGTCGAGGGTGGCGAAGGTGCCCTCGTTCTCGACGACGCGACGCAGCTCGACATAGCCGGGATCTCCGGGCACGACCACCCGGCCGGTGAGAGGGTGAGAGAGTCGTCCCGCCTCGACGTGGATCCAGGGACTCGCCCGCCAGGGCCCGTCCGATGGATGTGCGCTTTTACCGTCGTGATCGTTTTCGGACATGAAGGGCATTATACGGATGAACCACCGCCGGACACTTGAGTGGTCGCTCAAGAGCTTGACAAGAACGGTTCCCAGATCGAGACTGATGGATACACCAAAAGTATCAGGTGGTGAACCGGTGTCTTTCTCTGGCGTTTTGTTTTGGACTTGGTTGCACTTAGGGCGAGAGGCGGCCTCGATCAACAAGGGAGGTTCGAGATGAGGAGTGTCTACCAAACAAACAATTCACTCTGGAGGGTCCTGACCCTCATCCTGGTCGGCATGGCCGCGATCACCGCGGTCGCGCAGGAGGAGGAGGAGACCAAGTGGTGGATCCCGCCCGAGCTGGGTCTCTCGGTCGTCGTGCCCTGGGGCGACGACATCGCCATCCAGGACGACGGCGGATTCGCCCTGACCCTGCAAATGTCCGCCTGGGAGCACAAGATCCTCGGAATCGGCGTGAAGACCTACCCGCCGACCCTGCCCGGAGAGCGCACTCCGGGCTGGCTCGTCTTTGACGATCCGGACGGGTGCCCGTCGTTCATCGATCCCTCGTTCCAGGCGGCTGCATACGTTTCAGTCTATTGCAACCAGAATCCGGCGAGCTGGCCGGACTGCCAGCCCCCCGATTGGGGACCGCTCTTGACCTACCAATGCCCGGATGACGCCCCGGACGGCTACGACTGGTGGGCCGATGCGGCGGCCATGGACCCGTGGATCTTCGACGAGACTTGGGTCGAATTTTTCTCGGGAATCTCGGTCCCCGACCAGGTTCCACCGGAAGAACAGGAGACCCCACCGCAGGTGTGGCAACACGATGGAGAATGCGACACGAGCATCCCGCCGATCTGCACCACCGATTTCGAACTCGTCGGAGTCGGTCCGAGCCTCGGTTCTGAGACCGACTTCACCCGGTACGGCCGATGGGCTCGTCTGCCCGGTCTCGTCGTCATCCCCGACCATGGCCCCGGTCTGGTGACCAGGACCCTCGACCCCGCCGACTTTCCGTACGATCCCATCGATCCGCCCCAGCCGACCTACAGCCAGTTCTTCGACCCGCCGCAGCCCCTCGAGGCGTGGAACGTGGCCGGTCTCTTCAACACCGTCGGCCACACGCTCCAGGCCGACAAATACGCGTGGCCCGGTTGGGGTCGGACGACCTTGACCGCGCAGATCGTCGCCCCAAGCTCGCTCTTCCGTCCGGTGATGCTGATCGATCGCCACGTTTCGATCCCATTCACCGATGATCTGGGGGTCTCCTGCGGGGAAGGCCATTCCGCCTATCGGCTCGACGGCGGTCCTCTGACCTGTGTCCAGCACACGACCAACTGGCTCGACCAGTACACCAACGCCGAGCTCATCACGCTCCGGATCTTCGTCGTCAACGGCGATGCGCCCGACGTCGTCGTCGACATGGACGGCAACGGGGTTCTCAATCTCCGTGACGTGGAGGCCATGGGCTACGAGGCGCTCACCTATGAGCGGGTCGTGAGGTTCTACCAATACAGCCAGGCCTACTGCGGCGTGCGTTACGACTTCGACGGCGATCACATCGCACCGGAGTGCGTGTTGGCCGCTCGGGCCGGAGGGATCACCGGCGTTCCGCGCTGACCCGGCAGCAGGATCAACACAACCCGCGGGCGACGCCTACCCGGCGCCGCCCGCGATTCTCTTTGCCTCGTCGATCTCGGACAGACCCGGATCCGCGTCCTGCCACGCGGCCAGGAACCCCTCGGCGTGCGAGACCGCCTTGGGCCCTCGACCCATGGCCTGCTGGACCTTCGCCAGCACCAACCCGGCGCGCACCCGATCGAGCTCGAGATCGAACCTCGGGTCGGCGGGTTCGCCCGCCGCAGCCGCCTGCCGAGCCGCCGCCATCGCCTCGGGGAGCCGGCCCGCCGCGAGGTAGGCGCGGGCGAGCGCGAGGCGGTAAACCGAGTAGTCGTATCCCGTGAGGGCGACCGCCCGCGACAGCTCGGTGAGCGCCTTTGCGGCGTCACCCTCGGCGAGCAGGGCCGAGCCGCGCAGGGAGGCCGCGGCCTTGTTCTCGGTGCGGTCGGGATCGTCCGCCGGCAGGGCAAGGTCCTCAATTTCGGCGGCCGTTGCTCCCACGTCATCCAGGCGTCGCTGGCGCAACTCGAGCAGGCCTCGGGCGAAGAGATAGCGGGTCGGAACCCCGGGCGAGCGCTCGATGGCCCGATTGATGAGACTCCGAGCCGCCCGCTCATCGCCGACCTCCATCAAGCTGGTGCCCCGAATCGACAGGGCCATCGCCTCGCGGACGCCTTCGGCCTCGAGGAGATCCTCCAGGGCCTCGAGCGTCTCGGCCGCCTCCCGAAACCGGCCGCGCGAACGCAGAATCGACGCGAGCTCGAAGGCGGCGTCGAGACGATAGCGAGGCAGCGCACTCTCGTCTCCCGCCAGGGTCCGATACCGGTTCTCCGCCTGCGACCACTTCCCCTGGAGCGCCTCGACCAAGCCGAGACTGATCACGGCCGGGAGAAAGTCCGGGTCGACGGTGAGGGCCGCCTCGAACTCCCCGGCGGCGAGCTCGAGCTCTCCCTGGGCCTGGTAAACCTCGCCCAGAGAGTGGTGATGGTTGGCGCTGCCGGGCTCCAGTTCGACGCAGCGCTGGAGCTCGAGGACGGCATTCGTAGTGTCACCCAACCCGAGATAGGCATAGCCCATCATGCTGTGGACCACGCTGTTGTCCGGGCTGAGCCGGGCCAGGATCTCGAGCTCGGAAATCTCCTCCTCATAGCGACCCAGATCCGACAGAAGACCGGCGAGAAGGTGGCGGGCGTCGGTGTCGTAGGGGTAGCTCTCGACGAGCTCGCGGTAGGCGATCAGGGCGTCATCGAATCGGCGCTCGAAATAGGCCTCGCTGGCGATGATGTAGCGAGCCTCCCGGTCGGTGAGCCGATCGGTCTGGGAGGCGGCGCGTCGGATCTCACTGAGGGCTTCATCAGTGCGCCCGGTGGCGGCGTAGACCGTGGCCAGACGGTAGCGCGCCATGGTGTAGCCGGGCGCCAGGGCAAGTGCCTCACGGAACGCTTGTTCAGCGTCGTCGTAGCGAAAATCGACAAAGAAACGGAGCCCCTCGAGATAGACCTCATAGGCCTCGGGATTGTCGGCGACGAAGTCCGCCGTATGGACGTCGACCTGCTCGGTGGGGGGCAGACCGAGGCCTCGCCGCGCCTCGGCCACGAGATCGTCGGCGCAGCGCAGAAGGTTTTCACCGCCGAGGCCGTCCACCCGGCGGGCTGCGAGGCTCTTGCCCGTCACAGGATCGACCACTCGCGCCGTGACCGAAAAGCCCTCTGGACCGGGGAGTATCTCGCCACTCACGACCGCTGTGAGGCCGAGCTCGGTGGCCGCGTCGGCCAGGCTCCCGGTGTCCACAGCCACCATGCGGTCGGCGCCCACCACCTGGAGCAGACTCGAACCCGCCAGCCCGTCCGTCACAAGCTGGGCGAGACCCTCGCCGACCCAGTCGTGCCCCTCGTCACCGGTGTGGTTGGCGAAGGGCAGGACGCCGACGACGTGGAGAGGCTTTTCCTCGACGACACCGCCGACCACCGATTCACCCATGTTCCTGTCGACCCGACTCAGACCCCACCAACCAAGAACCGCCGCGGCGATGACAAGACCGGCGGCTCCGGCGATGTAGGGACCGCTGCGTCGTAGGATCCGTTGCGCCCGACCGACGGAACGGTCCGGTCCCTCGGCGATGGCGGTACGGCCGGCGTCAAAGCTCACCGATGTGCTCTCTCCGAAACGGGAGAGCTCGACTCCGAGATCGCTGAGCAGCTCGCGGGCGCTGCCGTAGCGCTCGGTCTGATCGCGTTGGAGACCGCGACGGATCACCCGAGCCAAATCGTCGGGCAGCTCCGGTCTGAGCTCGGCCACCGGTCGTGGGTCGTTGGAGAGAATCGCGTACATGATGGCGGTGGCGTTGTCACCGTCGAAGGGGCGAACTCCGGTCACCATCTCGTAAAGAATGGCGGCCAACGACCAGAGATCAGTGCGGCCGTCGGTTTCCCCACCGGTGGCCTGCTCCGGCGACATGTAGGCCGGGGTGCCCATGGTGGCGCCGGTCCGGGTCAGATGGGTGCTGTCCGACAGCTTGGCGAGACCGAAATCGAGGATCCGGACCCCACCCGAGGTGAGCATGACGTTGGCCGGCTTGATGTCGCGGTGGACGATTCCGGCATCGTGCGCCGCCGCCAGACCCTCGGCTATCTGGACGGCGATGGCCCGGGCCTCGTCCACCGGCAGCGGGCCCTTTGCGATGCGGTCCTTGAGGGTTTCGCCGTCGCAGTGGGCCATGCTGATGAACGGGCGGCCGTCATCGGCCTCGCCGATCTCGTAGATGGTGCAGATACGGGGGTTGTCGAGGGCGGAGGCGGCCTGAGCCTCACGAAGGAATCTCTTCTTGGCCTCCTCGTTCTCACCGAGCTCGGCGGGCAGGAACTTGAGCGCGACGCTCCGTCCGAGCTTGAGGTCCTTGGCGTGATAGACCACTCCCATCCCGCCCCTTCCGAGCGGCTCGAGAATCTCGTAGTGAGCGGTGGTTCCTTCCTTCACTCAACAATCCGGATTCCCCTGTTTTCACCCTGCGGAGGACCGTCCGTCCGGCGATGTTGGCAACCGATCGGATCGATCAGCGATCGGCCGGGAAATCTCGCTCAGTATATCGTGCGCGCCGGGGCTGTCCGGCCTCGTTCAGAAGGTGAAGGTGGCGCCGATGGAAATCAGATAGACGCTGTCGGCATCGGCGATGTCGAAGTACTCCACCTCGCCGCGTACCGCCAGGCCTTTGAAGCGAACCTGGGCGCCGATGCCGAAAACCATGTCGGTTCCGTTGTCGGTGGTGAAGTGGATGATGTCGCCGATGGCCGATTGGATGTCGGCGTCCCAGCTGACGACCCCGACCTTGGCGAAGATGTCGGCGATGCCCAGCGGGATCATGCCCATGGCGAAAGCGTCCAAGCCCTTGAGGTCGGCCCGAACGTTGACGGGTTCACCGGTTCCCGGGGGCGAGTCACTCAACCGACCGAAATCGACATAGCTTCCTTCCACCGCGAGGAAACCCATGAACCGGTAACCGGCTATGATCTTGTAGGAGGTGTCGCTTGCCGAGAAGTCGAAGCCGTCGAAATCGAGGTCGTCGATCTTGAGGGAGGTCTGGCCGAAACTACCGCCGACATAGAAACCGTTCTTGGCCGAGGCCGGGACAGCTGCCAGCGCCACGGCCACCAGTGCGGTCCCGACCAACGCGCTGCGAAAAACTCGATTCATATCATGTTCTCCCTTCGGCCCGGGCCTACGGTGCAGCCCCACAACTGGGATGGTACTCGATCACCGATACATCCTCGCTCCCTGCACATCTTCAACCTACCAAGACGGGTGGAATCCATGACCCGGACCATCCAGTCTCCGTGACGACCGTCACCAGAAACGCAGGTTGGGGGGGTCCGTCCGCCTGAAAGGTGGGCAATCGACCCCGGGGAGCGTACATTCAGTAGGGAAGACGCCGGAAGCAACCAACGTCGTCAAATCGAACACGGCCGACGATTGAGAGGCGGTCCTCGGTGGAGATCACACCGCGCCATATCGAACGCGCCGCGCTGCGCGGTGAGATGCGATTCGACTACCAGCCGAAGGTCTCCTTCCTCACCGGCGAGGTCTGTGGCGCCGAGGCGCTGCTTCGATGGCAACGCGACGACGGCTCCGAGATCTCGCCGGAGACCTTTGTCCCGCTCGCCGAGGCCTGGGGCGTGGTCAGCGATCTCACCGAGGCCATGTTTCCTCGTTTTCTCGCCGATGTCTCGTCGATCA
Organism: Thermoanaerobaculales bacterium; assembly: GCA_029287235.1. Taxonomy (GTDB): domain Bacteria; phylum Acidobacteriota; class Thermoanaerobaculia; order Thermoanaerobaculales; family Sulfomarinibacteraceae; genus JAHECW01. The sequence goes on from JARFRM010000224.1 coordinate 59,622, forward strand.
AGGCCGTCCACCCGGATCATCGGATCGCCTTCAACGTGTCGGCCCACGATCTCGACGCCCCCCGGTTCATCGCCATGTTGCACGACGCCATCGACGAAGGCCACGTCGCCCTCGACCACCTCGAGCTCGAGGTCACCGAGGGTGCGGTGGTGTCGGGCAAGCCATCGGTTCTCGGCAGCCTGCAACGCCTGGTGGCCGATGGAGTCGAGCTCGCCATGGATGACTACGGCATGGGGTTCTCGTCACTCGACACCCTTCACCGGCTGCCGTTTTCTTCCATCAAGCTCGACCAGAGCTTCGTCCTGCGGGTTCTGCACTCGGCCAAGAGCGCGGTGTTGGTCAAGCTCAGTATCGCGATGGCGCAGATGCTCGGCATCCGCATTGTGGTCGAAGGGGTGGAATCCAAGGCGATCTACGACTCTCTGCTCCACTCTGGCTGCACGGCGGCACAGGGTTTCTGGATCAGCCGGCCGCTGCCGCTCGAGCACTATCTCAACTTCCTCGACGAAGATCCGCGATGGCCGGCCTCTCCCATCGGCCTCTTCCGGATGGCCCAGCTCGCCCACCACTGGCAGGAACGGTTGCTCATCGATATGGTCTTTGCCGCGCTGCGCAGCGACGACCCGGTGCACGAGATCCCCCTCAATTTCCATCTCGACGAGAACCAATGCGAGCTCGGCAAGTGGTACTACGGCATCGGTGAGAAGTTCGTCGGCGATCCCGACTTCGACGCCCTCGAGAAACCCCACCGCGCCATGCACGATCTCTGCACCGAAGTCTTCAAGGCGCTGCGGACCGGGAATCGGCAACGCATTCTCAACGAGCTCCTGAATGAGATTTCGGAAAACTCCTGCCGGGTCACCGCCTGTCTCCACCGCCTCGAGACCAGAGCGCTGATTCGGGAGGCGGGCTGATCAGCACGGAGGAGCCTTTCCCCCCTTCTTTGATGAGTCTGAGCCTCCGACTGCGCTACGATCGCAGGCGATGGATTTCTCGAGCCGCGAATCGCCCCGGTCTCCCCACGAGCTGAGCCCCGAAGACGTACTCCTCTTAAAGGTCTGCGTCGCGGCCATCTGGTCGGACGGCGCCATGGCGGCGGCGGAGCGCGATCACCTGAGCCACCTCATGGATCGGATCGGCGCCACCGAGGAGGAGCGCCACGAACTGCGTCGAATTGCGCTGAACGATGTCAGCCGGAGCACGGTGCTGGCCGAGGTGGACTTGCTCGACGCCGGAGACAAGCGCCGCCTCTACGATCGCTGCGTGGCGGTGCTGACGGCCGATCGCCGCCTTCGGCGTGGCGAGTTGCGCTTTGTCTCCCGACTCCGCAGGCGGTCCGGGGTGGGGCTGTTGGCCCATCAGGTCATGCTGTGGCGAGCGATGCCCGTGCGCCGGGTTCTCCGGTTTTCACTGCCGGTGGGTCTCTTCTTCATCGCTGCGGTGGCGGTGCTCCTCATTCGCTTCGCCGGCGACCCCGAGACCTTCCCACCCAACGAGCTCGCCTACCACCCCGAGATCCTGCTTCGCCAGGCGGCGGCCGGTACGGCTCCGATGGAGGCGGAGGCCCTCTTCGAGGCCATCCGCCACTCGGTGGTCAAGGTCAATGTCCTGATCGACCAGGGTGTCGTCGGCCACGGATCGGGCGCGGTGCTCGGTGTCGACGGCGAAGGCCAGCTCTATGTGCTCACCAATCGGCACGTGGTCTACCAGGAGGTGGCAAACCCACTCTTGCTGAGCTACGAGCTCGAGCTCGAGAACGGGATCCAACTGCCGGCCATGCTCGACTTCTACTCCCGCACCCATGATCTGGCCACCGTCGTGGCTCCCGGTCTCGGCGGCTGGGGCCTGCCCGTCCCGTTGCGGATGTGCAGTACCCTCTCGGTCGGCGAGAAGGTCTTCGCCCTCGGCAGCCCTATCGGCCTCGACCACAGCTTCACCACGGGGGTGATCTCGGCCCTGCGTTGGCCCATGGTCCAGACCGACGCCACCGTCCACTCCGGTTCGTCCGGTGGACCGCTCTTCGACGACCGAGGACGGGTCTGTGGGGTGATCACAACCTCGCACATGCAGAAGGATTTTTCTTTCGCCCTGTGCACGGAAACCGTTCTCGAGATGCTCGACGAGCGGATGACGGTGGACTGAGGGGCCTCGATCGCCATCGCCATATCGATCGCTATCGACGATCAGCTGCAGCCCGTCGAGGGGCGGACGCGAAGCAGCCCGGATCATCCTCGTGCGGGCGAAAAGCCCGCTTGACAATGGCGTTCGGTATCCGTTCAGGGACAGGCGGGATCGGTTGTTCGATCAGCCACGTGAAACCGATCTCGCGAATCGCTGATTCCCCCGGGATCTCGACGTCAAACACGGCGGGATCGCGACCGTGACGAGCATCATTGACAGTAGCGGCTACTCGTCATAGTATGACAGCGACGAATTTTCTCGCTTGGGAGGGCGTAAAATGAGATTGAAACACTATCGCTTGACTCTTTTTGTTGTCGCGGTTTGGGTGTTGGCTCTCGGGCTCACCACCGTCTTCGCACCCGTTCCGGTGGATGCGGCCGTCCAGAAGGTGGGGTGGATGACCTACGCCCCCAACCATCCCGGCAGTTGCGTACCGCTGGCGTTCGACTGCTATGTCCTCTGGGTCTATCCGGACTGATCATCGACCCGTGAATCGCCACATCCCGATCACGGCCGGTCTGACCGGCGCGATCTGCCTCGCCGGTCTTGCCAGCGGACTCGAGCCGGCCGCCCTGGGTGAATCCATTCGCTGCGAGGTCCGGGCTGTCGCCATCGACCGACCGGCCTACATGGTGGTCGACGCGGTCGTTCGGGGCGACCGTCTTCTCTTGCCGGACTACACCAACGGACTGCGCGAGATCGACCTCGGTACCGGAGCGGATCTGCGGTCCGTGCTGCCCATGGGTTCCAAACGCGGCCAGGTCACCGGCCCGCAGCATCTCGGCTGCGGCGGCGGCCGTTGTGTGGTTTTCGGGGACCGCTACTTCTGGATCTACTACAACGCGGGCTTCGAGTTCATCGACGAGTACCCGGGTCTGACCACCGGCGCCGGCGCCCAACCTCTGGTCTTCGCCGACCGGATGGTGGTGGCGGGCACGGCCAGCCCGGAGATCTCCGGCGGCGGAGTTCCCTTTCTCTTTGTCCAGTACGATGACGGTTCGGTGGTGCCGCTGCAAGAGTACCCGACCGGGATGGGAATCCCCGAGATCGCCAAACGGATCCATTTCCAGGGACCCACGGCGGGCGGGGTCGACCGGCTTGCCGATGGCGGCTGGGTCTATGTCGATCCGCGCAGCTACGGGGTCTTCGTTTTCGACCGACGCGACCGGCTGATTCGGGCATGGCGGGGGACGAACCCGCGCTTCAGACCGCCCAACTTCGCGGTCTACGAGCCGGTGCACGACGATTCGGGTCGGGAATATTTCTCCCGCTGGAGCCTGGCCCAGACCCAGGTCAAACGACCGGTGGCGCTGGGCCCGGATCTCATCGGCATCGTGGTCGGGATTCCCGACGGCGAGTTCCAACAACGACACGAGCTCGATCTCTACCGGTTGGATGGATCGCCGGTGGCCACCGGCGTCGATCTGCCGGGGGTCAAGGGCGGTCGAATCGTGGTTGCCGATGCCGGCCTCGGCAAGATCGTGGTGGTCGGACAGTCAAGCTGGGAGCCGGGATCGAAAACCATGGCATGGAAGGTAACTGTCAGAGGTCTTGAACACTGAGTCGTCGCGCGCGAGGGCGCGTCACGCACCGCATCATTTCGGAGGGCACGATGCAGCGTGAAATCGTCGGAGTCGTTGTACTCACGCTGGTTGCAGGGTTTGCCGGCGCGGCGCCCCGGGTGCTGGGTCCCGACGATCGTCCCATCGACCGCGCCGCAGTGGTCGCCCATGCCGACGCTTTCTGGGTCCGAAACGGCGCCAGTCTGCCGGTGCTGTTGACGCCCGATGCCGACGATCAGCTTCGCCTCCCCGACCTTCCAGTGGCCCGGCTGCTGGTCCTCGATGCGACCACCGGACGACCGGTGCCCACAGGCCGCCTCAGATGGCCGGGCGCCGAGATCCCCGACAGCGTTTCGATGGTCAGCTGGAGGGCCAACGGCGGCCGGCTCGATCTCGGCTGTCTCGGCGGCGAAAAGGTGGAGTTCTCCGCCGATGGCTACCGGCCCCTGACCGTCACCCTGGAACCACAGAGTCGACGCACGACGATCCTCCTCGAACCGCACGGCGATCTCGAAGTCTTGGTGCACCCCCCCCTGGCCGGCCGGTTGTGGATCGCCGCACGGGACGAGATCTCGACTCTTTCTCCATTCTATTCGGCCGCGACGCAGCATGCGATCGGCGACGACGGTTCCATCGTGGTGCGCGACCTGGACGCGAAAACCGCCTACGACGGGGTACTGGTCGTTCCCGGAAGGACGCCGGTTGTCGGCCACATCATGGGACTGCCGAAGCGCCTCCAGCTCAGGCTCGATCCGGGTCATGCCATCACCGGTCGAGTGCTCGATCGCAGGGGCGCTCCGCTGGTCCGCGCTCGAGTCGAGGCCGTCGGCACCCTCGAAGACCTGGGCGGATTCCGCTACCGTCAACTCGGTTCGACCGATGCCGAGGGTCGATACACCGTCACCGGTCTCCTGGCCGGTGAGATCACGGTCAAGGCCTGTGCGCAGCGCCACGCCTGCGCCGAGACCACCATCGCGGTTGAAGACGGCAGCGTCCCGCGCGCCGATTTCAAGCTGGCGCCCGGTCATGATCTTCGGCTCGTGATCCAGAACGAGTACGGGAGGCCTGCTGCGGGCGCGATCGTGATCGACACGGCGGCCTACCGCAAGTACGAGACCGATGACGAGGGTGTGCTCGTCTTCGAGGGAGTCGAGCCCGGCGACGAGCTCGAGCTCGAGATCTTCGGCGCCGGTCTCCGCCCGTGGCAGGGCCGCATCGACACAGATCAGCGCGAGGTCGTGCTGGCCATCGCCGCCGGCGGCGTCCTCGAGTGGCCCATTCTCACCGACCGGGAGCTGGCGCAGGAGGACGTGGTCGCCACCTGGTCCAGACTCAACGGTCAGGGGCGAGAAGTCGCGGACGGTTTCGCCCACTGGGATGTCGAGGCGCGGGTCGTCCGTGCCGACGGGCTTGACGCCGGCAGCCACCGCCTCGAAGTCCGTCTACCCGGCGCCACCACCCTTCACAGCGAGCTGGCCGAGGTCGGCCTCGGCGAAGAGATCCAGTTGCCTGCAACGGTGCCCGAGAGGGGTTTGGCCATCGCCGGTCGAGTGCTCGACGGCACGACGATCCTTCCCGTTGCCGGGGCGCGGGTGAGCTGCGCACCGGGCTCGCCCCACCAATTCAGAAAACCACAGCACCTCGAGCGCCTGCAGACAACCATCACCGACGCCGACGGGATCTTCCTGCTCGAAGGGCTCGACCCGGGCAGCTGCCGAGCGGTCGTCCGCGCACCGGGATTCGCGAGCTGGCGCCGCGACGGTGTCGAACCCGACGAGGCTGGGGTCGATCTGGGCGACATCGAGCTCGACCACGGAATGACCGTGGTCGGCCGGGTCCTCGACCGGTCGAACCGGCCGCAGGCGGGGATCTCGGTGGAGATCACCGAGGATGCCGCCTACGCCTACTTTGCCGAGACAACCGTTCGGACCGACCACGACGGCTGGTTTCGATTCGAGAACCTGCCCGTCGGCAGCTGGGAACTCCGCGCCAGCCGCGGCGACCAGACCGCCCGCACCACGATCACAGGTCGGCGGGATGAAACCTCCTCCGTTGAGCTTCGGCTGGGCGGGCTCCGCCTCGAAGGCGAGGTCTGGATCGGCGATCGCCCGGCGTCGGGCGGACATCTGGTCCTCGCCACCGGTGGCGCCCGGGGCGACGGGGTGGTGGTCATGGTGCAGTCCGACGTCGAGCAACGTCGCTTCTTCGGGATCGACCGGTCACCCGTCTCCATCGCGGTCGCCGGCGACGGGCGATTCGCCAGTGACGGGATCTCCCCCGGGGTCTACACGGCTTCCTACACCCCACCCGGCGCTGGTGGCGCTCCCGTCAGCCGGGAGTTGGTGATTCCACAGACCGAGCTTCACCGCTGCCTGATCCGGTTCTCGGACGCCGGGCTCGAAGGCATCGTGATCGACCCCGACGGGCTCCCGGTGGCCGGAGCGGCAATCGTCGTCCAAACACGCGACGGTCGCGCGGTGGCCAACGGATTCAGCGATGGTGAGGGTGCCTTTGCCTTCATCGGGTTGGACGCCGGGGCCGTTCGTGTCGGGGCGATCCACAGCGGGTTCGGAGACGCCAGCCCCTTGGATGTTGAGCTTCGGGCCGGCGATCGTGTCGGACCGGTCACCCTCGAGCTGCGAGCCCCCGACGGCGCAGAGGTCAAGCTGCAGGTCCGATCGGCTGCGGGATCATTGTCCGGCGCGCCGGTCTATCTGGTCGGCGCCGAGACCATGACCAACTTCACCGATGGCCAGGGAATCGCCGGTTTCACGGGCGTCGAACCCGGCCGTTACCGGCCGTGCGCAGCGGCCTATGGCGGTGCGGCCGGATGCGGGCCCGAAATCGCGCTCGGCGACGGCGATCAACGAGAGCTGGTCCTCGATCTCGGTAGGGGCGGCCACGTCGATGTTCTGGTCGGACCCATGGAACGGCCACCGGCGCTGCGGGTCCTGACCGCCGATGGCATTGATCTGACGAGTATGCTGATGATGGTCAGTCCACCCATCCCGGGTCCCGAAGGCGTGCAGCTCGGCCCCCTCAAGACCGATGACTATCGGATCACCGTGGCCATGTCCGAAGGCCCCCGGCAGGGGACCATCGGCGCCATCGAGGGGGAGACGACGATCCTCGATCTGCGGTAGCTCCGGTCGCTGTTTTTTGCGTCGAAACCACAAGAACACCACAGGATTGAACCGAGAAGACGCGAGGAACGCAAAGACCTCGCTTCTTCAACGCAGAGACATCGCAATTGAGAGTTGGCGGTGCAGAACGTCGAGGATCCCTGACTTTATCGGAGGTCCGAAGTATCCACCGCCTACCTCCGGCGTCCTCCTCCGCCACGTGATCGGGCAGCGCCACCGCTGCTGCGGTTCATCTGCTGCGATCGTTGGCTGCCGCGTTGGCGGGCATTGTAATCCCGGCTCATGGAGCTGCCGCTGGAGTAGGACGGCTGGGTTGTCGGCCTGCTCGACCCGCCCGTCGACGGTCTGGTTGACGGCTGAACTCGGGAACCCGAGGAGAGATTTCCACCCGAGAGCTCCGGGGTACCCCCTGAAGGTCGGGTCGACGGTTGGGTCCCGGTTGACGGTCTCGTCTGACCGCCACCCGTGGTCGGCCGGTTGATCTCACCCGTTGATGGACGGGTCGCCGGCTGGGTTCCCGCCGACGGACGGCTCCGATCGCCGGCCGAAGGCACGCCATCGGTCTTGGACCAACCGCCCCGGTCACGCCGGTCCCAGCTGCCGTCGTTGTTGCGGCGGAAGACGTCACCGTTGCGATCGGTGTAGACGTTGTTGGCTCGGTTGTTTGAGACCTTGGGCTGTTGGCTGGGTCGAGCCCGGTCCCGGGTCTGGGCAACCCGCCTGCTGTTGTCTGGACGGGCATAGATATTGTTCCTGGTTGATGGCCGGGAATAATGCGAGGGACGGTTGCCGTGACGGTAGCCCGCCCGATACCCGGCGCGATAACCCGCGCGAAAACCTGCGCGGTGGTATGGATAGGGCCGGTACCTTCCCGGCCCCCACCAACCACCCCAACGACCATAGCGTCCCCACCCACCAAAACCGATGGTGAAACGGAAGGGCCCGTTGGAGTAGCTCAGACCAAAGCTCCAGCCGTACCACGGGTTCCAGCGGACGTGAAACCCCCAGGTGGCGGGACGAGGATAGTAGTAGTGGCCCCACCACGGACGGTACCACCAGCCTGTGCCGTAGACCACACAGCCGTGCGAAACATAGCTGCCGGTGTAACCGGGTGTGTAGCCGACATAGACCACCTCGGGGGTGGACTCGTAGATGTGGACGTGGGTGACGTTGTAGACCGGGCTCGAGGGTGGAATGGTGGAGATCTCGGCGGGAATCTCGGCGGCGACGGTCCACGGACCCTTCGGTGAAGGGGCGGAGTACCAGATGGCCTGATCGCAGGCCCAGTATTTGCCGTTGGCCAAAATCACCGATGATGCGGTGTTCACGGCGTAGGACATCTCGGTGTCCTCGATGGCCTCGAACTTGGGCTCGCCATCGTACTCGACGGCAAAGGAGGTGTCGGATCGGTCGACCGCCGCGGTCTGGGGGATCGACTGTTCGAGCACCGCTTCGCGGGCCTCGTCGGTGCCGGCCACATGGGCCCTCAGATAGCCGATATCGGAGTCCTCCGGGATCTCGCCGAATGTCTCGGTGAGCTCGTTGTTGGGCACGTGCTCCCACGGGCCATTCTCGAGATCCTTGGACCGGTACCAGCGGCCCGAGAGCAGGACATAGTAGTTCTGGCTGGAGACCTCGAAAACCACGTCCGAGTCGGTGTTGCCGACATAGAGGATCTCGTTGCCCTGCAACGGCGCCATCTCGATGTTGCCGTCGATGAAGATGAGCTCGGCGGGCTCGGTGGAAACGATGATCTCGGGAACCCGTGAGTCGATGTCGTCGACGGAGACATCCTCGAGCTCCTCCGAGCGTTCCTGCTCCATCTCCTGTCGCTGTTTTTCCAGTTCGGTGTCGATCTTCTTGACGTCTCCCGGGAGCGACGTGGTGATCTTCCATGGACCCAGAATGTCACGGGCCGTGTACCAGCTCCGGTCGGAGGCGAGGAAGAAGTCGTAGTCGTTCTTGACGATCACATACGGAGAGTTGGCCACTCGCTGGAGATCGGAACCTTCGATGTCCTGGTAATCGGGCTGACCGTCGATGAGAATGAGGACCGCCGGTTCATAGCTGATGATGATCTTCGGCGGGTCGTGTTTGAGCCCCGCTGTGGACTGCTCCTCGTGCTCGGCCAGATCGAGTGAGGGAAGGATCTGGTCGAGTGGGATCTCGAGATTCCAGGTCGGGATCTCCCGCTCGAGGATCTCGGCGAGTCTCTGCTGTTGCTCCTCGGTGGCCTCCGGGAATCGGACCGACGGCACCCGGATGTCGGTGAAGGTCACCATCCGGGTTTCGCGATCGGTTTCATACCGGGAGGTCAGCCAGACCGCGCCGAAGACCGGCGCCGCATCGGCGGTGACCTTGATGGAGACCGCGGCGCGGCTTTCGACCTCGTTGCCTCCCCAGCTGTCGAGCTGGGGTTGGTACATGGTGATGATGGCGTCGCCGCTCGAGATCTCACGCGGCCACTCCCAGCCCTCCTCGTCCTGGGCCCCGATCGGCAACGACCACAGAACCACAACCGCAAGAATCCACACAGGCACAACATCGACAGTCCATTTCCCCGGTAGTGTCATCTCGGCTCCATTCGATGTACCGCAAGCCTACCATCTTCTTCGCCGCCGCGAGGTTCGGTGATGAGTTAGAATGGGCCGATTCCGAGATCTGGAGGATCCAACGATGAAGAAGATCGTTCTCACAGCTGTTGTGGCCGTCATGGCGGTCGCCCTTTCCAACCCGGTGGCGGCACAGCAGGTGCGCGACCAGACCAAGCTCACCTACGATGTGCTGACTTCCGAGTGGACCAATCTCATCGGCGGTGTGCTCGAGCTCACCGACGAAGAAGCGACAGCTTTCTGGCCGCTCTATGAGGAGTATGGAGAAAAGAAGGGAGAGCTCTGGAACCGGCGGATCGATGTTATCAAGATCTTCCTCGGCAGCTACAAGGACATGTCGCCTGAGATGTCGCGCATCCTCCTCGATCAGAGCTTCAACATCGAAAAGCAGATGCTCGAGCTTGAGATGAAATACGCGGAGAAATTTGACGACGTGCTTCCGCCCAACAAGGTCACCCGCCTTTTCCAGGCCGAAAAAAAGCTCGAGACCACGATGCAGATGGAGATCGCAAAGGACGTTCCCCTCGCCAAATAGGTAACGTTACAGATCTCGCTGGAGATCCCGATCCGCACTCATCGAACGCACAGAGGGCAGGGCCCGAGCCCTGCCCTTGTTCGTCGGGGTCATCGTCTCCGGCGGTTGTATTCGACCGCTAGGAAAATGAAGAGATGGCCATTTCCTCGTCGTCGAACATCTCGAAGACACCGACCAGCTGAGCCATGGTGATGAGCTTGCGCGCCTTCAAGTTGACGTGCAGCAGCTTGACATCGGCTTCCTTTTCGGATGCCGTCACCTTGCAGCGGATGAGCTCGCCGAGGCCGGATGAGTCGATGACCTTGACCTTGTCGAGGTTGACCACGAGCTTGCGTTGACCGACATCGAGTTCGTCGACGAACGCGCCCCTGAGAACCACGTCTCCCTTGCCGATAGTGAGCTTGCCTTCGAGATCCAAGATCACGACATCGTCGATCTCTCGCCTTGTTATTTCCATCTTTCACTCCCGAGGCTCGATCAGCGGGTCGGCCCGCGTCGAGCGTAGATTCGTCTGCATTATTGCACAGACAACCTCACGTCGCCCGGTTCAGGACCCGACCTCGCCCGATTCATCGTCATCGGGGGAACCGGTCGTCGGCGCCGATGATCCATCGCCCTCGACCTCAGTCGAATCGCCTGAAAGGCGCGCCGCAGCCCCGAGACCCACGGTCCGCAGGTGGAGATCCCGTTGGGGAAAGGGAATCTCGATCCCGTGTGCGGCCAGGGTGGTGTCGATCCCCACGCGGAGGTCGCTGGCGATTGCAACAAAATCGCCCCGAGTCCAAGCCCGGAGCTCGAAATCGAGCGAGCTGTCGCCGAAACCGGTGAAGATGGTCGTGGGCTCGGGATCCTCCAAAACCTCGCTGTGGGCCCTCGCCACTCCGGTCAGCAGCTCGATGACCTTCTCGGCCGGGGTCCCGTAGGCCACCCCCACCGGGATCTCCATCCGCCGTCGATCATCGCTCAAGGTCCAGTTGATGAGATTCTCCGAGATCAGGGTAGCGTTGGGGACGATGACCTCGGCGCCCTGCCAGGTGCCGACCACCGTCGCCCGGATGCCGATGTCCGTGACCCGACCGGAAACGTCCCCGATCTGGATCCTGTCACCGACGTTGATGGGCCGCCCGAAGAGCAGGATCAGACCGGAGACGAAATTGTTCACAGCATTCTGAAGACCGAAACCGATGCCCACGCCGAGGGCGCCGACGAGGATCGTCGCCCGGGAGAGATCGAGACCCGCCGCGCTGACGGCGATCACCACCCCAAGGGTCACGATGACATAGGTCGAGGTCTTGGAGATCGTCGCCGGAACTCCCTTGGGCAGATCGAGTCGCGGCAGAACGTCTTCGTCGAGGACAAAACTGGTGAACTGGGCAAGCTTGGTCGACAGCCAGATCACGACGATGAAGATCACCACGCTCGAGACCGAGAGGGAGAAGTCCCCGAGAGAGTACTCGGCAAGGATGACCTTCTCGAAGGAGGTCTTCACCCGGTCGAAGATTCCAAAGTGTTCGAGCGTGTATCCGGCCCAGGTCAACACGGCGATGATCTTGATGAGCTTGACCTTTTTCCTCGCCAGTAGGTTAACTCAAACGCGACGGCACCATCGATCGGCTCTTCGCCCACTGGATCTTCGGCGAGGGTGCGATAGACACCAAGCCAAGGTGGTGCGTCATCCGCGACGTCCTCTAGTGGGTGGAGTGACGCGGTGGCTTGGGGGCTTGAGGTCTCGAGTTCTTCGGGTCTCGAGCGTCGCAAGCCGATGTTGGGAAGGGGCGCCTTGCTGAAACTGACCCGCTTCGGACCCAAATATCGTCTAATGGGGCACTCGCGAGGCGCGCGATGAGAGATCCGGATTCAGAAGCGCGCTTCTGAACCTGGTTTCTTCAGCGGTGTACCCGTGCGTTGCCAGACACCATATTGTCGGACAAAAAGAGAGCCAGGCACGCGCCGCCGCACGCACTCGGATCGTGTCCGGAGGCGGAAGGCGCGCAGCAGGCTTTGCCGGCGGCGGTGGACCGTATTGCACTCATTCGGCCTTCGGCAGCGACCGGCTCAGAATGACGAACCCGAGAATCCCCGAGGTCAACGAGGCGAAAAGGATTCCGATCTTGGCGGCGGTGATGAGCGCCTCGTCGTTGAAGGCGAGATCGCTGACAAAGAGCGACATGGTGAAGCCGATTCCCGCGAGGCAACCGGCGCCCGCAACCTGGCCCCAGGTCACTCCCTCCGGCAACCGCCCTTTGCCGCTGCGAACCACCAACCAGCTCATGAGGGTGATCCCAAGGGGCTTGCCCAACACCAGCCCGGCGATGATTCCCAGCGCAAGTGGACTCGCCAGAACCACCGTCAGGTTGCCACCGAGCGCCACCCCGGCGTTAGCCAACGCGAAGAGCGGCAGAATGATCCAGACTTGGACCGGATGGAGCGCGTGCTCAAGCATGAGCCCCGCGGGAAGCGCGTCGCCCGCGCCGGTGTGGACGAACTCGAGGGCGTAAAGCTGCTCACGGTCGGTCACGACGCAGCTCGAGGACTCCTGCCGCAGCTTGAGTTTCTCGAGCACCTCCTCGGCATCCGAAACAAATCGTTTCGGGTTGGCCCTCGGCCGCACCGGGATCACCATGGCGAGGAGGATCCCGGCGATGGTGGCGTGCACACCCGAGGCGAAGACCGCGAGCCATACCGCGACCATTAGGATCAAGACGATGCCCCGGCGCTTGACCCGCAACCGGACGACGGGGTAGAGAACGACCAGGAAGACCGCCGCAACGGCGAATGCGGCGATGTTGATCTGCTCGGTGTAGTAGAGCGCGATCACCGCCACCGCGCCCAGATCATCGGCAATGGCCAGGGCCGTGAGGAAGACCTTGAGCCCGAGGGGAACCCGTTTGCCGAAGATCGCCAAGACACCGAGGGCAAAGGCGATGTCGGTGGCCATTGGAATGCCCCAGCCACGTGCGGCCTCACCACCATAGTTGAGGAAAACAAAGAACAGGGCCGGCACCACCATGCCGCCAAGGGCGGCCGCCACCGGAAGGCTTGCCTTGTCAAAGGAGGAGAGCTCGCCCACCACCAGCTCGCGTTTGACCTCGAGCCCGACGACAAAGAAGAAGATCACCATCAGACCGTCGTTGATCCAGTGGTGGAGCGAGAGCTTGAAGACCGAATCTCCCCAGCCGACCCCGATGTAGGTGTGGAGCAAATCGTTGTAGGTCCCGGCCCACGGCGAGTTGGCCCAGATCAGAGCGGTGATCGTGCACGCCAGCAACAGAATGCTGCCCGTAACCTCGGAGTGAACGAACCACTCAAAGTAACCCACGAACGAGTTCCTGTTCGATCTGACTGACGAGCTTGCCATCTTTCCTCCGCTCGGGCTGTTTCGATGAATGATACGCCATCTAGGATCACCTCTCCCGCTTTGTGCTTGGTGTCTCCGTGGTTGCGACGTTTTGATGGAATCTGCGTGATCTGCGGGCAATATGCGATGGTGCGATGGGTCAATCCTGAGATGGCCATCGCGATGTTCTTGGCGACCTTTGCGCCTTTGCGGTGAAACTGCGATGAGTGGATCTGTCGCTCAAATGGCCACGCATAAGAGCCGCAGTTTTGTTAGTCTGATTTTCCGCGGAGCCGGAATTCCGCCACGGAGGAAGCCACATGATAAGAATCGCCGTCGCGTTGACCATTGTCGCGCTTGTTCTGCCCGTCTACGCCGTCGCCGCGGAGGAGGGCGACGACACGGGAATGACCGCCAAGGCCTTCAAGGGCCTCGAGCTGCGCAATATCGGACCAGCCCTCATGTCGGGCCGCATCGCCGACATCGCCATCCACCCGACGGACCACAGCATCTGGTATGTCGCGGTGGGCTCGGGCGGCGTGTGGAAGACCGTCAACGCAGGCACCACCTGGGAGCCCATTTTCGATGACGAGTCGGTCTACTCCACAGGGTGTGTCGTCATTGACCCATCCAATCCACACACCGTGTGGGTCGGCACAGGTGAGAATGTCGGCGGCCGCCACGTGGGCTTTGGCGATGGCATCTATCGAAGCACCGATGGCGGTGCCAACTGGACCAACATGGGTCTCGGCGACACCCAACACCTGTCCGAGATCATCATCCACCCCGAGGACTCGAATATCCTGTGGGTCGCTGCGCAGGGGCCGCTGTGGTCACCAGGCGGCGAACGCGGGCTTTTCAAGAGCACCGACGGCGGCGACACCTGGACCAATATCCTGTCCGCGGGCGAGTGGACCGGGGTCACCGATGTGGTCATGGATCCGCGCGATCCGGATGTCCTCTATGCCGCCACCTGGCAGCACCACCGGACCGTGGCCGCGGTGATGGACGGCGGACCCGAGACCGGGATCCACCGAAGCACCGATGGCGGCGAAAGCTGGACCGAGCTCACCGAGGGCCTGCCCAAGGGCAACATGGGCAAGATCGGTCTCGCCATCTCGCCGCAGAAACCGGATGTGGTCTATGCCGCCATCGAGCTCGACAACCGCACGGGCGGGGTTTGGCGATCGGCCGATCGCGGCGCCGCGTGGACCAAGCGATCCGATGCGGTGGCCGGCGCCACCGGTCCCCACTACTACCAGGAACTCGTGGCCAGCCCGCATGCTTTTGACCGGATCTATCTGATGGATGTCCGGATCCAGGTCTCCGATGACGGCGGCGCGACCTTCCGCCGGCTGAAGGAGGAGTCCAAGCACTCGGACAATCACGCCCTGGCCTTCCTGCCCGACGACCCCGACTATCTCCTCGCGGGCACCGACGGCGGGCTGTACGAGACTTTCGATCTCGCCGAGAACTGGCGCTACGTAGCAAACCTCCCGGTGACTCAGTTCTACAAGCTGGCGGTGGATGACACCGAGCCCTTCTACAACGTATATGGCGGCACCCAGGACAACAACACCCAGGGTGGCCCGGTGCGCACCGCCAGTGTCAACGGGATCCGCAACGCCGACTGGTTCATCACCCTCTTCGCCGACGGCCATCAGCCCGCGGTGGAGCCCGGCAACCCGAACATCGTCTACTCCGAGTGGCAGGAGGGCAATCTGACCCGGACCGACCGCGCCACCGGCGGGATCGTCTACATCCAGCCCCAGCCCGAGCCCGGCGATCCACCCGAGCGCTTCAACTGGGATGCGCCCATCCTCATCAGCCCGCACTCGCCGACCCGGGTCTATTACGGCTCGCAAAGGGTGTGGCGGTCGGATGACCGGGGCGACAGTTGGGCTCCGGTGAGCCCCGATCTGACCAAGGATGAAGACCGGATGTTGCTGCCGGTGATGGGCCGCCAGTGGAGCTCCGACGCCACCTGGGACTTCGGCGCAATGTCGGTCTACAACACCATCACCTCACTGGCCGAATCGCCCGTGACCGAGGGTGTGCTCTGGGCGGGCACCGATGACGGGCTCATCCAGGTGAGCTCCGATGGCGGGTCCAACTGGACCGCCATCGCGGTGGGTGATTTGCCGGGGGTCCCCGATACGGCTTTCGTCAATGACATCAAGGCCGATCTCTTCGACTCGGACACCGCCTATGTGTCCCTCGACAACCACAAGTACGGCGACTTCTCACCCTATCTGGTCAAGACAACCGACCGCGGCAAGAGCTGGCGGTCCATGGCCGGCGATCTGCCCGACCGGCACCTCGTGTGGCGGCTGGTCCAGGATCACGTCGAGGCCGACCTCTTCTTCCTGGCCACCGAGTTCGGGATCTTCTTCACCATCGACGGCGGCGGGCAGTGGATCAAGCTCGAAGGCGGAGCGCCGACCATCTCGTTCCGCGATCTTGCCATCCAGCGTCGCGAGAACGACCTCGTGGGCGCTTCCTTCGGCCGTGGGTTCTATGTCCTCGACGACTACACCCCGCTGCGCGAGGTCACCGACGAGGTCCTCGCCTCGGAGGCGCATCTCTTCAAGGTCAAGGACGCTCTGTGGTACACCCAGCGCCGAACCCTCGGCCAGGGAGGTCAGGCCGCCCAGGGCGCCGGCTATTTCATCGCCGAGAACCCACCCTTCGGAGCTGTCTTCACCTACCACCTCGCCGATGGCCTGACGACGCTCAAGAAGGAGCGACGCGAGGCCGAGAAGAAGCTCGAGAAGGAGGGGGCGGACACACCCTATGCCGGATTCGATGCGCTCGAGACCGAGCGCCGGCAACCCGAACCGGCGATCCTGCTGACCATCCGAAACGCCGATGGCGACGTTGTCCGGACCGTCACAGGCCCGGCCAAGAAGGGCTTCCACCGGGTCGCCTGGGATCTGCGTTACCCCACCACCAAGGCCGTCGAGCTCATCAGGAGCGAGCCGAACCCGTGGGAGCGAGGCGGCGGCGGCCACAAGGCGCCTCCGGGGAGCTACACCGTCACCCTCTCCAAGCGAGTGGATGGTGAGGCCACAGTGCTCGCTGGACCGACACCGTTCGAGGTCGTGCGGGTCTTCCCGGGCTCGCTCGAGGGTACCGATCCCGCCGATGCTGCCCGATATATGGCCCGGGTGGCCGAGCTCCGGCGCGCTGCGACCGCCGCAGACGAGGCTCTCAAGAACGGTTTCGGCCGGGTCGAGAGACTTTCCGAGGCCCTCGGTCGATCCACCATCGATCCCGGGACCTTGGACACCGAACTGGAGGCGATCAGACAGCGGCTCCATGACATCGACGCCAGGCTCAGTGGCAATCGGTCCGCCGCGTCGTTCAACGTTCCGCAGACGCCCACCGTCTCCCGCCGTCTCCGAGTCGCCGGTTTCAGCGATGGTCAGTCGGACTACGGTCCGACGCCGCACCACCGGCGCCAGCTCGAGATCGCCGAGACCGAGTTCGCCGGAATCCTCCCCGAGCTCAAGCAACTGCTCGAGATCGGTCTGCCCGCGCTTGAGGCGGAAATGGAGGCGGCCGGTGTGCCGTGGAGCCCGGGCCGACCGCTGCCCGGCGTGAACTGACCGAAGAGTGCTTCAGACGATACAGGGGAGGGCCTGAGCCCTCCCCCGAGCGATGTCCATCGTTGTTGTCCGATCAGTCCGTCAGGCTGATGGTGACCTTGCCTACGTGGCCGAACCGGACCTCGGAGCGGGGCCCGACGGCGGCGTTGAACTCAGAAGTCGTGTCGCTGACCTCGCGACGAAACCTCATGAATACTTCGGGCTAGCACCTCCAGCAAAAGGCAGGATGACCGACGGTTCGTTGGCAGGGCTTGACCGTTCGCGGTCCTCGGAAGGCTATGGCTGCAGGCAGAACTCGAGGCGCCGGCCACAGGCCCGCACCCACCGATTCATGAACTCGACTGTGGGGTTGGATGTCCATTTCTCGGCTCGGGCGACGCCTTGCTGAGAGATTCCGAGTTTGGCTGCGAGCTGCGCTTGAGTGAACCCCGCTTCGGTGCGGACGGTGCGAAGCAGGTAGCCGGGCACATTTGCCTCTCGGTTGGGGAGTTTGCCCCAATCTCGCAGTTGTCGCCATTCGACGAAGGACCGCGGACGCCTGCGGGTGAGGAATGGGGTCTTGACCGTGTCCACTAGGTGACTTCAGCAGGGCCGTTGTTTGCCCACATCTCGAGCGTTTCGAGTTGCCGCCGCACAGAGGCAGGGACTGAACCGACAAAGTCAAAATCCCCGGTCGTGTAGGCCCCGCCGGTCAGGATCTCAACTGCAGCGCCCCCGACCAGCACCGGGGTAGGACTTTCCTCCGAGAACAGCCCCTGCACCCAGGCTGCGGTTGCCGCTGTCCGCTGCGGTCCGTCCGGAAGACAGAGGATTTCGTCGAATTCCGTAAAAACAACATATAAGTTGTATTCTCAGTTGTCAATCAGGGCATGGAATCGGCCAACGGATGCAGGGTTCAGGATTCAGGATGCGGGATGGGTAGGGTGAGCCTGGGCCCACCTTCAGAGTCCTTGAAGGACTCATGGCGTTGTACGAAGTCCGACAACCCTGACGTGTGCGACCGTGGACTGGCGTGCAACGCCACACCCCCGTAAACGACACTGAAGATGGGCCCAGGCCCACCCTACAATCGCACCTCGCGACTCGCTTTGATCGGCGGCGAGAATCCGGTCGAGAGAGGTCCCAACGTCCCCAAGCCCTCAAGCTTTCGGTGTGGGTCTCTTCAGGGTCTCTTTCAGGAACTCGACATTTTCACGGAGTTCGCCGGTGGAGCGCTGCCAGATGCCGGACAGGGGCTGCAGTCGTTTGGTGCCGACGACCACGGCGAGGGCGCCGATGATGATTCCGATGACGGCGCTTGTGAGCATGGCGCCCCAGATCGGGAACTCCGCCAACTCGACGAGGGCGTAGGCCAGGCCGACCATGAGCAGCGGAAGGCTGCTGGTAGCGATGACGACGCCGACGGCCGCCAGCACCAGTTTCGGCGCCGCCTTGCGGGCCATTTCCCGGCCATCGGCCCGGAAGAGCTGAAGCTGCAGATCCGCAAGCGCGAGGATGTCGTGCACCAGCATCCGGGTGTTTGACTGCAGCTCGTTGAGAGGCGATTCGTCGCTCATCTACGTTTCGCTGCCAGGCCGACGCCCACGCCCAGCGCGAGGCCGAGACACAGCGAGAGTTCGGGGTGTTCGACGACCCAAGCGGTGGCCGAACGGCCATATTCAATCGCCCGGTGTTGAACGAGATCCATCGGCGACTCTGCCGGCGGATCTGGGTCCACGACAACGCTGGGTTCATCGTGTGTTGCGTCATTCATCGCCGTTACCTTCCGTGGCGGGTCCTGCCTCATCATCGGCGGTGAAGAAACCACCAAGGACACCGCCAAGGGTTCTGCTCAGATGGGCCATCGCAGCACGTTTTGCGGTGGCGGCGAGCATCGACCTCAGCACATCGGTGTTGGAATCTTCGCTTTGGTCGTCGGGGTCACCGCCGGTCGTCTTGGTTCGCCCGGGAACAATGGCATATCCGATCACCGCCGCCGTGGTCACAGAGACCCACGGATAGCGCTTCACATAGAACCGCCAATCACTCAGTTCCTTGGTTTGGGTCACAACTTCGTCGGAGCGCTCGTGGATCTGCCGCCGCGTGGTCGCCATCTGTTCTTGGATCTCGTCGGCGGTCAAAACCACCTCTGCGGCGGGTTCGGCCGCGGTGGTCACCTCCGGCGGCCCGTCGACGGAAGGGGACGATTCAATTGATTGGTCGTTCACTTTCCTAGTATGCGCGAGAATAGCCGATTTGCGAATCCCCGGCGGTCACTTCATGGACTGGATATTGACGCCGAAGAAGAGTTGGAACTGGGGCTGGCCGGCATCGCCGCTGCTCAGGATGGTGAACTGCGGTTCGAAGAACGCATTGATGACCTTTTTGCCCGCCTTGACGACCTTGCCGACACCCATACCAAACGGCACCATCCAACTATCGTTTTCGAAATTGTATGTCCAGACGCCGGTAGAACGCAGATACCAGCCCTTGCCCATCTGCACCATGCCGAACGGCTGCACCGCGGCGAGACTACTTTCGCCGTCGCCGGCCACGTCGGTTTGATATGTCACGAGGCCGCCCCACTGGAAGAGGTCCGACCTGGCATCAAAGAGAACCAAGGCTGCACCGAGATCCCAGGTGTCACCACCGGGGACATCGCCGGTGCTTGTGGGAAAGGCCGCCAACGGGCCTGCACCTAAGGTGATTTCGGGGTTCTTCATTTTGAACAGGTAGGCCGCAAAAGCGTTGGCCGGGCCCAGACCGGTTACTGAGCCCTCTGCTGTCGGCACTCGATTCACCGGCAAGGAGGCGCGGAGCAACCAGTCACCCTTGAACAGTCTGAACGGCTGGGCGTAACGGATCCAGAGGGTATTGGCAGTGTCGTCGACCTCGTCGAGATCCGAGATGTAGTAGTTGTGGAAGTTCAGCGTCGTGAAACTCGCCAGCGGGTTGTTCGCCTGTTTCATGGCTTCCGTATCACTCTCCTCGGCTTGTGTCGAACCGCAGAGTGCGAAGATGGAAAGAGCCGCTACCACGAAAGCACCTCGTCCTATTTTGAGCATTCTCTACTCTTTTCTCCCATGAGGGGATCCGAAATCCACTTCAACATACCATTCCAGAGTAGGGCCGTCGGAGAAGATGTACATTTCTCGTTTTGGGTGAGAAACGAGGGGTGTGGGGGATTCAGGCCGAAGGAATGAAAAATGAAAAATTAACAATGAAAAATTTCGGAGGGATCGTTCTCCTCCCTCAGCGGCTCAATCGGCCAGTCCTCAATTCTTCACTTCTCATTTCTCATTTTTCATTTCCCAGGCGTGTACCAGAACGCCTACGCAACGTCGCAGGATGCGGGCCTCAAGGCCTCGAGCTGTGGTTAGTAGGCGTCGCCGCGGGGGAGGATGGCGTAGGAGTGGAGCACTCTTGACTCTCGATTCGGGGTCAGGAGGATCCGCCATCCCCCGATCCGAACCCTGAAATCGCCCTTGAGACTGCCGGTCAAGGGTCGCACGCGAGGGTGGCTGTTTGAGAGGGCTTGGTGTACCCCGGGTAACCGAGAGCACCGCCAGGGTCCGCAGTTGGAGTAGGCGGTTTTCCGCGCCTTATCCGGTCGAAGACCCAAGGCAATGGGACGTTTCCTTCGGGTCCGTGGCGTCTTCCAATGCCGCCAGCACAGCCACCGGAGCCGCCGCCGGACGTATCCATCCGGGCCGCTAAAGCTCCAAGCCGTCTGTGCAAATCGGTAGTAGTTGTACCACCCACGTAGAATCGGCTTCAGCTGCTTGATGACAGACTCGATTGATTGCCCCCTGCCGCGCGGCGGCCTATCACCTCTCGCACTTTTCCTCGGAGTCGTTGAAGCGTCCCCCGTGGAAGTGTCAGGCGTGTACTGCCGTCTTTCAGGTAGATCATCGAGTACCCAAGGAATGTGCACTCGTCGACCCGGGCCACCTTGCTCTTGTCTCGGTTCACTCTCAAACGCAGCTTCTTTGCCAGAAACTGCTCCAGTGATCCGAGCACCCGCTCGCCTGCTCTGCGGCTCTTCACACATACGATGAAATCGTCCGCATAGCGGGCGAAGCGGTGACCGCGTCGCTCAAGCTCCCAGTCCAGGTCGTCGAGCAGGATACTGCTGAGCAGTGGTGACAGAGGTCCCCCTTGCGGGGTCCCTTTGAGCCTCTGGCTCTCCAACCCACCGAGCATCAGCCCGGCTTGCAGGTCTCTCCGGATCGTCCGCTGGATGCGCTTGTCCTGGATTCTGCGAGCCACTCGGGACATCAGCACGTCATTCTGTACCTCATCGAAAAACTTCGCCAGATCACAGTCTACGATCCACGCGTATCCCTCCTCCACGTAGTCTATCATCTGACATACCGCATCTGTTGCTCGTCGCCCCGGGGCGAAATCCATAGCTGTGCTCGGAAAACGTCGAGTCGATTCTGGGCTGAACCGCCTGCAATATCGCCTGCTGGATCAGCCTGTCTGCCACCGTCGGTATCCCTAGCTGGCGCTTCCCGCCATTCGGCTTCGGTATCTCCACCCCGAGCACGGCCTGAGGCTTGTATCGGCCCTCTAGCAATGCCTTCTCGATCTGCTGCCAGCCTTTGCCTTTCAAGAACTCCACAAGTCCGTCGACGGTCATTCCGTCCACCCCTGGGGCTCCCTTGTTGGCTTTGACTCGCCGCAGTGCCTTCTCGACATTCTCCGCTCCCAGCACCTCCTCCATGGTCGCCTTCGCGACCACGTCCTTCCGTGATCTGGTGTTCTCGCCACCCGCCGCTGTCGCTTGGTGCTCGTTCCCAGCCCGCCCGGCAGTTCCGCTGCCCGCGCAGAAAGGTCTTTCCGGCATCTCAGCCATCTGTCTGCTCCTTCTTCAACTGTCGAGAGTTACGCACCAGCTCTCCTCGCTTCGCGGAGCCCTTTGGCGGGCTTCCCCGCCTACTATGGCTCCGGCTGACTTCTGACCCTCCAGATTGCCCCTCAGGGGTGAAGCGCCAGATCTCCCGGGGTAAGACGCGTGACCTTCCTTCCATCTGCCCGTCGCATATACATGTCGACCTCCCGTATGACTTTCGGGTTTGGTGTCCTACGCCACCTCGCCCAGGTCTTCCATGCCTCGTATGCGATTCGTGTTCCTCGGGCCGAAAGTTCGCCTACAGCTTCCTTCAGACACCTCCTCGCGGAGGTTGCCCTTGCTGTTCGGCTCGGAGTTCCCGTTACCTAGGCCTCCAGAGGACTCTCACCTCCTAGTCACTTCCCGGCTCGGTTTCCCTTACCGGTTCTCAAGATACGTGCACCATGCACTTCGCTTCGCGCCATGCCCGGCTCACGTAGGGTGGGCTTAAGCCCACCTTCAGAGTCGTTGACGTCGGTGTGGCGATGTACGCCAGTCCAGGGACGCAGACGTCGGGGTTGTCTGACTTCGTGGTAAGCCACGGGTTCTTCGATGCCTCTGAAGGTGGGCCCAGGCCCGCCCTACGTCGGGCCATGAACGCGCCTAGGCTCACCCACCCTCGGGCACGGATTTACCTATCGAGTAGAAAAGGGGCGGGTGTCAAACCCGCCCCTACGAAACTGCAATCTGAATCCTGCAACCTACTCGATCAGCTCGAGGTCATTGAGCACCCAGTTCTTCTCGTTTCTATCGGGCGCCTCGGGGCCGAAGTAGACATCGACCGTACCGTCGGCATTGACGACGGGGTCATCGAGGCTGCCAACCGACGTGTTCCTGTTGCCCCGATATCGAGCAGGCTCCGGGTCATCGGATCGTAGGCCGAGATCGCCCAGAAACGCTTGACGGGTGGATTCGCCGGAACCCGCAGACGGTATTGCTGACCCCCGTCCAGATATCGGCCCTCGATCCCTCGCTCAGAGAAGATCCTTCACCCGCAAACGGAAGGACTCGACCTTGTCGGCGAGTCCACCCAACTCACGCTGTTCGGATTGGAGTCGGTCCGACTCGGTGCGGACAAAGCGAGTGTAGGGCGCGATGGTGTTGGCGAGCCTGGTGCGGCTGCGTTCGGACTCGCTGGCGAACTGGGCCTTCAGGGCACCCATGATCTCGGTGCGCAGGGCGGCGATCTTCTCCTTGAGTTCAGCTTTGGCCTTGCGCCGACGGTGCGGCAGGATGAAAAGCCCGAGGGAGAAGAGCAGCCCTGCGGCGAGCAGACCGGTGACATCGGCCGCTGTCGAAGAGGCGGCGATGGCCACGGTGGCTCCGAGACCCACGGCTCCGACCCCGGCCAAAGCGGTCCCGGTGACGGCCTTGGAGACATCGTCGGCCATCCGTCGGGCTTCGGCTGCGCGGTCATAGCTCGCGAGGCCGTCGGCGGCGGCGCGCCCGACGGTGGCGAGCAAGCGTCCTCTGTCGGCCTCAAATCGGCCGCCCACCTCGCCGACCATGCGATCGGCATGGGCCGCGGCGCGGCGGTTGACGTGGTTGACCACCGACTGCCACTGGGCGAGATCGGACTCCACCAGCCAGTCGATGAGCGACTCGGTCTTGGCCTCGACCTGCTGCGGCGCGTCGGCGACCACCTCGGCTCCGAAACGATCCTTCAGGACCTCCTTGTCGAAGAGGCTCGTCAGCCTGCTCAAGCGGACGGTCTCGTCAAAGAAGGTGAGGCCGCGTTTTTCCATCGAGAGCAGCACGTTCTCGATGTCCGCAAGACGCAGCCCGAACTCGCGATCCACATCGTCGGCCCAGGTGGCGGTCTGGGCTTCGATGTCTTCGATGGTTGTCAGGTCATCGGCGAGCAGCGTGAGACGCCCGTCCACCGCCTCGAGCCCGAGCCCGAGCAGCCGCGCCGCCACCCCGACGGGATTGCCGAGCTTGAGCCTGATCCGTTCGTCGTCATCGAGGGTCGCTTGTAGCCAGTCCTCGATCTCGGGCAGCCCGCTGGCGGCCAGCTCCTCAGCGTCGTCGTTGGTGCGAGCGTTTTTCGCCTGGAGCGCTGAAACCGGGAAGACCCGGGGGGCCGAACCGAGCAGGTGCATCCCGTTGGATCGCACCCAGTTGAGAACCTCGGAGACGTCACCCGGCGTCTTGAGAATGTCGATCTTGTTGACCGCGACGACGACCTTCTTGCCCCATTCGCGGATGCGTTCGAGAAAGGCCCGCTCGGACTCCGAGAACGGTCGATCGGCCGAGGTGACGAATAGCACGAGGTCCGCGCGGGGGACATACTCGGTGGTCAGCGCCTCGTGGCTGCGGTCGAGGGCGTTGGTGCCCGGGGTGTCGACCAACGAGAGTTGACGGAGGATCTCCACCGGCGCCGTCAGCTTCTCGGAGACGCCATCGATGGGTTCCCTGCCCTCGGTCTCGCCCCACGACAGAAGGTGGATCTTGGCGGTGGTCGGTGTGACCCCCTCGGTGAGGAGGTCGCGACCGAGCAGGACGTTGATCAGCGCCGATTTGCCGGCGTTGAACTCACCGACGATGACGAGCAGAAAGAGCTCGTCGAGCTGACGCAGACTCTCGGCAAGGGCTCCCCGCTCGTCTGCCGCGACGTCATTGCGCTCCAGCGCGACCGCAACCTCGGTGAGCAGCTCGCGCTCGTCGCGAAGAAGCTCCTGTTGCTGCGGCGGGAGAATCGTGTCAAGCATGGTGCGAGTGTACCGCGCCTCCGCGCGCACACTCCAAATGAGGAATGATGATTGACATCACAGCCGATCTTCATGTGAATGAGGGTTCGCTGCGATGGATTTCATCATTCCGCATTCTGCATTCATCATTAATATCCGGCCGCCATCCCGTCCTTGCGCGACTCCGTCGCTCCTGCGTAGACGCCGGTCTCCGGATTGCGGCGGATGGCCTGGTAGCCGCCGTAGCCCGGTGCGGCGAGTTCCTGGATCCGATGGCCGCGTCGCATGAGCTCCCGCCGGATCTCGGTCGAGACCCCCGATTCCAGGTGGACCACCCCGCCACTGGTCATGAGGGTTCCGGTGGGGGCGGATGAACCGGTGTGGCGGAAGCGGGCGGCGTCGCCGGCCTCTTGGAGGTCCATCCCGAAGTCCACCATGTTGATCATGATCTGGATGTGGCCCTGGGGCTGCATGTCGCCACCCATAACGCCAAAGGCCATATCGGGTACGCCATTTTCTCCCATAAAGGCCGGGATGATGGTGTGGAAGGGTCGCTTGCCGGGTTCGAGGACGTTGGGGTGGCCCTCCTCCAGCGTGAAGAGCGCCCCACGGTCCTGGATCCCGAAACCGAGCTCAGGCACGACATAGCCCGAGCCGAAGCCGGTGTAGTTGGACTGGATCAATGAAACCATCTGGCCGGAAGAATCCGCGGCCACCAGGAAGGTCGTGTCGCCGTGGATGAGGTGGGGGTTGCCCGGCTCGATGCTCCGTGCCGCACGTGTCATGTCGATGAGCTTCGCGCGCTCGGCCGCGTAGTCCTTACCGATGAGCTCGGCCACCGGGACCTCGCTGATCGACATGTCGGCGTAGAAGCGGGCCCGATCTTCATAGGCAATCTTCTTGGCTTCGATGAGCAAATGCCAGAAATCGGGGTTGTCTCGGCCCAGGGCGGAGAGGTCGTAGCCTTCTAAGAGATTGAGGATCTGTAGGGCCGCGATCCCCTGCCCATTGGGAGGCAACTCCCACATGGTCCACTCGCGATAGGTCGTGGACACCGGCGCCACCCACTCGCTGGAGTGGTTGGCGAGATCGGCCAACGAGAAGAACCCTCCAACCTTCTCCGAGTAGGCAACCAGGGCCCGGGCGGTTTCACCGCCGTAGAAGGCATCCCGGCCACCGGCGGCGATCCGCTCCAGGGTGTCGGCCAGTGCCGGGTTGGCAAAGATTTCGCCCTCGGCGGGTGTCTTCCCGCCGGGCATGAAGACCTCGGCAAAACCGGGCATCTCCTCAAACTTGGCCGCTCCGCGCGCCCAGGCGCCCGCGATGACCCTCGGAACCGGAGCTCCTTCACGGGCCGCGGCGATGGTGGGTTCGAGGAGCCGCGCCATGGGCAGACGACCAAATTTCTCGTGCAGCTCCATCCAGCCGTCCACGGCTCCCGGCACCGTCCAGGAGTAGGGCGAATAGACTGGGATGGTGCCGTCGGGCTCGGCCGGCACCTTGTCCGGAGTGAGCGCCGCCGGAGCCCGGCCAGAACCGTTGAGTCCGTGCAGGGTCTCCGTCTCAGGATCCCAGACAATGGCGAAGAGATCGCCGCCGAGGCCGCAGGAGACCGGTTCCATGAAGGCGAGGGCGGCGTTGACCGCGATGGCCGCATCGACGGCACTGCCGCCGTCCTTGAGCACCGCGACACCGATTTCGACGGCGAGCGGGTGCGCCGCGGCCACCATCCCATGCTTGGCGTGGACTACGGACCGGGTCGCGAACGAGTTCCCTTCGGGCCGATCAACGGAACCCGCCGCACCGGTCATCATCATCACCACCGTCATCAGAATCAGAACACGTCGCATGGGTGCCTCCCGTCATCGGGGTCAATGGTACAGCGACCCGAAGCGGCAGCGGCAGGGACAGGGACAGGGACAGGGACAGGGACAGTATCGCGCCTCTACTGGCAATGGGCGTGCGGCGGGGTGCCGGGTCCGCATTTGTGTCCCATCGACCTTCCGGCTGTGCAGCGGGCCCCGCACAAATGCCGACCGGGCTCGGTGCCTGGCTCTCTTTTCGCCGCGAAAAGGTGCCTGGCACCGCTCCACGACAGAATGACCCTCCGATGTGCAACGCACATCGCTTGCAGCGAGCGCCGCCCGGTCGCCGGAGGCGGCCCGGCGGCGCTCGGTGCAATCAGACCCCTTCGAGCACGTGGTCGTCGTACTCGATCTCGAAACGAAGCTTGTGCTTGGCCTCTTCCTGGGCGAGTCCGCGAAAGACCCGCTGGAGACCCGCGTCCGTGGTCGCCTCGGCGAGCTTGGTGTAGAGCACGAAGGCGGCCTTCTCGGCCTTCATAGCGAAGAGCAGGGCCTCCTGATAGGTCATGTTGGGAGCGGTCTTTGGCTCGTCCATGCTCTCGGTGATTCCGAGGTTGGCCACCTTCTCCTCGATCACCGCGGGAATCTCACCCTGCTTGATCTTGAGCAGACGCGCCTTGTGTCCCTCTTCCTCCTTGGCGAAATGGAGAAAAGCCTCGCGCATCCCCGGACGTTCCACCTTGTCGGCGAGCTCGTAGTAGAGCGCTGCCGCCTTTTCTTCGTTCGAAATGGCGTAGTCGAGAATATTTTCGATGGTCGTGAGCTCCACGAGTTCCTCCTTGAACGTCGGCGCCTTGGTGCGCTGAATCGCCGGCGCCGGGCGGCGCCGTCACTCACTTTATACCGCCCGCTTCCATCAGAGCAAGAAGGGACCGATGAGAGTGACGGGCTACAATCCCCGACCATGGGTTCTGCGGATCTTGTCGAGATTTCCCGAAGCCTGCGGTCGGAGGTCGACTCGCTCACTTTCGGTCACCCGGTTTCCCATGTCTACAACCCTCTTGACTATGCTTGGGACATGCATCGCCAGTATCTCCAACGCTTTGGAGGGAGGCCCAGAGAAGTCGTCCTTCTCGGGATGAACCCGGGACCTTGGGGGATGGCGCAAACGGGTGTGCCCTTCGGCGAGATCACAGCCGTCCGGGACTGGCTGGGTCTGGAAGCGGAGATCGGGCGACCGGCGAACGAACACACCAAACGGCCTGTCCTCGGTCTCGATTGCCCACGCAGCGAGGTTTCCGGCCGCCGGCTCTGGGGTTTTGCCGAGGATGTATTCGGAACACCGGAGACATTCTTCCGAACCTTCTTCGTCGCCAATTACTGCCCGCTGCAGTTTCTCGAAAACAGCGGTCGGAACCTGACGCCGGACAAGTTGACCGCAACCGACCGACGTCCGCTCCTGGAGGTCTGTGACGACGCCCTCCGTCGCACCGTCGAAGCTCTCCGGCCTCGACTTGTCGTGGGTGTGGGTGCGTTCGCCGAGAAACGGGCTCGGGCCGTTCTCACCGACCACGGCCTCCGGATCGGCCGGATCCTCCACCCAAGCCCCGCCTCACCCGCCGCCAACCGAGGCTGGGCCGCCGCCGCCGCCAAACAGTTGGAGGAGCTGGGCGTCGATTTGCCCTGAGAACGAGACCATATCGCCACATTCGCCCGGGACATGCGATATGCTGCATGGGTCCGCCCTTCTCACGGGCAAGGGTGTGAGGGTGGGGAGGAAAGCATGCGCTGGATCTATTCGTGTCCCCATTGCGACGCCACATTGAATCCCGAGACCTCCATCGTGCTGCGAGCCGAGCATGAGGACAAGAGGATGCTTGTCGGTTTGCACCCACAGCCGGGGAACTACGAGGTCGAGTTGCCACCGGATGAAACCATGCCCAAGGGTACTCGTTGGAGCTTCAGCTGTCCCGTTTGTGACCGCAGTCTCGTCTCCGATCTCTCAGACGAGCTCTGCGCCATCGACATGTGTTCTCACGGCGAACGACACCGAGTCTACTTTTCCAGGATTGCGGGGGAAGAAGCCACATTCGTCGTCAGCGCCGAGGGCATGCTCACCGACCACGGCGTCCACACGGATCAGTATCTCGAACACCTGGTGCACCTCAAGTACATGAGATAGGCGAGACCAGCCCACAACAGAGTCGGTTTCCCTTTTCTCATCCGGGGCTTCGTCGGACGAAACCCCGGATGAGAAAAGGGAGAGGTAATCTATTCGGATGAGCAAGATTGCCATCCTGACGTCTGGAGGCGTTGATTCGTCGGTGGCGCTGGCTCGACTGGCCGACGAGGGCGTCCACGAGCTCACGGCCTACTACCTCAAGATCTGGCTCGAGGACGAGCTGGCCTTTCTCGGCAGTTGCCCGTGGGAGGAAGATCTCGAGTACGTTCGGGAGATCTGCGACGTCTTCGGCGTGCCTCTCGAGATTGCACCACTCCAACAGGACTACTACGCCAGGGTGGTGGGATCAACCGTGGCCGAGCTCGAGGCCGGCCGCACACCGAGTCCCGATGTGCTGTGCAACAGGCTGATCAAGTTCGGCGCCTTTGTCGATCGGTTCGGCGGGGACTTCGATTTTGTCGCCAGTGGCCACCACGCCAGAGTCGACCACACGGGATCCCTCTCCCGGCTCTTCAAAGGCGTCGATCCGGTCAAAGACCAGACCTATTTCCTCAGCCAGATGGACCAGCATCAAATCGCCCGGTGTCTGTTTCCCATCGGCGGCATGACCAAGGCCGAAGTCCGTGCCGAGGCCCGTCGGTTCGATTTGCCCAACAGCGATCGGCCGGACTCCCAGGGGATCTGTTTTCTCGGACGGGTGCCGTACGACGCCTTTGTCGAACACCACCTCGGTGAACATCCGGGATTGATCCGGGACATTTCCACCGGCGACGAGCTCGGTCGTCATCGCGGTTTCTGGTTCCACACCATCGGCCAGCGCAAGGGCCTCGGTCTCGGTAACGGGCCCTGGTACGTGGTCGGCAAGGACCATTCGACCAACGAGCTGCTCGTCGCCCACGCCGATTCGCTCTCGAATCACCACCGAGATCACTTCATCATCGCCGAGCCCCATTGGATTGCGGCAGCACCGGCGGGAGATCGATTAGATCTTCGGGTCCGTCACGCCCCCGACCTCGTCGGCTGTCGGCTGCGGCCGCTCGCTGAAGGCGGTCTCGATGTCGTGATGGATGAACCCGAAAGCGGCATCGCGCCCGGCCAGTACGCGGTGCTCTACGACGGCGACGAGTGCCTCGGAGGCGGTGTGATCGGGTAGCTGGATGCTGAATTGGAGCATCGCATCATCGCGGCAGCCCACAGATCACACAGATAGACACAGATGACGTCGCATTCCATCGCATCATCGCAATGGAGAGTTGGCAATCGCTTGCTTGGAGGATGTCTGACTTCGTGGTGACGTCCGTGCTAGTTCCAAAGCGCTGAAGGGCAGGCAAGATGCCCACACAACCATCTCAAACTTTCCTGTTTCGTTGAAGGGCGGGCATCGTGGGGCTGGCTTCCAGCCTGCCTTTCAGACACCTTCCGGTCTAGAAAGCGTCACCACGCAGTCAACCAAACCCCACGCAGAGCATGATCCACCCTTAACTGCGATGTCTTTGCGAGTCTATGCGAGTCTTGGCGATGGACACTCTTGGCATTCCTTGCATCTCAACCCCGCGATGCCTTGGTGACCGCGTTGTGTCTTCGCGTCTTAGTGTTTGCGACGGTGCGATGGATCCGGCATCAAGCGTCGGGTCGCTGACCCCCAAACACGCTGACGGCTCCGCGGGGGTTGCGGAGCCGCCAGCTGGAGGAGGTTGCGATGCAATAGAGAATACGTCGCAATTGCTGAAAAGGTTACAACCCGGTCAAATCGACGAAATCACTCGTCCTTGAGCTCGAACCGATGCACCATCTCGTTGAGGGTCGTCGGACTGAGCTGGAGCAGCCGCGCCGCCTTGCGCTGGACGCCGCCGGTCTGCTTGAGCGCCTGGCGGATCAGCTGCGCCTGGAAGGTCGCGACGGCGTAGCGGAAGTCCAGTCCCTCGGGCGGGATCTCGCTGATCGTCAGCTCGTCCCGGGACTCGACTCGAAGGGCCAGAGGCAGCTCGTCGAGCTCGACGGTCTCGCCGCGGCTCAGCACCACCGCCCGCTCGACAGCGTTCTCGAGTTCGCGCACGTTTCCCGGCCACGAGTAGTCGGTCAATGCATCGATGGCTTCGGGCGAAAAGCCAACCATTTCACGATTGTTCTCTTCGGTGTAGGTACCCAGGAAGTGGGAGACCAGCAGCGGGATGTCCTCGCGCCGATGGCGCAGGGGCGGCAAATCGATGGTGATGACGTTGAGCCGATAGTAAAGGTCTTCTCGGAATCGGCCGGCCTGGACCTCTCCCCAGAGGTCAACATTGGTCGCCGCCACCAACCGGACATCGACGGATCGCGCTTCCACCCCGCCGACTCTGCGAATCTCCCGTTCCTGGATCACTCGAAGAAGCTTGGTCTGGGTTTCCGGATTGATGGTGCCGACCTCATCGAGAAAGAGAGTGCCCTGATGGGCAGCCTCGAAGAGACCCTTTCGGCTCGATACCGCACCGGTGAAAGCGCCCTTGACGTGACCGAAGAGGGACGACTCGAGAAGCTCGGATGGAATGGCAGTGGTGTGTACCGGCACGAATGGCTCGTTGCTTCGCGGACTGAGACGGTGGATCGCCCGCGCCACCAATTCCTTGCCGGTGCCGCTTTCGCCGGTGAT
Organism: Thermoanaerobaculales bacterium; assembly: GCA_029287235.1. Lineage (GTDB taxonomy): Bacteria > Acidobacteriota > Thermoanaerobaculia > Thermoanaerobaculales > Sulfomarinibacteraceae > JAHECW01. The sequence continues at coordinate 90,779 of JARFRM010000224.1, forward strand.
CAGGATATTCGACCGGGCCGGCGCGGCTCGCCGAATGAGCTCGAAGACCTCCTGCATTCGGCGGCTGGTACCGACGATCTCTCCCATCCCCTCGAGCCGACTGCGCAGCTGGAGATTTTCCACCAGCAGTCGGCGCCGCTCCCACGCCCGTCGAACGAGATGGAGAACCTCTTCGTTTTTGAAGGGCTTGGGCACATAGTGGAAGGCGCCGAGCCGCATGGCCTCGATGGCCGATTCCACCGAAGAGTAGGCGGTGATGACCACCACCGGAAGGTGCGGGTCGTGGGTCTTGATCTCGGGCAGGATCTCGAGGCCCGAACGATCGGGAAGCATGAGGTCGAGCAGAACAACGTCGATCTCCTCGTCGCGGATCTGCTGCAATCCCTCTTTGGCCGACATGGCGCTGTTGACCTCGAAGCCGGCGCCACGCAGAAGGGTCCCGAGCACGTCCTGTAGGACGGGCTCGTCATCGATCACGAGGACGCTTCCGACTCCTTCCATCGCTGCAGCCTCACGGTAGCACGCGCACCCCCACGTTCAAGGTTTTCGAGGCTGACCTGACCCCCGAGGTTGACGATCAGATCCCTTGAAATCGCCAGCCCCATGCCCGTCCCGCCACGATCGGTCTTGGTTGAGAAGAAGGGTTCGAAGACCCGCTTCAGAACCTCCTCGGCCACACCCGGGCCGCTGTCCTCGACAATGATCTCCGCCCAGTCGTCGCTTGCCTGAGCGGCGATCCGAACGCGGGCATGGGAGTCTGAAGCCTCGATGGCGTTTCGAACCAAGTTGCTCACCGCCAGCTCGATGGCCCCCGGGGCCCCCACTGCCATGACGGGGCGGCTGTCGACGATCTCGAGTCGATCCGTCGCACCGAGGGATCGGGCCGCTTCCAGGGCTGCGCTCCGAGCCACCATGGCGAGATCGATGACCGTCAGCTCTTCCCTTCCACCGCGGATGGCCTCTCTGAGATTCGCAACGATCCGGGACACCCGGAAACTCTGATCCACCAGCTTGGAAACCAGGGATGCCCTCGGATCTTCCTCGGGAGTCATCTCACCGAGCATCTGGGCAAACGATGATATTCCGGTCAGCGGAGTGTTGATCTCGTGGGCGAGTCCCGAGGCCAGGCGTCCGAGGGCGGCCATCCTCTCTTGATCCCGGATCCGATCCTGAAGCTCGCGCAGCTCAGTGACGTCCTGGAGCACCACCACCCGTCCGTTGAAGCTTCCGCTGTCGAGCTCGAGCACCGAGACCGCCATGATCACCCGGCGGTGGGGAGGATCCTTGGTTTGCCCCTCGGCATTGGCCGCCTGCAGCGGGAGAGTGTCTCTCCACTCGTCGGGAAGCTCGACCAGGGTTTCCAGGGGCACCGAGACCAGATCCGGAGCGTTGACTTCGAAGATCCCGGCCGCCTCGCTGTTCGCCGACAGAATCCGCCCGGCGGCGTCGCACACCAGGATCGCCGCGGCTGACGACTCGATGATGCGCTGCGTGTTGGCATGCAGGATTCTATACTCCTCCGCCTGCTGGCGAAGATCGTCGAGATAGCGCGCACTTTCCAGAGCCACCGCCGCCTGAGTGGTAAAGGCGCCAACGACTTCCTGTGCCTCGCTCCCGAGGGGAAAGAGTCCACGCCGCAGGCCAAGGTAGAGCAAGCCGTGCACCGTGTCCACGCGATCCAGGGTCAGCCGCAGGGTGTAACCGGCGACGGCCAGTTGTTCCTCTTCGAAGCAGGGAAAATGATGCTCGAGAACGGTTTCGGGGAGGTGCTCCGGGAGATAGCCTCCTGACGAACTGACCCGAGAAAAGGCGCCATCGCCGACCCGCAGATAGGTCGCCACAACATCGAAATCGAGACCGTCGCGAAGAGTGTCGGCCAGTCGGCTGAGGAGTTCCCGTGGATCGGTGACCTCGGCAAGCTCTCGCGTCGCATGGGTCAGCAGCCACTGGGGCGGACGGCGACCGTGGTAGAGCCAGTGTTCGAGAAAGTAGCCGACCCGGGTCCGGATCGGCTGGAGCAGCACCACGAGCAGCACACCGGTGGCGAAGGCGAACAGGTTTCTCAACGAGCCGTAACCTCCGGCATAGTTGACCAGCAGATGGTTGGTCATGGCAAAAGCGAAACCACCGATCACCAGAACAAGGGTTGCGGAGAGCGCATCGCGGGCGATGGGCTCCAGATCCCACAGCCGGTACTCCATCAGCGCCGCCACCAGGGCGAGGGGAAGCGCCGCCATGGGCAGCACCATCATCCAAGAGAACGGATCGACCTCGATGCCAAGCTGCCGGGGAAGCCAAACCAGGGCCAACCACGGCACCAGGCCGACAAAGAGCCCGAGGGCCGCCCATTCGATCTGGCGCCGGACCCGGGCATCGCGTGACGCCTGCCACCAACGCACGATGTGCAGGATGATCCCGCCGACGAGCGCAATCGAGAACGCCGCCCTCAGCATGGTGGTCACGACCGACCACCAACCTTCGGCATTGGGGGCGATGGCGGTCGACGCCGCTCCGGCCGCGGCGACCACTGTGACCAGGTCCAGAATCCAAGCGGATGCCCGACGTTCGGGGAAGATGAAGAAGAACCGGGCGATGAGGAAGGGGAGGACCGCCCCCGCCATCCGGTGCAGAATCTGGAGATCCTCTCGAGACTGTGCAGTCCTGTTGGGGACCGCACCGAGCACGAACGAGGCCGCGGCGACGAGCAGCAGCACCGCGGCCTCTCGCCGCGACGTCTTCCAGACCACCACGAGGGCACAGATCAAACCGAGCAGGCCAATCGATGTGCGCGTGAGGTAGACCGGTTGGATGACGGGCGGCGGTGGGTGGAATGCGACCTCGCGAATCTCTCCATCGGCGCCCTTGACCGCCAGCAGGTGTTGCTCACCGCCGGCGAGGAGGAAGGCGGGGTCTTCGAGTCGACTCACCTCGATACCGTCCACCGCCTCGATGACGTCGCCGGATCGCAGACCGGCCGCCGCGGCCGAAGACCCCGATGGCACCTCATCGACGACCATTCCCTGTTCGAGCCACCGGACCGGAAAATCCAGGCGATAGAAGCTGTGAACCGTTCTGATCAATGCCCAGCCGGCCACCACCATAATGGTCAGCGCAACGAGCGTGAGGACGAGACGACGGCCGAACACAACTCCATCAGTATAGGCAGAGAGTTCGAACTTCTACAGTGGGTCGGGGACCGGGAGGTGAGGAAACACCGCTGATTGCTTCACATCATCGACCACAGCAGACCATTGATGGGTCTCGTACGCCGATCGATTCTTCTTCTGAGCGACGCCGTCCGGAAATCAGAATTCGAGCGCGTCAGCTCCACTGATCCTGTAGTTGGTATCAGTCTCGAGGACCCCGGCAAGGAGCAACTCCCGCACCATGATTGCCACTCGCCCCCTGCTGTAGGGAAGTCCTTCGGCAACGGCCCCCCAACCCGATGGCCGGGTCTTGACCTGCTCCAGGACCATCCTGGAAAGCCGGTCGTTCTCCCCGGGCAATCGTCCCGTGTGGTGCAAGATCGCCCCCTGAGGAACTTCGCTGGAAAACCTCTTGAACTCGTCCTGGATCCGGACCGCTTCGAAGAGCAGCGGCTGCAGGTGGTAGGAATCCTCGGTTTCCTGGCGTGTTCCGGTCGTTGAGAAACGGAACGTCCCTCCCTGGGGGGGCGAGACCATGATCTCGACGAAGGCTTCCTCACCGAACAGGGTCCCACAGAGAATGGGCCCGACCCGGCGGTTCCTGGTGTAGATGGCTCCGAAGGTGTCGCCCTCCTTGTCGCGGATCTCGACCACACCGTTCGACCCTGATTCAACGACGGTCTGCAGAATGGTGGGCAGATCGAAGTGATCGATCATCCCGCCGAGGTTGCCGCTGCCGCGAGAATCGAGACTCGCAAAGGTCCCCTCCAGGCGCCGCGCGATGTTCTGAAGGTAGTGGAGGCTGAAGTCTCTCGATTCGTAAACCATGCGCAGGATCACGGGACGCGGCCACTGCATGGTGGCCCCACCCTCCGGGAATCGTGCTTCACTTCTGAGCGCAGTACCGGTAATCACCTTACTTTCGCCGAGCACCGTGCCGGGCCCGACGTAGGCCACCGGCTTCATACCATCGCCGTCCTCGATCTCACGACAGATCTCCACCACCCCTTCGAGGACCAGATAAAGTGCAGTCGCCCGCTGTTTCGGCTCGAAGATCAGCTCGCCACTGGTGTGAATCACAACCCGACCATGGGCCGCCAGGGTCTCTCGGACGTCGGGGACCATGGCCTTGAAAAACGGGCTGTCTGTAATTGCCCTGAGGAGCTCCTGCTGACGCATATGCATCATTATCCCACTAACGCTGGACATTACAATCACCCACCGCGTAATTCTTCCGACGATCTTCGCTAGAATTGATGGGTGGAACCGACTCCAGACGCCAGAATCTTTCAGCTTGTCCTCACCGACGAGCTCCGTCGTCCCCTGGTTCTCACTTCCGACGAGATTGTCGGCGGCTGGAGAGATCTCTTCCCCAATCTCGCCGCATGTCTGCCGACTCCGTACCCGATCTTCGGCTCCGATGAGGAAAAAGTCGTCACATACGGCTACCCGATACTACGCTCGGACGGGCTTCGTCAGCTCCAACGCAACCTCGATCAGTTGGTCAACGCCGAGGTCGAGTACCGCCACGCGTTCGAGTTCGACCAGGCGGCGAACAAGCGCGGCGTCATGGTCGAAAGGGACCGCCTGCACCGGTCGCTGTCGCTGATCCTTGAAAACGTCTTCATGAACGACTACGGACGAGGCATGGCGGAGGTCTTTCTGCTCCTCCTCTCCTCCGAGGTCGTCCGGGCAGTGTCCAGGGTCCCCAAGTTGGTGCGGATGACCGACCGCATGTCTGCCGAGGGGGCCGGAACCCGCCACCAACAGGCCGTCGCAGGGGTGCTCGGCGGTCTGATCCAGCGCGCCGCTCATGGCGCCTCAGACCGCCTCCGCAAGCTTGCCCAGATCCGACTCGCACCCAAGATCTCACCACTGCTCGGAATGATCTGTTCCGACCAGTTGCTCCTCACCGAACCACGACCAACGGTGCAGATGGCTTCTCTGGACAACTATCTGAAGACACGATTCCGGTACGATCTCGCGACCCTCAACGCGACCTTGGAGCACGCCATCGGTCGCCTCAGTCAACTCATGGCGCGGCAATCAGCCCTCGGCGAACTTCTGGCCTCGGCCGCGGGGATCAACATCGACCTCACCAGACCGTGGACACTCCTCGAACCCCGACTCCTCAAAGCTCTCGTAACGGCTGATCTCCTGGACTCCATCGGGATGTCCAAGGCTCAGGCGTCGTTGTGTCGCGATCTCGGGCTCAACCTCAAGCGCTTCGAGCTCCTGTCCGCCCTTCGCCGCCGAATCGTCTTCATGGCCCGCAGCGGTAACCAGCTCGTGCTCACCGAGCCATCGATGCGCGGCACCATCGCACCGACCACTCGCCCCTTCGACTTCACCGCCCCGGGGGTTGTGGACACCTCGGTTCGGCGGTTCGGACTCGTCTATGACCTCACCAACTTCACCGCCATTTTGGAAGAGGTGAGAAAGAAGGGACGACTCTCCGAGGAGAAAGCGCTCCAGTTCATGTACGTCTTTCAGAACCGGCTCGAGGAGATCCGACACGACCACCGGTTGATCTTCGAGAAGTTTCTCGGCGACGGCGCGTTCTATTCGTCACGGCGGGCCCTACGGGTCCTTGCCGCTGCATGTGAGATCCAACAGGCGTACGATCGCTTGCGCCGAAGCGGCTTTCCCTTCGACCAGGGAATTCGCATGGCCCTGAACCATGGCGTCTATCGCTTGCTGCCCATGCTCGACACCGATCGCGATATCCGCCGATTCGAGTTCTTCGGTCACGGAATCGTCGAACTCTCGAGACTGACCACCGGCAAGAGCTCCCGCGAGGTCGCCGAAATCGCAGAGTTTCTGATTCACGCGGGGTATGACCCGTCGGAGGTCGAGAATTTCCTCGCGCCGATCGCCTCGGCCAGAAGGGCCGACAGGTCATCCGACGACCGTCGATATACGGCCTCCCTCGACAGCCACGGCGAGCTTGTGAACGAGGGAATGGTGCTCACCCTGGATTTTCTCGAACACCTCGAGCAGGAGCTCAAGGTCCAGTCGTTCACCGAGGTCTCCGAGCACGGTGTTCGCTGGCTCCTCTTCCCCCTCGATCCGGATCGGCCGGGCCCGTTCCAGGTCGGCCTCCGCTACCTTGGGGTTGCCAGGCTCAAGGGACTCACCCCCATGGAGCTCGTCGAGGCGGCGGTGTGGACCGAGATCCCGGCCGAGGCACAGGTCATCTCGGAGGGATCGTCTCTCCTCGCCCTTCTCCGGCGACTGGGGCAGGGTCCGGACGAATCCCCGAATATCGACGGCAGCGTCCCTCCGACTATCGACGAGGACCTCGTCGTTCTCACCTACCTCGAAGCCGACGGCACTCGATCATGGGTCTTCGGTTGCCACCGCGCCAGCGATGATGTGCTTCTCCAGGCCATCCAGATGCCCATGCAGATTCCGACCCTGACCGACGACGAACCGGTGGAGACCTGGTTGTTTCGCAACCGGTTCGAGCTCGAGCGGCTGTATCTCGGCGTCCGACGGACCGATGGCGGTACGACCATGCCCGTCTCCCCACTCCGGAAGCGAAACGGCTATGTCGGGTGCTTCCTCTCCGCGCCGCACAAGGCCCCATAACCAACGAAGCGACGGAAGGGGCACCCAGTGGGTGACCTCGACGAGATCAGTCGTCCTGATCGCGGATTTTCAAGTAACTCGCGAATCGCACAGCGTCGATGATGCCGTCTTCGACGGCGGCGCGGACCGCACAGTCGGGTTCGTGGACGTGACTGCAATCGGAGAATCGGCAGCCTGGAACCTCGGCGGCGATCTCCGGGAAGGCCAGGGCGAGATCCGCGTCGGATGCGTCGAACACTCCGAACTCCTTGAGTCCCGGCGTGTCCACCACAAAACCACCGTAGGGAAGCGGCATGAGTTCGGCCCGGGTGGTGGTGTGCCGCCCCTTTCCAGTGGCGTCGGAAATTGAACCCACCTTGAGTCGAAAACCCGGGTAGACCGAGTTGAGAAGCGATGATTTTCCGGCACCCGACGGCCCGCAGAACAGGGTCGTCTTCCCCACCAATCGTCGCTTGACCCGACCCAACCCCCACCCTGTTCTCGCCGACACCCGGAGCACCTCATACCCGAGATCTTCGTAGATCGGCAACCATTGATCGATCTCGTCCATGCCGAGATCGATCTTGTTGACGGTAATGATCGCCTCGATCTCGGCGGTATGGCATGCGGCAAGGAAACGGTCGAGCAGACCACGTTTGGGCTCGGGCCGGCTCGAGGCGAAGACCAACAGAGCCTGGTCCACGTTCGCCGCGAGGAGTTGAGGACGGCCGCTGTGCGGAGCGGCCCGACAGAGGGAGTTCTCGCGCGCTCCCACCGACACGACGACCCCGTCTTCCGCACTCATCTCGGCGGTGACGCGATCACCGACCACTAGACGTGCCGATCGTGGTATGCCGCCCACCCAATTGAGGCGGCGTCGCGACGCCATGACCAACGTACGATCACCGATCTGCACCCGCACAAGCGGGCCGTGCACGGCGATGACGGTCCCTTCAACCTGTTTCACGAGCCAGGAGTATACGTGTTTCCGCTCTCGGGGAAGAGAACCGGAGGACGCGAGTTTAACTCGTCCACCGCGTGGCAAAAGCGAGCGAACTCGGGATAGTCATCGGGCGCCACGGTCTGGGCCGGAAGCTCGAGCCTGAGAATCGATCGATGACGCCGCCCCTCGCGATCGACGGTTTCGACCACCGACCCCCATCTGGTCTCGAGTCGCCGCGGGCGATAATCGATGGTCCAACCCTCAGGCGCCTCGATGACGAGCTCGTTTCGCTGTATGACCGGCACCGGCATGATCAGCGGATAACGGCGTGTCGGCAACGCCGCAAGGACTGGGAGGAGTGGTTTGGTGAACACCAGAGACCGGCACACCATGGAATCGCCTTCGGCGCGACACGCACCGGGTGCCCGCATCAAGAGCTCGAGCTCGATTCCGTCATCCACCCGATCGATCGCCCCCACAACGTCGGAGGCGGATGGGAAGAAATTCGCCGCCATCTGCTGGTAGACCATGGACACCCGCTCGGTAGGCACGCTGCGGATCTGCTCCACCACCCGTTCCGCCTGGGGACCACGAATGTGGAGCGTGATGGTGAGTCGGGCGTCTCCCGTCTCATCCACCACCGCCACCACCTTCATCTCCTCCTCGAGATCGGGGTTGGGATAGGTGGGAAGCTCGTCGAGGATCGCCACCGGTTCCCCGGGACGGCTCAACGGCACCACAAGGCCGTCACTGCCCTGGAGGATCGGTCTGATTCGACCGATCCCCCGCCGTTCCTCCTCGAGATCGAGCCAGAGTTCCTGCCCGTCCAGCTCGACCCGCAACAGGGGCAGATAGAACGAATCGAAGGTCGGCACCAAGAGGTGGGTTCCGGCAAAAGGACGTGTTCGGGTCATGACCAGGTCGACCTCCCACCCGGCTTCGAGCAGAGCCGCTGCGGTAATCCCGAGGCGATTCCCCCGCTTGCGCGAGAAGCTGCTGCCGGCGCTTTCCGAGAAATCCAGCACCTCTCGGCCCGGCTCGATTTCGTCGATGACGGCGTTGACCAACGTCGTCACTGCGACCTCGGGCGGTTTCGAGGTGAGAAGATCTGCACTCCAGGTCCTGAGCTCGGATGTCGCCACCAGCATGGGAAGGAGCCGATCACGCATGGCGTCGCCGACGTCTTCCCAGGTCACGTTGAAGGCATAGCTCACCCAAGGAAGAAGCTCGCTGGTCGGGGGTGCGAAGCGCTCCTCCGGAATCGGCGGGACACTCTCGGCACGCCACCGGATCGCCCGCAAACCGTCTACGATCCACTCGGTGCGCTCGAGACCCTCGAGGTTTCCCTCCACGAGGAGATCGAGCTCCGGTGGTGCGAGCAGCAGGTACTCCGACAGCCCGAAGGCGCGTTCCGGGTCAGCGAATCGGTAGATGTAGGGTGGCATGTGACCACGCCGGGACGCGCCCGTCGCCGCCACCCTCGCCACGTACTCCTCGTCCACGAAATCGCCCGGCTCGACACCCTCGAGCTCGACCGGACCACCCCCGTTCCCGATCTCGGCGGGAACCACCACGGATCCGTCGGGTTTGTGGATCCTGACCTTGAGTCGGTGGGAGTTGGGAAGCTGTTGGAGGCGGGACGCCTGCCGGGCGCCCACCGGGGTCAAGGCCCGCGTCACACCGTGGTAGTAGTAGAGGCTGGAGCCGTCGTCAAAGACCCTCTCCACCGCCTGGTCGAGGAGGAGGACCGCATCGACCCCCTCGGGCGTTTCATCGACTCGGGCTCTGACATCGTTCAACGACAGCCTGAAGGGTGCATAGAAGGGAACCTCACCCCGCCGCCAGGCCAGACTCAGGAGTTCAATGGATGACGGCATTCGTTCGAGAGCCTCCTCCATGGCGCGGGCGTTGGCCTCCCGATTCCCGGCGGTGATGGCCAGGTTCAGCTCGTCCACCACCCGCAGCGAGCCCCAGCGGCGCCGCAGCGATTCGAGCTCGGCAGCAGCCGCCTCAAGCTCTCCCGCCGTGTACAGCAAATGCACCAGCTCGACATCGAGGCCGGGATCCTCCGCCCGTTCCCGGAGGCGCCGGATCAACTCCACCGCGTCTGCAACCAGACAACCGGAGGCCAGCTCATCGACAAAAGTCAGATCCAACGGTTCGGTGACGGCCAGCGCCCGAAGCAGCCGCTGACGCTCCTGCCAACGCTCCAAGGCTTCCAGGACCTCGAGCTCCACCTCCGCCGCCCCACGTGATCCCGGCAAGAGCGCGTGGAGCTTTCGCAGACCCTCTTCCGCTTCGCGAACCCAACCACGCCCCAGGGCTTCACGAATCCACAAACGGAGCACCCGAACGTCATCGGGATGATCATCCACCAGGGTCTCGAGAATGCGTTCGTTGTCCTCCTCGCGCCTCTCTCTCAGGGCGAGGCCGCGCTCCAAGAGAAGAGATAGGGGAATCTCGGCGGCGCGACGAAGCTGTTCCCGCGCGCGGCGACGGAGGGCCTCGCCGTCGTCGTCGGTCGGCGCCATCATCCAGTACCAGGCAAGAGCGAGTCGCGGCCAAGGGCTGCCGGAATCAACCTCGATCGCGCGCTCGATGTACGACCGCCAGCGGACGGGATCGCGACGGTGCTCACCGAGGGTCGCCGCCAGAAGCAACTCGCTGACACTGCCACCGCTCTCGAGTCGCGTCATGAAATCGCTGATAGCCGGAGGCTCCTGTTCGCTGACCTCGGATGCTGCCCAGGAACCGTCAACGACGGGGTCGGCCACGGCCGGCGTCACCGCCTGTCCGTCCGCTCCGTAGAAACTGACCCTCAGCTCGGGTCGGCCCCTCGATGCCATATCGGCCCGCACCCGATGCATGCCGGGAGCGAGGCGGACTCGATACCAGATGATCTCGGCATCACTGCGGCCACAGAATCGGCGTCGATCCGCCGGCCGACCATCGACCGCCAGATCGTAGCTTCCGGCGGCCTCCACCGCCATCCAACCATCCAGTATCCGGTCGAGTCGGATCGTCCACAGCACCGTGAAGACGCCACGCGCCGTCATCACATCGGGTGGTGCGATGATTCCGTCGAGAGTGGTGACGGTCATCCGAAACGGAACCCAGGTTTCGGTGAAAAGCGTATTGGGCGGCGGCAGCCCAGCGTCGGGCGGAGCGACCCCGCGATCGAGATCGAGGGTGTCGAATACCCCGAAGGGCCCGATGAGCTCGGCCGAAGTCAGTACGCCGGACGGCGCCCGGCCGTTGAGCTCGGCCTCGATTCGAGCCAGCAGAAAACCGAGCTCCGGATCACGTGCGTCTCCGGCTGCAGTCAGGATCTCCTCGGGGTCGGGGAGGTTTCCGATCTGGCGCAACCACCACCCGACCGCCGCGACCGAATCTGCGCTGGTGGGGTCGGCGGCCACCGTCTCCAGGGCGGCCCGGCGGGCGGCGGGCAGATCGAAGACGGCATCCGCCCGGTGCACCGTCCACCAGTCGGCGGCGGTCACCGAGGTCGCGAGGCAGGCGGACCCGATCCAGAGCACGAATGCCAGGGTGGATAGACGGCTGCTCATGGGGTTTCCAGGGGACGGCTCAGGATGCGCTTGACCTCGAGAAGGAACTCACGCAACTCGGGTGCCCGATGGGCTTCGACCAGCCCGGTCTCCAGGTGGAAATAGCCGTTGACGCGATAGCCCTTCTCTTCGGGCTCGATGGACAGCTTCAGGAAGCCGAAATCACCCGCCAGCGAAACGTTCTCGGTTTCCGTCGAAGGCCGTCGCCCCAGCGACACCTCGAGGGTCCACTCGAAATCCGGGCGGACCGCCACCAGCAGCGGCCCGGAGCGGTTCGCGGTGGGGACCACTCGGCCCGCGAGGTCAAAGGTGCCGGGGTAGGTTGCGATCCCACCGCGGCTCTCCAGCGCGGTCCTTGGAACCACCGCCTTCAGCTCGATGACCGCGGGGTCACGTGATGGAACGAGCCGATACTTGGGCTCCGTCGTCAGCTCGGCACCTGGATACGAGTTTTGCAGCCAGGTCGCGAACAGACGTTGGTCCCGGCTGCCGGCGAAGCGATTGCGGAGCCGGTCGGCCGCCCCGCCACTGGCCTCGACACGGACATCGAGGGCAACGAACCCGTCCCGGTGCTCACCGAGGGCGACCGCGGTCTGCAACAAACCAACGCCGGCGACGGGGGTGACCTGAGGCCGGCTGTCGGGCCCGTCCACCACCAGAACCGTGGCGCCCTGATCCATCCCGGGCGGCGGCAGGATGGCATGACCCACCGCCGTCCCATCGAGCCAGAGGTCGTCGTCGGGAAGATAGGCGATGGCGTGATTGAAGACCTCGAGCAACGCCATCTCACCCACCACGGGCCCGAGATCGGCGGTTCGCACCATGACCATTCGCGCCGGAATGTCGACGGCGTCGAAGAGGGCCACCAGAAGCGCCGCGGTGTCCTTGCAATCACCGATGCCCTGATTGAGAACCCAGTCCGCGGAAAACGGTCGGAAACGATGCTCGCCGAACTCGAGCCCAACATATCGGATCTCGTTGGTCACGTATGTGTAGATTCGCGATATCCTCTCGATCCGGTCATCGACGCCGTCGGTGAGGCGTCCGGCCAACTCCTCGATCTGCCGGGAGGTACGCACCCGAGGGGCCACGTGCCTCGCATACCAGCTGCCGAGCTCGCCCCAATCCGGGTGGGTCGAGTAGCTGAGGTACCGCCCCCGCGAGAAGGGTGGCGCCGGTGGTACGTCGAGCGGCACCCGTTCGAGGTCGCGCCACGTCCAGGTGAGCCGTTCGAGCCCCTCGGAATCGATCTGCCGAACGGGTTCGCCTTCGAGATTGATGAGCTCCCACGCCGGCAACGAGTCCTTCGGGCCCACCAGCTGAACCTCGGCAAGAGCCGTCGGGACCGTCCGTCCCAGACCGATCAGGCCACCGTCGTAGGGGCCGGTCTCGTTGCTTTCGATGGTCTCGGTCAGGACATAGGCGATCTCGATGAGATCGCCGTCGGCAAGCTCGGGAAAATCGAGCACCCGCAAACGGGTGTCGTAATAAAGGTTGAACTCTGGTTCGGCAAGCCGCGGGGTGTCTCCCTGCCGGGCACTCAGCTCGGATCCGTCGCGTCGCAGTATCCGGGCCCTGAGCACCCGCAACCGTTGACTCTCGGACACGTAGGGCAGCGTGTGACGACGAAGACCGTCGGCCCGTTCGGCCGAGGTGACGAGGGTGACCTGCTGAACCTTCTCCTCGGTGAGCTGCGATGGCAGAAAGTGGACCTCGACATGGTCGAGCACGGCGACGGCCGGGTCACCGTCAGGCGCGGCATCGGTCATCCGCCACAGCTCTTCCACCGGGCGCAACCAGCCGAGATCCTCGGTCTCCCCACCGAGCAGCTCGACGAGACGCCGGGCGCGCTGGTCCTGCGGCCGAAGAACCAGAACCTCTCGGCTCAGTTGCAGGGCGCGATCATCCGCCCCCGCCGAGTGCTCGACGCGGGCGAGCTCCATCAGAAGATCGATGTCCGAAGGAGATCGCCGCAGCCCCTCCTCGAGTCGCACCCGTGCCCCATCGACATCGCCGACACCGCTCAGAAGGCGGACCAGCCGCAGCCGCAGCCGAGAGTCGTTCGGGTCGGTCTCGAGACCCTCGGTGAAGAGCTCGAGCAGGGTGCCACCATCGTTGCAGGACTCGGCGAGTCGCTCTCGAAGCTCGACCACCGCCGCCGAGGTCGGGATTGTCTGTTCGAGTTGTGCGAGGACCTCACCGGCGAGATCCGTGCGGCGAGCATCGAGGGCCCGATGGGCCGCCGCAAGACCCACCGCCTCACAGGCCGGGTAACGGCGGGCGAGCTCCACCATCTCGGGGAGCAACACGATCCCCCACATCTCCGAGTCGATGTCGAGGGCGACGGCCCTGGCCGCCGGTTCGGTGATCACCGGTTCGAGCACGGTCGCCGCCTCATCGAAGAGTCCACGTTCGGCGTACCACGCGGCGAGCTCAATTCGCGCCCAGACAAGGTCCGTTTCGGCCTCGACAGCGTCCCGAAGCAACTCGTGGACCAGATCCTGGTCAACGGTCAGGAGCCACTCGAGGAGGCGCGCTTCGGCCGGAGCCTCGGTGCGCGCAGATCGGCACGCCAACCGTGCTCCGCCGGCGCCCACCGCCTGGGGTCGTCGCAGCACCAAATAGGCCGCCAGCGCCACTGTCGCCTCGTCTCGGCCCGCCCGAACCGCCTTTCGAATCTCGCTCTCCAGGTCCCTGATCTCGGGCGGATCACGGCTTTCGACGGTGCCGGACGAAGGTTCCGAGGCGGACTCACGAACATCTTCGAGCGCCTCTCCGTCAGGTGCGGTCAATCGAACCCTGAGCCACCAGTCATCGGTTTCGCTCGCCACCGCAACAATCACGGTGTTGGCACCGGGGCGCAGCCAACCACCCACCGACGCCTGATCCTCCGCTCGCTCGAGGGGGCGGGGAGTCGTCAGAACCTCTCGGCCGTTGAGCCACACCCGCGCGGCCTGCGCGGCGCCGATTCGAATGGCCACCGCCTGCTCCCGTTCCGCGGTCACGGTTGTGGCCAGATACACGAGCTGGCGTTGCGCCGGCCACGCGAGCCCGGAGAGTCGGACCCAACCCATGGGGTCGGTGCCCGGCGCCGAGCGCCAGGTTCCACCGGCCGGAAGCCTGGCCAGATCGTCAAAGTCCGCCAACTCACCAATAGAGATCGGCCCCTGGACCCACCACTGGGAGAGGCCGCCCATCGCCCGGAAGAGCTCCCGCGCGGCCGCCGGCCTCCCCGATTCCGCCGCCAGACGCGCCCTCATCCCTCGAAGCTCGTCGCTCATCAGCGGATCCACCCGAGGGGCGGCGGCAAGACGGTCGAGCCCACGTTCAACCACCCCGGAATCCGAAACGGTGTCCCGCCAGAAAAAGGCGAAGACGAGGTGGTGGAAGTCGTCTGGCTGGACACCATTTGCCATCGCCCGGTCCACGTGACCGAGGATCCGTTGCTCGATCTCACTCGCCGAGGTGGCGGCTGGAATCAAGGTCAGGGCAAGTACGGCGGCGGCGAAACGACCGACCATGGAGGTGGATGTGCCGCCGAGGCACCGGAAGGTACAGCGAGGGTTCGTCAGAATGCGCACCG
>JARFRM010000267.1 GCA_029287235.1 Thermoanaerobaculales bacterium
GGGGCGTCGCACGGGGATTTCGGGCCCGGTAGCGGGCCGCGCAGCCTTGAGCCACAGTGACGCTCGACGTCTCCTGCAGCGTGGACGGGCCGCCTCAGCGTGACCCGGACGGCCCCGATGGTCAAGGTGGGCGCGTCGGACGCGCCAATGCCGTCGCAGCAACTCGCTTCGCTTGTTGCCGTTACATGGAGCGGCGGTATTGACCTCCTGCTTCGTAGAGTGCGTTGGAGATCTGGGGAGTGCCACCCTTCACATTCACGCGTAGGCAAAGAACCATAGGATCGGTACCCGCGCGTCAACAACGCAACAATGCGGAGGGTGGCGCCAGTCGCACCAATCAGGTTGGTTCCGATCACGGACCGCCGCCTTTCCCGGTGAGCTCTTCAAGCTCGACGAACCAATCACTGACGAGCACGACTGGCCGCTCGTCCGTATAGGACATGGCCGGTCGGTTGACGAGGATTCGATTTCCGTCCCTCGACAGATCGAAGGAGAATCCGGCTGAGTCGTGGGCGTCGATCGCCATGACCAGCCGTTCGGTTGCGGTCTCAGCTGCGGACGCGGGAACGGCTACTCCCCTGCTGACACCACCTCCAACCGATGCCCCGCCGAGTATGCGGTGAACTCGGGGGCGTACATGCTCTGCAGATTGGCGGGGCCGACCTTGAAGGCGTCGGCGCCAACCGCACTACGGCACCGCCGAGCTCCAGTTGTTTGTGTCTCCGTGCTCGAAACCATCGGCGAAGATCGCGTGGAAGCTCCACACCCGGCCGTAGACATCTCGATTCGACCCTGCGGGGACATCGTCCCACACGACCAGGAACTCACCTTCGAATCCGGCAGCGATGGCCGGGCGTTCCGGGTACGAGAAACCGTTGACGAACCACTGGAGCGAGTCCTGCGGTGAGTCCGGAAGGTAGGGGAATCCCACGATATCGGTGTAGCCCAAGAGACTGTCCCTGAGCCGAACCCATGCGATGAAGAAATGTCCTAGGGCCTCGTCATAGGCAACGCAGGGGTGGTTGTCGTCGAAGATCGAGGTGGAGATTTCGTTGTAGGGCTCCATCAGCCCGTCCCAACCCACAACGCGTCCGTAGATGTCTGTGTCTCCAGGTGAGTAGAGCGTTGCCCAGACGGGGTAGTAGCCACCGAAGCCGGGCGCGGTCGGTGTCCCAACGACGGTCGCGTAGAAGTCGTCCGATGTGTGGTAACCGATCCAGAACTCCGGGCTCAAGAACACTCCATCCCGGGTGATAAGACGACCCCAGACGTCGTCGACCGGAACGTTCCGGTCCGTCCGTGTCCAGACGATCAGGTACTCGTTTCGGCTTCGGTTGTAGGCGATATCGGGTTCTCCGTGATCCACGGTGAACGTGCCGGTGGCAACCAGGAAATTCCCCCCGACCGTGGTCGCTGTCCCCGACAGGATCTGCCCCTCGATGTCGTCCGACAATGCTGCCTCGACGAGACGCTGCCAAACCACCATGTAAAGATCCGACGTCGAGGCATAGGCCACCGCAGGCAAGACACAGCTCGCCAGCTCGGGACCGGAACCGAGAACGACCGGGCTCCCGACGAGCAGCCCCGTCGGGCCGACACGCTGAGCGTGGATGTTCGACCGGCCGCCGTCGGGTAGCTCCTCCCACACGACAAAGAACTCCTGATGGGCCGGATTGTAGACCACGTCCGGGTGGCGTCGCTGGGCGCCGGGCCCGCCCGAGATGTAGAAAGGGCCACCCACCAGTCCGCCGCCGGCCGCGACCCGCTGCGCCTGAATGTCGGGATAGACCGTTCGCTCGTTGTGCCAGACCACAAGATACTCACCGCGATCGGGGTTGAATGCGATCGACGGGCTCAACTGGTCGAACTCCGGCGGGCCCGCGTCAGTGCCGATGACGAACACATCGCCGGCAAAGCTCCCCGCCGATCCCGCGCCAGGCCAACACGTGACCACCATCGCTGCAAACAAAACTTTGAGCACGCCGCCCTGACGGTTTCGAGCCGCCATCCTCATCATGCACCTCCCTCTTCTCGAACGCTCGACTCGTTGCCCATGACAGGGGCGTCGCCGTTTCGCCGATCCGGCCGCCAGTGTTTGGCCCCTGCAAGCGTTGTTACGTGATCTTGAGATCTATGCCGAGAATATATGGCGCCTCGCCGCTACAGGGCAAGACTTCGAGTACAGGACCTCGGGCTCGAAGCACGCGAGGCGCTCCGGATCCCGGGACACGACATCGGTTCTGCGCGACGCGGGGCCATGTCCAAATGACTCACGGCTTCGCTCCCGAAACGCAACACGGGTTCGGGTTCGGCGGTGGAACCGTCTGTTTGAGATAACAACGCGCCTTGCTGCCCTGGATGCCGGGCTTCACATAGGTGTAGGCACGACACCTTCCTTCGTTCTGACAGGCGTCGCGGCAAAGCTCCGGCCTTGGTTCGGTCAGCTCGTAGTTTCTGTAATCGCCTCCCGTCCGATCCACATTGTGTTCGAAGGAGATCTGTGGTGGCTTGGGTTGGATCTCTTGAACCTGGACCCGCAAGCTGCTCACATCGGGCCGGCCGGAAGGCACCAGTGCAGTGCCCGCCGGCCGCGCGGTCATGGTTGGGATCTTCGGTTGCGCCGTACCCGGCGCGGTGGGGGGTAAGACCGTCACCTGGGATCCGAGCGCCCGGACTGCCTGCTCGGCCGCCTGGAGACGCTGCAACTTGTCCTGATCGGGGATCGCCTGAATCTGTGGCAGAGGCAGCACGACGCTCGGCAGGTGAGCTGTCGGACCGGGTGAGAAGGTGCCGGGGACTACCGAGTCCGGCACCAAGGACTGTGGGTTGACGGCTCCGGCCATCTGGGCGTCGAAGGCGTCCTTCTGCTCCTTCGTCATCTGCGAGCTAGCCTTGTTGTAAATCTCCCACTCCTCAGACACCTTGAACCCACTTGCCTTTTGGACGTTTTCCCATGCTGTCTGGGACTGGTGGTCGTAAGGCTGCGGCTGCTGGCCGGGCGGGTAAACCCAGTGGAGCCTGAGCTGACCGTTGATGCGAGGTTTGCACCGCGCGATGAAATGGCGGAGCTGAGTCAGGTCGCCGAGGTGAGGCAGCATGTCGGGCCTCTCATGGAAACTGAACCAGACTTCCACCCTCTCGCCTGGTCGTTCCACAATGCTGAGACCGACGTCGCCGCGCTGCAGAAACTCATGGTCCCAGCTGACCGAAGTAGCCCCCGGCCTCCACGGGATGCGCAGCCTGTAAATGTGCTTGTCACCGAGCTTCGGGAGGTCGATCGTGTGTTGGCTCGTGCCGCAGTATCCTTGATTCCCCCAGTTGCGAGCGAAGATGGACCACCGGTCATCGGCGACGTCGTCCTTGACGTGCACCGCCATCACCCACACCGGGTGGAGCTCGCTCCAACAATCGTGGGCGCAGTCCAATCCCCAAACGGCGCTGGCGATGCCCCACTTTCGATCCACCATCATGTGAGCCTTGGGTTTGTCGTGATCGACCGCGTCGTGGAACTCCTCCCACCAGGATGTGTGGAAGTGGTTGACCGTCTCGTCGACGTCGAACTCGGTCATGATACCGCCCCGGTTCGAGGGGCGGTCGGTGGCACCGGCGCCGTCGGGTCCGAAGAAGTAGAAGTTGTAGTCGTCGTCACCGAACGGCTCGGCTGGAGATTTGCTGCTCCACCTCCAATAGCCCTCAAACGTCACCGGGATCTTCCAATTCACGTGCGGGCCGCAACCCCAGTTGCCGTAATCACTGTCCAGGGGCTGGTCGGTGAAGTTCTTCCAGGGATACCAGCCGCCGCCTCCAAAGCCGCTCGGCTTGGGGGCCAACGTGCCTATGTCAGGGTAGTAGTCCGGAGCGCCGTAGTTCCTCGCCAGCTGCCAACCCAGGCGAGGGTTGAGCGGGATTCCATTAAGGTCGGTCTCGTCCCAGTAGAGGTTGAGCGGCTTCGGATCGAGGACGGTGAAACTGTGGGAGTCGCTCCAAAGGCCGTTCACCTGAACGCGAACCTGGTGGGTGCCGGGGGTGAGGCCTTGGGGGACTCGCGAGCGCAGGTCGGTGGGACCGATGTGTTCGCCCACCTCCATGAGTCCTGTCGGCCACTGGACCATTGTCACCGGCCCGAGATTGACTCCCGAGATGGTTGTCTTCATGCCCGGTACTCTCGGATTGACGGATGTGATTCTCGGCTGTTTTGCCGGTGCGACCGGATGCGGCGAGTACTGGATGGGAACCGGCTGACTATGTCCGGCGCCTTCCACGTAAACCCACAGGAGGTAGCTGCCCTGGGCGATCCCTCCCGGCGCGGGAGCATCGAGCCGGTTCGGCGTCACCTGGGTGGGCTTGAGCGAGGTGATGTACTCGTGCTGTTGCGGCGGGATGGCCACTTGGCCCCGGACCGAAGTGCGGATGCCGATGGTCGTCTTGCCAGGTACGAAGTTCTGGCCGCTGACGACGAAGCTCGACCCGGGCCGCAGAAAGGCCAGACCGTCCGGTCCCACCGGCGAAATGCTGGTGATGACCGGCTTCGGGCCAGGCATCTGGACCTCCACCAGCTGCGGCGCCTTCGCCCGCCGGTTTTCAAGCCGCTCCTGAGAGTCTGTGGGCCCGGCCGGCAGCACGAGAAACGCCGCGACGGCCGTTACTGTGATGATCGTGCGCTTCATGGCGGACCTCCTAAGGTTGGGGCGAGTTGTGCTTCATTCCCGAGACCATGCCTTCGGCGCGCTCGGGTCGCGACGCCAAGTCCTTGAGCCAGCAGCGGGCCTTCGAGCCCTGAACGCCCGGACCGACGTAGGTGAAGGCGCGGCATCTGCCATCCTCCCGGCAGGCGTCGAGACAGATTTCCGGCCTTGGCTCGATCAGATCGAAGTTCGTGTAATCGTGCCCCGGCCGGTTCGTGTCGAGCTCGAGGGTGATCGAGTTGGATGACGGAACGGTGATCGGACCCCCCACGACCACCTGCTGCGGTCCGGCCGGCGGCGCCCGGTGCGGCTCGCCCGCGGCCTCGCCGCCCCGCGCCGGTGGGATGGGTGGCGGTGGCCCTCCGGCGACCTCGATCTCGCCGCTGAGCGACCGGATGATCATCGACGACACGGCGTCCCTGACTCCGAGGTCGGCGAGATAGAACCACGCCTCCGATGAAGTCTCGCCCCCGCGGATGACCACCGGAGCACCCTTGAAGTGCGGTTCCGGATAGAGCTCCACCTCGAGAGAAGCGCACAGGTACGCGGTGTCGACCTTCTTGTTCATGTACGGGCCGAGGTCCGGGTACCGGTTTTCCCTCGCAGACGGATCCTCGGGGAGCGGGTAGTACGCCTGGTGGCACTTGCCGGTGGATGCTTCATACGAGGAGAGGTACACGCCTTCGACCTCGCCGATCGGACCGATGTCCGGGACCCAGTTGCAGGACTGGCCGGCCGGGGTGAGGATGAGCGAGGAGATCTGGTCGTCCCAGGACTCGTCAGCGAAGACCGACATGCAGCTCAACATCTTCTGCGACTCGTGCAGGGATGGTCTTGACCAGAACCTGTGGTTGGCACCCTGAAAATGGGGATGCTGGAACACGAAAAGGACGACCCCGTCGCCGACCTGGATCGACGAGATCTTGTTGTCGATGGACGGGGGGAGCTTGCGCACCAGCCGATGCCGCACGTGCGGCTCCAAGAAAAACGAGAGACAGAGACCGGAATGGTTTTTGTGCTCGCACAACCGGACCTCGTTCGAGGCCACCTGCGGCTGGGCCGTCGCCACTGCACCGGCAAGGACGGCGATGAGAGCAGTGATCGATGTACTGAGATTCATAATGGCCCCCTATCGTCGGGTCCGTCAGTGCTTCACCCCCGAGATCAAGCCT
Organism: Thermoanaerobaculales bacterium; assembly: GCA_029287235.1. GTDB lineage: Bacteria > Acidobacteriota > Thermoanaerobaculia > Thermoanaerobaculales > Sulfomarinibacteraceae > JAHECW01. The sequence goes on from JARFRM010000267.1 coordinate 5,858, forward strand.
TTGGCCCCCTTGGGACGCGAAGCCATTTCCTTGAGCCAGCAGCGGGCATTCGGTCCCTGGATGCCGGGACTGACGTAGGTGAACGCTTCGCATTTCGGGTCCTGCGCGCACATGTCGCGGCACAGCTCCGGGCGGGCCTGGGAGAGATCGAAGTTCTTGTAGTCGTGACCCGGCCGGTCGGTGTCGTACTGGAGCGCGAGCGAGGGGCTACCCGGCTGCACGATCTGGCCGGGGATGATTGCCGGGGTCGCCACGACGGGCGGCGCCCGGTGCGGCTCCCCTGCGGCCTCTCCGCCCCGTTCCGGCGGTGGGAGAGGCATGACTCCTTTGATCGGGCCTCCCAGAGATCGAACGATCATCGACGACACTTTGTGTTCGAGACCGTAATCCTCGAGCTGGAACTCGGATCGAGCGACGGTCTCACCGCCCCGGATTGTCACGGGGGTGCCCTTGAAGTGGGGTTCCGGATAGAGCTCCACCTCGAGATGACCGCACAAGTAGGCAGTCTCGGCGTGGTTGTTCATGTAGGGCCCGAGATCCGGATAACGGTTTTCGTATTTCGCAGCGTCCTCGGGAAGCGGGTAGTAGGCCTCCGGGCACTCTGAGTTCTTCAATAGGGCCGAAGAGAGGTACACGCCTTCGATCCATCCCGATGGGCTGAGACCCGGGGTGTCGTTGCATCGTCGATCGGACCTGGTGAGGATGATCGACGAGATCTGGTCGTTCCACACGAGTCCGGGGCCAACGACGGAGCCGCAGATCTTCAGACCGGGAGGTCCGTAGGCGGGGAGGTTAGCCGCGGATGAGAAGAACAGGCTGTCTCCCTGGAAGTGAGGGTGACGAAATGTGAAAAGGGCAACCTTGCTTCCGACCTGGATCGACGTGGTCTTGTTGTCGATGGATGGAGGAAGCTTGCGCACCAGTCGGTACCGCATGTCCGGCTCGAGGTAGAACGAGTGACACAGACCCGAGTAGTTGTTGTGCTCGCATAGACTGACCTCGTTGTTCGAAACCCCGGTCTGCGGCCGTGCACCAGTTGCGATCGATACGGCCACCACGGTGAACACGATTTTTGCGAACCTCATCGGACTCCTCCCTTCCCGAGCCAGCCCGGGGGCAGGTCGATCAAATAGGTCTCCACCTCGTCGGTGCCCACCCGACCCCAGTTGGTGCCGAAGAGGACGCGGGTGAAGTCGCGGTTGACGGTGGCGTGTGGCTCGGCCCAGTAGGCGCCAGCAGCGCCGTCGACGGTCACCGAGTGGGTGTGGGCCAGCCGCACCACCCGGCCGCCGGGCACCAGCTCCATGGCGAAGACCTGGTCATCGAGCCAGGTGTGCGAGCCGAGATCTTCGTCATGGGTCGAGACCAGGGCCCATCCCGGAAGGTCAATGGCACAGCCCGAGAAGTGGAGCCCGATGGCGGTATGGCTGAAATCGATGGGCCAGAGATCCACCACCCGACCCGTCGCCAGATCAACGGTGGAGATGTGGTCGGTATCGATGTCCTGGAAGACCGCCAGCTCGCGGCCCTGACGGTCGAGAACGAGGTCGTGGTGGCTGGCGAAGCGCAGCAGCCCGCGGCCGGAGCCGAGGTTCCGGTCGTAGACCATGAGACCGCAGGGCCGCTGGTCGGTGCCGAGTTGACCGCGCGGGCAGAGCCGGTCGAAGCCGGCCAGGAAGTAGTTGCCGAGCGGGCTGATGGTGACGTAGTCGATGCCGTCGGTGACTCCAGGGAGACCCCGGATGTCGCGCTTGGCCACCGTTCGGCCCTGGGCGATGTCATAGACGATGAAGCCCACCGGGTCCCAGTTCTCGTCCTGGGCCATGGCCCCCCAGTAGCGACCGTCGTATGAGAACCTGCCCTCGTAGCGGGTGGAAACCCGTTCCAACCGCTGACCAGGGAGCTCATTCGAGAAGTCGTGCACCGTTTGGCTGACACCACTGCGGATGTCGTAGGTCTTCAGCCGGGTGTCGTCTACGAAGAACAACTGCCCGGGATCGCGCGGGCTCCAGCGCGGCTCGTCGCCGATCGGCAGCTCGGCGAGCGGCCTCAGCGTCGCCGAGTCGTAGAGGTACCAGGAGCCTTCGGTGCCGCGGATGATGAACCGGCTTTCGTCGGCGTTGAAGGCCTGCACCCTCGCGTACTCGGGCGTGAGACCGACAGAGCTGTCACCGGATGAGATGTCGGCACGGCGATCGGTGACCCGGACGACGCAGGTGCTGAAGGCGGGATCGACGAAGGGGCTTCGCGCGGGCGGCTCCGACCCGGGTGCTGCGCTGCGGACCGAGTGATCCATCACCGTGGGGAACCCGGGCTGGGCGCAGAACCCGGCGGCCGGCGACCGGCGACCCGAGCCGTGACGAACCGACCCGGACGGGGACGGGCCCCCGGAGGGGCCCGTGTTCGAGGTGGGTGGAGCCTGCCAGGTGCCCTGCCCCGAAGAACGGTTTCGGGGATCGTCACCGGTGGGCCACGCCGAAGGCTGGCCGCCGGAGCCCTGAGGTTGCTGTGGATAGCTCCCACCACCGGGATACTGGGGAGTGGGGCTCGTGGGTGCGCCGGGTCCGCCGCTGGTTGACGGTGCCACGACTCCCGGGATGTTGATCGGGATCGCCGGGACATGCGGCGGCATCTGGGGCGGCAGCTCGGGCGAGGTGATGCGGATGTTGTCGAAGCCGAAGCCGCTGCCGTTGTGGCAGCCGAAGCCGATGACCCCTCCCGCGTGGGGCTGCGGATCGACCGCACTGAGGACCCGCATGCCGTCGACGCTCACCTCGAAGGACCCGCCGACCACCTGGATCGCGACCTGGTGCCAGGTGCCCGGCGCCATCTGCAGAGCTTCGACGAAGTGGAACTGAATGGGCCCGGCCGGCTCGCGGAAGAGGTTGATCTCCACGCCCTGGGCGAAGCCGACGACGTACTGACCGCCCGAGCCCGTGGGCTGCTCGAAGAGGGAGAGCACCACCTGTGCGCCACCGGTGCCCTGGAGGAAGTCGAACTCGATCAGCAGATCGCGCACGTTGACCGCCGGCCACAGGCCGTGGGATGGGCAGTCCGGCGCCAGCATGACCCCGGAGGGGCCGAGCGCGAAGCCCGCGCCGGGGAGCAACTCCCAACCCTTGAGACTGCCGGAATCGAAGTCCTCATACCACGTGTTGCCGCCGACGGCCGACGCGGAAAGCATCTGCGGCGGCACCGGGCTCATCACGGGCGCCGGGCTGGGAGCCGTCGCCGGCGGTGCCTGGACCATCGGGTTGGGAGTCGGGCTCGGGTAAGACTGCTGTGCGGCGGCTGACAGAGGCAGTGTTGTCAGGACGGCGAGCATCAGCAGCCTGGTCACGATTCTGTTGTACCTGTTCATGGTCGTTCCTCCTCTCGACGGATGTTGATTGGCGCCCCTCAGTGCTTGACGCCCGAGGCGCAGCACGGGGCGTGCTCGGCGGGCGGCACGCCATCCTTCAACCAGCAGCGGGCGTGCTCTCCCTGGATGCCGGGTTTGATGTAGGAGTAGGCCCGACATCTGCGATCCCTGGCGCACTCCTCCCGGCAGAGCTCGGGGTCCGCCCGGCGGAGATCGAAGTCGCGGTAGTCGTGCCCCGGCCGGTTGCTGTTGAGTTCCAGGGACACCGGCCCGGCCTTCGTCGTCTGAAACTTCATATCCGGAAGCACCGGCGGCGCCCGATGGGGCTCGCCGGCGGCATCGCCACCTCGCGGCGGAGGCGGCACCGGAATGTCCGGCCTGACGAGCTTGGGAGCGACGGCGGCTGTTCGAACGACCAGGGAGGAGGCCTCTTTGCCAAACTGGTAGTCGTGGAGCCTGTAGGAGACGCACGGTGCGGGCTTCGGGCCCAGCCCGGGGAAGTCTCGCGGTTCGCCCGCGAAGTTGGCGTGCCTGTACAGGGTGACGCTCACGTGTTCGCCGCAGATGGAGAGCTTGATCGACTTGTCGTTCAGGTCGCTGCCGATGGAGGGGTAGCGAGCCTCACTCTCGGCCAGCATCTCCGGGAGTGGGAAGAAGTACTGCGGCGTGAAGGGGGGGGGACCCGAGAGTACCGCCCCCTCGAACACCGCGCCGCGCTGCGCCACGACGAGGGACGAGATGTGGTTATCCAACCAGCTGCCCACCTTTGCGGTGGTGTCAGTGAGCTCGGCCGTGCGGCCGCCGAAGTTGGTGTGCTCGAAGACGTGGACCGAGACGTTGGTGCCTACGATCACTGACGAGGTTTTATCGTTGAGGTGTTCAAGGCCCGGAACCAGTCGATAGCGCATCCCCGGCTCCAGGTCGTATTGCCGACTCGCTCCGACATGGTCTACGTGCTTCGAGATCACCACTGCGTCGTCGAAGTGGATCGATCTCTTCTTGTCCGCGTATACGATGAGCGAAGAGACCTTCTCGTTCATTTTGTATGGCTTCAGATCGATTTCGTGCCCTTGTGCAATGCAGTCCGGGCTTGCGGTTCCCTTGCCGGTCATGCCGGGAAGCCGCGTCCTCTGACCTGTGAAATTGGGGTGCTCAAAAAGATCCACGGTCACGCCCTCAAAGAGGCCGATGCAGTCGGCCGCGTCGTTGACGAACGAGCCGACGTACGGGTATTTGGCCACCGTCTCGGACGCCCGCTCGGGCAGCGGGAAGAAGCCTTCCTCTCCCCCCAATCCGAAAATTTGGATAACGGCGTCGAGAGACACGCCTCCGCCGGCCTTATGCCTGCCCTTTGGGATGACGATCAGAGAGGAGGCGTCATCGTTGAAACTCGTCAGATCGCGGAGGTCCCCTCTCAATCGATAATCCATATTGAGGACCTGGTCCCCCTGGAAGTTGGCGCGTTCGAAGAGAAGGGCCTCGACCTGAGAGCCAACCCTGATGGACGAAATCTTGTCGTTGAGGTCGCCCAGGCTCGGCACCAGCTTGTGGCGCATCCACGACTCCACGGTGTAGGTGCGGCACGGCGCGATGAAGTCCACGTGCTCGCAGAGCACTACCGAGAAGGGGTCGACGGGCGGCAGAGAACCCTGGGCGAATGCACTGGTGGCGAGAAGCACGGCGCAGGCGGTGATGATGACGAATCGTTGCATAGCTTTCTCCTATCTCCGGAACGATCATTGCTGCCGAGCCGGGTGCGGCAGGCGGTGGTCGTGTTGGAGAGCTCGATTGGACTTCCCTGTTTCGGCAAGAGCAGGAGACGCGCCGTCACCTGGACGGGTTCCTCCTCCGATGCCGCGAAGCGGTGACGGCTCACATCGGTGGCGAAGGGTGCCAACCTGATGGCCCGAGGCAGCGCTTCCGGCTCGGGTGAAAGGGGCGCCACGCCCCCATCCCGGGCGGTCACTTCGAGCACGAGGCGCCGATCGGGTGAGCCGGTGGGCAGGAAGTGACCGGCGCCGACATTCGTCACCGCAACCTCTGCCTCGACCGAATCGCCGCTCCGAGTTGCGGTCACGCTCAAACGGATTGCCCGGCGCAAGCCTCGCACGTTCACCGTCAGGTTCGATCGACCGAACAGCGCGCCTCCCTCAGAACCGCTGCAGAGCGCAGCGTGACAGTCGACGCAGCCGAGCCCGCCCCGGCTCGCGCTGTAGGGACTGGCCAACCACTCGCCCACCTGGTCCATCTCGTCGGTGCCATGGCACGGAACGCACCGGACGACCGACTCCGGGAGTGCAGCGGGAAGGGTCGAGGTCGGGCCCGAGCCGATCAGAACGAGGATGACCGCGCAAAGCCGGAGCTTCCTCCACGCCGGGCTCGGGATCTGGAACGGGTCGGTGCGGGTGGTCTTGTGATTCACGCAGACCAAGTTGTGGACAGCGCCACGCCATGTCCTGATGACTTCTGAGCGAAACCTGAATTGTCCTGAATTGTTCTCGGAAAGCGAGCGAACGGTTGTTACATCTCTTCCGGCGGCTCCAGCACGTAGAGCTCGACGGTGTACCTGGCCAGGTTGAACAGAATCGGAGCGCAGCCGCGGCCCGTGTCCAGACCCTCGAGGTAGAGACCGTCCATTTCGGAGTCCATGGCCCGCACGAGTTCGGGCGAGCCGCCATCCATCGACACCCGCCAGATCCCCCGGTGGTGGAGGAACCGGCCGAAGAGGAGGTGCCCGCCCCCCCGCTCCCACACCGGCCACGCACCGTCGAGGGCGACACGGCGGGGCGTCCCTCCCGAGGACTCGCAGGTCCAGACCCCCCCGCTGTCCACATCCTCGGGCCGTTGGCTGCCGCTCCAAGCCAGAAAGCGCCCGTCCGGCGACCATCTCGGCGCTTCGATGACCGAGCGCTGGGCAACGACGCGGTCCTCGGCGCGATCGAGGTGGCGGACCACCAGCTCCCAGCCGTTTACGGCCCTGCGAAGCGCCGCCACCATCGAACCGTCCGGTGAAGCGCTGGGCGAGCGCCAGTGCGCCCCCCCTTCCATGATAGGCTCCGGCAGGCCACCGCCAATTCCCATTTGCCAGATCCAGTCGTTCTTTCGGTCGGGGGCCGGAGCCGCCACCAGCAAGCTCTCGCCGTCCGGCATCCAGGCCAGACTCGAGGCGGCCATGCCGCTGACCGTCCGCCTCTCCATGGTGTCGACATCAATCACGCTTACGGCGGGCGACTGCCCCTCTGCACCCTCAGCCAGCGCCACCCTGGAGCCATCGGGCGAGAGGGCTGCCGCCTGGACACCGGGAGTTACGAGGATCCGGCGAGCAGCTTCGTCGGCACTCGAGGCGAGGAAGAGGTGCCACCGACGATGGGAGTACGAGAAGACCAGACGGCGTCCGTCCGCCGACATCGTGGGTGAGGTGCAGATCCCCGGCCCTCTGGTCACCGATCCGGGCACCCCTCCAGCCACATCAACCGACCACAATGTGGTGGGCCCGCCGCTCTTGCTGGCGAAGATCACCCGCGAGCTGTCCGGTGTCCAACAGAGACCGTAGTGCTGACTCGGGTTGTTCGTGAGAACGCGGTGTCCGGAGCCGTCCGGCCGAACCACGTGGATGTTGCCCTCGCCACCCTCGGGGTCACTGGTGGTGAAGGCGATCCAGCTCCCGTCCGGCGACCAGCGAGGCCAGAAGCCGTGCTCCGCGATCTCGAGCTCGCGACCGTCCTGGTTCCGAATGCGGATTGACGTACCGGTGGGCGTCACCGCCGCATAGACCAGCCTGCGACCGTCCGGGCTGGTGCTCGCCGCAGAGGCGTTCTTTACCAACAGGCTCGGGCTGCCCGCGGGCAGGGGGAGTCGCCAGACGTCGGGCACCAAACCCAGCTTCGTGTCGGTACGAAAGCGCGTGAAAACGATCGCCGAATCATCCGCTGTGAACTCCGGTGTGGGTCCCCGCACTTCCATGTTGCGGGTCAGCTGGAGAGGCTCGCCGCCATCCGGACGGAGAAGGAAGATCGAGTGGGCGTCGGTGTGGGGGTCCGGGGCCACCACCGACAGCAGGTTGCTCGTCTTGGCAAAGGCGGGTTTGAAGGCAGAGGCGGTGAACGGAGAGGGACCCAGCGCTCTCAGCCGCCACTCGTTGAACTCCGGAAGCGAAGAGTCAGCGAGATTGCCTGAACGGTGATCGAGCCATCGCACCGTCGCCGCCGTGGCTAGGAGGAGCACACCGACGGCGGTCAGGAGAAGGACGATGCGAATCGGACGCCGTCGGGGACGCATGTCCGGGAGCGCCTGGGGCAGGGTGTCTTCGATCGGCGTCAGCCGGGCGACGAAGAGATAACCGCGCCGATGAACCGTCCGGATGAAACGGGGCTGCGAGCTGTCGTCCCCAAGAGCCGAGCGGAGATCGCTGACCGCCCGCGCCAGGCTGTCATCGCTCACCGCCACATCGTGCCAGACGGCGTCGATCAACTCCTGCCTGCCCACAACGCGACCAGCGTTTTCCACCAGCAGCTCGAGGACACCGAAGCTCCTCTCGCCGAGATGGATCTCCTCCTCCCCCCGGCGCAGGGTGCGACGCCGACCATCGAGCACGTAGTCGCCGAATGTATGCTCTGTCATTATTCGAAGTCTCGTTTGCAGTCATGATACCCGAACGGATCTCGGGAATCCTCGTGGAAGCTCGTATTGCCCTATGTTCTCGCCTTGTGGAATTCCCACCACGCCACGCGGCCAGCGGTCTCAGCACCGAAGCGTCCCGGAGCTTCCCGGCGCGCACCACCGACCGTTGTATCTCGATTGTGACGATGCGGAACCTCTGGTCAATCCGGACGCGCTGGAAATGTGTGAGGATCTGATCGACAACGATTGCGACACTCTCGTCGACTGTGACGACAGTGACTGCTTCCTCCACCCCTCGTGCGCCAGGGATAGGAAATTCCTTTCGTTCAGCGCCAGCCTAGCGCGGG
>JARFRM010000183.1 GCA_029287235.1 Thermoanaerobaculales bacterium
GGGTCGGCTCTGGCGGGGCGGCGCACCCTCCAGTCCCGCCTAAAGGGCGATGCCTGCCGCCTCGACTGCTTTCGTGGGGGCTTTGAATGTGCGGGTGGTTGGTGATCGGCGCTTGGTCACCCCGGGGTTGTTCATGCCCCCCCCCCAGGCGCTGAGATGGCCCGTGTCATGGGTCGCCGCCGCGGCTATTTGTCTGGCCCTTGACAGGGCCCTTCTCAGCGACTACCCCTTTCTCTCGAACAACCCGGAGTGACCATGCGTGGCCACGAACCCGGCAACCGCGTTCCGGTCACGGAAACTGACTCTGCCACTGACTCTGCCACTGACTCTGCTGCTGTCACTGCCACTGATGCTGCCACTGCATCTGCCTCTGCCGCTGCATCGGGAACGGGCACCGGCACGGGCACGGGATTGCGATGATCCTCTCCCTCTCCTTCTCCCACTCCCTCTCCCTTGTGATGATTTCGACATCGTCGTCGGCTTTTCAACGCAACGGAGAGGGAGAGGGAGAAGGAGAGGGGATTCTGTGCCCGCAAAACGGGCACAAAAAAAAAGCCCCCGCCCGAAGGCGGGGGCCGGCAATCGCCGGATTGAAAAAGATGTTGTGTACTGACTATTTCTGGCTCTGGTAGAAGCCCATGAGGATCTTGGCGACCTCTGGGCGGGCAAACTCGGGGGGCAGGTCTTCGCCGTTGGAAAGCATCTCGCGGACCTTGGTGCCGGAGAGGAAGACGAAAGACTCTTTCTTGTGGCCTTCGGGGGCTTCACGCATCATGATGACTTCGCCGAGCTCCCTCGAGTACGCGGTGTGGTCGGCCTCGAAAATGCCGATTTCAAGGGCGCCATCGGGAACCTCGTCGTGGAAGATCGCCTGGGCGTCGAAACCACCGTAGTAGTCGCCGACACCGGCGTGGTCGCGACCGACGATCAGGTGAGTGGCGCCCATGTTCTGACGGAAGACGGCGTGCAGGACACCCTCGCGCGGACCGGCGTAGAGCATGTCGTAACCGTATCCGGTGATCTCCACCGAGTTGGGCGGGAAGTAGAGCTCGGCCATCTTGCGGATCGCGGCGTCTCGGACGTCGGCCGGGATGTCGCCGGGCTTGAGCTTTCCGAGGAGCATGTGAATCACGGCGCCGTCGGCGTTCTCGCGGTCCATGGCCATGCGGACGAGTTCTTCGTGTGCGCGGTGCATGGGGTTGCGGGTCTGGAAGGCGACAACCTTGTTCCAGCCGTTCTTCGCGATGAGCTCGCGGATCTCCATGGCGGTCCGGAAGGTCTCGGGGAACTCGTTGGCGAAGTACGAGTAGTTGAGGACCTGGATGGGACCGGAGATGAAGGTCTTGCCGACGGTGTTGAAGGCTTTGACGCCCGGGTGATTCATGTCATCGGTGCGGTAGACCTTGTCGGTCATGAAGGCCATCTGCTCGTCGGTGGCGGTCTCCACCGCCTCGACGGTCTGGATGGCGAGCACCGGGTTGCCGTCCACGTTCGGGTCCTTGAGGGCGATGCGCATGCCGGGCTCGATACCGGAAGCATCCTCGACGACGTTGACGATGGGAACCGGCCAGAACAGACCGTCGGTGGTCACCATCTTCTCGGCGACCGACATCGAGTCGGCGAGGTTCATGAAACCGGTCAGCGGGTTGAAATAGCCCGAGCCCATCATCACCGCGTTGGCGGCCGCCTGCGAGCAGACGACGATGGATTTGAGGTTGGCGGCCTCGGCCTCGAGGGCCGCGCGTTTGGCGTCATCGGCCACGTAGAGCGGGTTGAGGGTGTCGGATCCGTGCGGCTTGATCATGTCGAAAGTCTCCTTGTCGTTTTCACTGCCCCGATGGGCACGGTTGATCAGTTTCCAGCAGTCATCCGCTCGTGGGTCATGGCCAACGTGCGGTAGAGAATGTGAGCGAATTTCGAATAGGGGAGGGTGATGAACAGACAGAGAACCACACCCAGGTGAACGATGTAGAACGAGAAACCGACCATCGGATCGATGGCGACAAATCTGAAGATCTCGGTGAGGACGCCGGTTCCGATGACCGCCAGAACCACCCAGAGGAAGAACCGGTCAAATGCGGTGGTTTTCCCGACGAGCTGATCGGTGGGGTTCAGCCGGTTGACGAAGAGCAGCAGGCCGCCGAGAACCAGGGCGATGGCCGATGCGTTGCCGAGCAGTTTCACCCAGTGGTTGATCGGCACGGGATAGCCGATGTTGTCGAACGGCAGGTACTGGAAAAACCAGGAGAAGGGAACGCTGTTCCCATAGAGGTACACGACCGCGAAACCCGATGTGATGGCTGCGCCGAGGAATCCCCACATGACGAGGAAGTGGCCCCACCGGCGCTTGGCAACCCCGCGGTCACAGCTCGAGAACTTGTTGTGGACTGCAATGGCGACAAAGACCCCGATGAGGGCGCCGATGAAGTTTCCGCTCCGCGGCTGCTGGTCGCCCATCAGCTTCCAGAATTTCAATCCCGATTTGAAGAGGGCGAGGCAGACCCACCCTACTGCGGCGAAATAGACCCCGTAGATGAGGTAGTGGGGTACGTATTGATCGTAGAAGAACTGACCCATGTCCGGTCCGGGCACGAGACCGTGGTGAGCTTCATGCATCTCCAAACCGGTGGTCACGCCCAGCAACACAACCCAGAAGAGGATCGGGCCGAAGACCAGCAACGGCCAGGTCTTTTTGACGTTGCCCACGATCGAACCAAGGGCGTTCGGGAATGCCAGCTTCTGCACCATCATGCCGCGCAGTGCAGCCATGACATCACCGGGGCCTACC
>JARFRM010000302.1 GCA_029287235.1 Thermoanaerobaculales bacterium
TGGAGGAGATCGAGGCGGTGGTCATTCGCAACGCCCTGGCCCACTTCGGCGGCAACATCAGCAGAGTCGCCCGTGAGCTCGGGATCAGCCGCCCGGCCCTCTATCGAAAGCTCGAACGCTATGAGCTCTGACCGTCTCCGCAGCTTCCGCTTTGTGGTGGCGGTACGGATCACACTGATTGTTGCCACGGCGTTGCTCCTTGCGGCCCTCCTGAGCGGACCCCGCCGCGCCACCAGCCTGATGTGCTCTCTTCTGCTCGCCGGCCAGGCATGGTCCCTGGTGCGCTACGTGGAATCCGGCACCCGTCAGGTCGACCAGATGCTCGGCTGCATCGAAAGTGACGATCTGACGCTCCGCCCGGCCGGGCTTCCGGGCGGTCCGGCCTTCGCCCAGCTGCAGCGCCGATTCGATCGGGTACTGAGCAGCTTTCGTGAGCTCCGGCTGAGCCGGGAGGAGCACCTGCAATCCCTGCTTGCCGTCGTCCGGCACATCGGTATCGGGGTCATCTCGTTTCACGAGGATGGTGCAGTCGAGCTGATCAACCCGGCAGCCAACACACTGCTCGGCATCCCCGTGTTGCGCAACATCGACGATCTGGCCGGGGTCCATCAGAAGCTGCACAGTCGGCTCAGGGAATTGACCCCTGGGCAGCGCGACTTGGTGATCGTCACTGTCGACGGGGAGCAGCGGCAGCTGGCACTGTTTGCCTCCGAGCTGCGCCAGCACAGCAAGCACCTGAACCTGATCACCATCCAGAACATCGGTCCGGAACTTAACGAGAGAGAGAACGAGGCATGGCAGGATCTGATCCGGGTCCTGACCCACGAGATCAGAAACTCCCTGACGCCGATCTCCTCTCTCGCTGCCAGTGTCGAGCAGCATTTCGCCGCAGGTACTGATGACCCTCCGGCAGCGCTGACTCCGGGGCGGCGGAAAAAGACCCGGGAGGCGCTCAGAGTGATCCAACGGCGCAGCCAGGGGTTGCTGCAGTTCGTCGACACCTACCGCGATCTTGCCCACCTGCCCCGCCCGGAGCTGCAGCTGTGCCGAGTGCAGGAGCAGTTCGACGAACTGGAGCGGCTGGTCACTCCACAGATTGCCGACCAGGCGGTGACGCTCAGGACCTCGGTGACTCCCGAGAGCATGCACATCACCGCCGATCCCAGGTTGCTCGGTCAGGTACTGCTCAATCTCACCCTCAACGCCATCGATGCCACTGCCGAGCGCGATGATGCCGAGGTGCTGCTGGCCGCCGTCATCGATCAGCAGGGACGACGTCTCATCCGGATCAGCGACAACGGCCACGGCATCGCTGCCGAGTCGCTGGAGAAGGTGTTCATCCCGTTCTACAGCACCAAGAAAACCGGTACCGGTATCGGTCTCAGCCTGTCACGACAGATCATGCGCCGGCACGGAGGCGACATCACCCTGGTCTCGGAGCCGGGCGCCGGCGCCACCTTCACTCTGCGCTTCCCTCAGTAGCAGCGGATGGGTGCCACTCGGGTGTCGGGTAGATCTGGGCGGTTGCCCGCCCAGGTCTACCTATCAACGTTTCGGTGCCAGACTTTAGGAACTTGCGGAAGTTTCAACTTCCCAAGTTCCTAAAGCCTGGCACAGTCACATTTGTTGAACTGGAATGGTGCCACGGACACGTTTGCACATCTATCGTCGTCTCGGAAAACGGCTGACGTTGGAGCGGGTAAATGACTGGGGCTTAAAGAGGAACAGGTGATTCAGGCAGGTTAGGACAGGGCTCACGGTGCCCTGGCTTCTGAAGACTCAATGAATTGTTGGGTTCTTCGGGGTCTCAATCCCGTCGTTAAAGCCCTCGACAAGTGCGCAGATGTTTACGTGGCATCCATCGAGGAATTCAGCCCTCGGGCGCCGCGTTTCTTCATGTTAGACGAAAGGACAAAGCCATGCGTCAGTTTCTGATCCTCGGTTTTCTCACTGTGCTCATCGCGTGCGGAGGATCCCCATCCGGCGACTCGGAGTACGTTGACCGGATGGCCGACCAGCACGCAACCGACAGCTCTGAGGCCAATCCCATGTCCTCCGTCGAAGAGGCGGCGGCCGTCTCGGGTGGCGACGTCGTCTACGGAACCATTGACGGTACCGAACTGACGGGCTACATGGCGGTTCCCGAGGGAATCGTCGATCCTCTGCCCGGCGTCCTCGTGATCCACGAGTGGTGGGGCCTCAACGACAACATCCGGTCCATGACTGACCGTCTTGCCGGCGAGGGCTATCGGGCCCTGGCTGTAGATCTTTACGACGACCAGACGGCCGACACACCAGAGCGCGCCCGTGAACTGATGAGTGCCGCCATGGAGCAGGCGGATCGCCAGGTCGCCAATCTGACGGCGGCCCATGCCTTTCTCGTCGGCGACCAACAGGCGCCGGCCACCGGCGTCGTGGGATGGTGCTTCGGCGGAACCTGGTCCTTCCGATCCGCTCTTGCCCTCGGAGACGGCCTCGACGCCGCGGTGATGTACTACGGGTGGCCGCCGAGCGAAACCGACGGACTGAGCGCTCTTCGGGCCCCGTTGCTGGGCCTGTTCGGCGAGGAGGATGGCGGGATCCCGGTGGACAGCGTGCGAGCGTTCGAAGCCGCCCTCGAGGAGATCGGCGCCGACGCCGAGATCGTGATCTACCCCGGCGCCGGCCACGCCTTTGCCAATCCCTCGGGCCAGAACTATCAGGCCGAGGCCGCCGAGGATTCTTGGAAGCGCACGGTGGAGTTCTTCAGGGTCCACCTGCTCGAGTAGGTTGGCCTGCCTCCAAAAGAGCTCGACAGATGACCCACAAGGGAACTTTGTCCCCGACGAATGGAACCAGGTTCGCACATTTGAACATTGAGCAGCGGGTTGTCCAGAATGTACAAATGTATAAACCTGTCACCGTTTTTTGCGTGGCACCTATCAAGATCGCGCAACCTCCTCGGTTTGTTGACGTAGTTCGACGGGCGGCCAGAGACTCATCCGGTCGAGGAACCGAGGAGGTTCACACATGCACCCTGTCGTCTCCACCTTCGTTACCATTGTCTTGCTCGTTTCTGCGGCCGCAACTCCTGCGGGAGCCGCCGATACCGTATATTTCGCCATCGGCGAGCACCATGAGTTGAAGTCTGAAATCCTCGGACGGCACATCACGCTGCTGGTCCGCGAGCCGGAACAGAACAACGTGGAGCTGCCGGCACCGGTCCTCTACGTGGTCGGTTCAGACTGGCGTGGACGTTTCGCCCACATGGTCTCCACCGTCGAACTCTTGGAAGCATCAGCCCACATCCCCAAAATGCTCGTTGTCGGTGTAGACCTGCCGGATGGCAACGGGGTATTGATCCCAGGCCGGGATCAGGGTGACGCCGCTGGGGCCGAAGAGTGGCTCCAGCTTCTCACTGACGAGCTGTTCCCGTATGTCGAAGAAAAATGGAGCGCGGCACCCTACCGGGTGGTTTACGGAGCGTCGAACAGCGGGCTCTTTGTCCTGTGGGCGCTATTCGATCGATCGGACGCCATCAACGCCGTTGTGGCATCGAGCCCGATGATCGGCTGGAGCCCCGAGGTGTTCAACGAGAAATTCGAGGCGTGGATCGCGGCCGATTCCCCGGGAGAACGCGGTCTGGCCATGGTCTGGAGCGACGACGACTTCAGCCGGGTCACCGATTATGCGCCGGCGTTTGCCGAACGCCTGGGACGTGATGGCCGGGACTGGTTGCGGTGGTCCGCGGACGAGGTCTCGGCACTCGGCCACGTCCCTCCCGGAGACCTGGCTCTCGGTCTACGCCAGGTCTTCTCGGATTGGGCCGTACCCAGCGAGATCCGAAACGTGAACGAGGTCGTGTCACATTTCGAACGGTTGGAGAGTCGATTCGGTTTTCCGGTGCCGGTGCCGGCTGGGCCGCTGGCTGATCTTGGATTCCAGGCGTGGAGCGACGAACGGTTCACCGATGCACGGGAAGCATTTACGTCAGTATCGACCTATGCGCCGAACGACCCTCTCGGACCCGCCGGTCTGGCTCTGGTTGCGCACTCCGAGGGCAGAATCGAAGAGGCCCGGACCCTCGCCCTGAAGGCGACCGAGATGGACCCCGAGAGTGATATCGCGAAGCGCGTTCTTCGGCGCGTCACTGCTGCTCCCGTCACCGAGGAATAAACGAGATTCGGTACCTATGCTGGCACCCATCGAGTGCGGGGATCTTCACAATGCAACAATGCGGAACGTGGCACCCATCTCGTGCTCTCGAACGAGACTGTCCATCACGCAACAGAATCCCTGAAGAGGACGATGGGCGGTTCGAAGGCCTCCGACCGGGAAATGGACCCAGTCGAGGGTGCCAGATGGGATGATTGGGCCGGTCCCTTTCCCTTTGGCGTAGCGTGTGATCGCCATGCCTGGGCGCCAGTTCCGCAGGACCGTTTTTGGGCGCCGTGCCTGCGGAACTCCGGACCCGGCACCCATCAACACCCGCTTACGAAGCCCTCTCCAGGTGGCTGGCGATCAGCATCTTGATCAGTGACTGCCGCGGCACGCCGATGCGTGAGGCCTCCCGATCGAGCGACTCGATCATCCAGATCGGGAAGTCGACATTCACCCGCCGCTGCTCGTGGCCCGGCCGCCTCGCCTTGGTCAGATCGAGAAGGCGGGTCACGTCCTCGCCGGCGTCGAACTTCCTGTCCAGCTCTTTAGCCTTAATCTTCATACAGCGCAATCTCCTCGCCCCGCGACCTGCGAACGGAAATGATCCTGATGCGGTCGCTTCGATAGGTCACGATCCCAGACCAATGAAGGCCGCCGATCTTCCCGATTACCAGGAATCGTAGCTCGTCCGCGGTCCGCGCCGGGATCTCCAGAAGGTCCGGGTCATCCCAGAGCTGCTGCGCTTCGACGAAGTCAATCCCGTGCTTCGACCGATTCGAGCGACTCTTCCGCTGATCGAACTCGAAGTCCACGGTATAAAAATTATACCTTTATAACCCAGTTGTCAAATTCCCATCGCCTTCCGTTCCTAACGGTGCCAGGCTTTAGGAAGTTGGGAAGTTGCGTCATCGCACGCTGGAC
>JARFRM010000322.1 GCA_029287235.1 Thermoanaerobaculales bacterium
CCCCCCCCACCGACACCCACACGATGGTATCGTCGTCGGCAGCGTCAGATGTGTATAAGAGACAGACCTGGACCTACCTGATCAACGATGACCCCTTCCGCGATCAGCTGTCGATGGCGCTGGGCGGCAACGTCGCCTTCGCGGCAGGAGCGGCCCTGCCCTTCACGACCGGCCCCCTGCTGATCCTCTGGGGCCTCTACAATCGATACTTCAGGGACCGTTCCAGGAAGACCTGAAGCAGCGAGCTCGCCAGGCTGGTCTCCGTCTACGGCTCCAGACGCTCGAGGCCCACACCGGTGCGATCGAATCCGGCCGCCCACAGGAGCGAGAACACCGGCCCGCCGTAGCAGAAGACTGCCCAGGGTAGGAGCTCCAACGTCGGCACGCCGAGGGTGGTGGACATGAAGATGCCGGATACGGTCCAGGGAAGGAGGGGCTCGACGATGGTGACCGAGTCCTCCAGGGAGCGCGAGAGGTTCACTGGCGCCAGGTCCCGTTGTCGGTAGGCCTTCTGGAACATGCCTCCGACAATCAGCGCGGTGACTCCCCCGTGACTGGTGAGGGAGATCATGGTCGTACCCGCCGCCATCGTGGCCGCGATGAGGCCGAAGGTGGAACGGACAGTTCCGAGGAGGGCCTCCAGGAGCCGATCCAGCGCGCCCGAGACATCCATGCCTGCCGCCAGCAGAAAGGCTGCCAGGATGAGCACGAGAGTGCTCGCCATGGAGTAGAGACCGCCCCTGTCCAGCAGCTGGACAAACGGTTCGCTCAAAGAGGCCGCATCCAGACCCAGGTCGGCCACCATCGCGGAATCGAAGCCGCGAACGGCCGAGGTCAGCACACTCTGGACCCCGAATCCCTGTAGGGCTCCTCCCAGGACCATGGCGACCAGCGAAGAGGCCGCCAGGGCCAGGGCTGGAGAGACCTTCAAAGCGATACCCGCCAGGACGACCACCAGGGGAAGTAGGGTCCATAGGCCGAGGCTGAAGACCCGATCCATCTCCGTCAACAGGGTCTGAGCGGACTCGGGAACGACCCCGGTTGCCTCGGCGGCTCGGCGGCCCAGCGTGGAGTAAACCAATAGGGCTACAAGCGAAGACGGGACGGCGGTATAGAGCATGTTGCGGATGTGGGCGTAGAGGTCGGCACCCGCTCCGATGGCGCAGATGTTGGTCGAATCCGACAGCGGGGACATCTTGTCGCCCAGGTAGGCACCAGAGATCACGGCGCCGGCAGTAGCGGCTATGGGAGCATGGACCGCCGCGGCCGCGCCCATGAGTGCCACACCCAGGGTTCCCGCCGACCCCCAGGAAGTACCCGTGCACAACGACATGACCGCCGTTACCAGGAAGGCGGAAAGGACGAAGAATCGTGGGCTCAGAAGCTGAATCCCGGCCGAGATGAGAGCCGGAATGGTTCCTGAAACCACCCAGGTGCCGATCAGCATGCCGATGGTCAGCAGGATCAGGATGACCGGCAGTACCGCCGCGAGCTTCTCCCCCGTCGAGCGTTGGATGTCCATCCAGTTCGCGCCACGCCGCACCGCCTGGATTCCGGCTACGCTGGCGGCCACCAGCAATGCCAGGACCAGCATGTCCGCGTCGAGCTCGAAGAAGAGGCCGCCGATGACAAAGCAGGCGACCAGGGTGATCAGCGGCAGGGCGGCGGCGGCCACCGCGAGGGGTCTCGAGGGGTGCTCCTGAGCGGCCACCAAGTCTCGGCTGTCCTAGAAGGCCTCGAAGGACCGGTCGAGGTCCAGAATCAGGGCTTCGGCACCTTCGAGTCCGACCGACAGCCGCACGGTTCCAGGAGGAATGCGTTGCGCTGCCAGATAGTCGGCATTGGTGCCATGGTTGGGGGACAGAGCGAGACTCTCGACACCGCCCCAGCTGACGCCGACCCGGAAGAGCTTCAATCGATCGATGAAAGCTGCCACCTCCGGGTAGCTCTCGGTGTCGAGCTCGAAGCTGAACAGACCGGCGAAGCCACGCAGTTGAGTCTTCAAGAGCTCGGGCTCCTCGGCCAGGGCCGGGTGAAAGACCCGGCGCACCTTGGGGTGGTTGTCGAGATACCGGGCAATCTTCAGTCCATCCGCATGATGCTGCAACATCCGGGTGGGCAGAGTCCGCAGCCCCCGATTGACCAACCAGGCATCCACGGGACCGAGCGCACCTCCGAGGAGCAGATAGGCATCGAAGAAGATGCGCTCCAAGAGCTCGTCGGAGCCGACGATGGCGCCGGCAATCACATCGCTGTGTCCACCCATGTATTTGGTTGCCGCGTGCACCACCAAGTCGACCCCTTGATCCAGGGGCTTCTGGAACAACGGCGTCGACCAGCTGTTGTCGATCACGGCCAAGGCACCCCGCTCCCTGGCCAGTTCGGCGACCCGGCCGACGTCGACGAGCCGGAACATCATGGTTCCCGGGCTCTCGATCCAGACGACGGAAGTGTTCGGGCGCAGCGCCGCGGCGATCGCCTCCAGGTCGTTGTCCAGTACCACATCATGCTCCACTCCGAAGGTGGTCAGCCGCTCGGCGAGCTCCAGGGTCGGTCCGTAGGTGTTGTTGACGAACAGGACGTGCGAGCCGACCTTGGTCAAGCTGAAGAGAACGGCACTGATCGCGGCCATGCCCGAGGCGAGGAACTTGCAGGCCTCACCGTGCTCGAGACTCGCCAGCTTGGCTTCGATCGCCTCGACGGTCGGGTTCTGACCCAGGGTGTAGACGTGCGAGCGATTCTCGGCCGCCAGCCCGGCCACGAGATCCTCCTGCGAGCTATGGCGGAAGAGCGAAGTCTGGACAATGGGTGGCGAAAGAGAACCGCCCTGCGTCGCGAAATCCTCCCCGTGGCCGAGACAGATCAGGCGGTCTTCCGCGTCGATGTTGGGAACTTCGGTGTCGGGAGGATCGCTCAAGGTTCCCTTTCAGAGCTTCGCTCGCATCGACCCACCGTTACCGGTAATTGGTGAATTGCATGTCGATCGGAAAGTCTTGTTCCTTGACGAGGGCGATGACCTCCTGCAGGGCGTCCCGGTCCTTGCCCGAAACGCGCACCATGTCGTCGTTGATCGACGCCTGCACCTTGAGCTTGGCCTTCTTGATGACCTTGACGATCTCGCGAGCCTGCTCGATGGGGATGCCCTGCTGCAGGGTCACCGTTTGGCGGACGGTTCCTTGAGCCGCCGGCTCGACCGTGCCGTAGGTCAGTGCCTTGAGAGACACACCGCGGCGAACCAGCTTCTGTTGGAGAATGCCGTTGACTGCGTTGAGCTTGAACTCATCCGCCGACGCGAGGACGAGCTTGCCTTCTTTGTCGTTGAGCTCGATGCTCGAATTGCTGCCTTTCAGATCGAATCGCTGCACGAGCTCCTTGGTCGCCTGGTTCACGGCGTTCTTGACCTCGGCGACGTCGACCTGGGAGACGATGTCGAAAGAATTTTGTTTAGCCATGGACGTAGGCTATCAATAAGCTCGCGGGTCTTCCTTCCAGCGCCTCACCATAAAGGGAATTCGGTCTGCCTTCGGAGCGGCATCGAAGCGCAGGAACACCTCTGGAGCGGTGTTGAAACGACGCGTGATCTGGTGAGGCTTGTGATCGGGACCGCGGAACCCTAGGATCGGAGATCTCTCGCCGTCGACTCTCAACTCGCCCTTCCGGCTTTGCGGGGGACGACGGAACTCGAGTGAGATCGGTCCCTTCGGGGCTGACAGCGAATCCAGCCGAGCCACGAAGAGCTTCCGATCGTCCGGGTCGCGAATCCACTCGCCGCGCTCTGGCCCTGCTCCGGTTCGAAGCGGATGGATCAGGACCACGATCTCGGGACCCCATGCTTTGAAGGGTCGAGGTCGGATGATATGAACCGTGCCCTCGGGAAGTCTCTCCATGCGGCCTCGGTAGAACGGTCCCACCTCTGGATCCTCCAGGCGAATACCGGGAAAGACCTCCGCGTCGAACCGGTCGAGCTCCTGTCTGGACATGAGTTGGAGGGAGTCGACCTGCTGAAGCGCCATCCGAGCCCGTCGGTACTCCTGCATGCGCGGTATCGCGAAATCGTATTCGGAGATCACCTGTCTCCCCGGCGGCTGTTTCAGGCGGCTTCTGAGAAGCTGCAAGGCGGTGTTGCCGGTCGACGGTACCGTGCTCTGGTAGGTGTAGGCGTTGGCCGGCCAACCGAGGAGGAGGACCAGGCCGAGGGTGGCCACAACTCCGACCAACCGTCGCCGGGGGGTGGGCAGGAGCTCACCAAGAATCGACCAGAGGGCGAGCAGAGTCCAGGCGGCGCCCAGGGCCAGAAAGGGTGCCAGGGGTAGCCAGTTGTGAGCACTGGGGTTGGGCGTGCTGACCGCATACAGCACGGAGTAGGAAAGGACGAAGGACAGCGCCATCAACCAGAAGAGGGCGATGTTCGAACGCTTGAGATAGCGGATCGAGAGATAGGTCAGCACCGCCAGGCCGAGCAGAGCGGCGCTACCGATGAGGAGACCATGGAAGGAGGGGGATGTGAGGGTCTCGAGAGTGCGCGGGATCAGATCGAAGGGTGAGTCGACGCCCTTCGCGGCACCTTTGCGGGCGTACACCCGAACCGTTCTGCTCATGGATCTGCGATAGATGTCGGGCTCGATCAGAACATACGGGTTGAAGAGCAGGAACACTCCGATGCTGATCGCGCCTGCCGCGACCAGCCACAAGAAGGTCCTCTTGCTGCGGTCGCGGCTCAACAAGGTGCCCAGAGTGATGGGAATGGCGGCAGGGCCGGCATTGAATTTGGCCGCCATGGCTAGACCGATGGCCACACCGGTTGCGGCGTACATCGCTAAGGTGGGCCGGGCTATGGCTCGGAGGCTCAGGTAGAAGGCCAGGACGATGGCGAGCAGCAGCACCATGTCCGCCTTGTAGATCACCGACTGACGGATGTGCCAGGGAACGACTGAGAGCAGAAAGGCCGCCAGCAGCCCGAGGCGATTGCCCCCCAATCTCTTTCCCGTCAGATACACGAGGAACAGGCTCAGGGTGCCGAAGACAACCTGCAGCAGCCTGCAGAGCAAGTAGGCCGTCGGCGTGAAGCCACCCTTGGTCTGGAGTACGGCAAAGGACTCGTTGCCGGTGATCTGATAGAGGAGGTCGCTCCCCTTCAGAACCAGCGCGTGGGGCAGATACGACAGGCCGGGATGCAGCCCATGGGCCGGCCGCCACTGGCCATCCCTGAGCAGCAGCTCGATGTTCTGCAGCCCGTAGCGCTCATCCCAGAATCGAGTGGAGGTGAGGTCCGGCGTTGCATTCCAGGCCCGAAGTGCAAATGCCCAGAAGAGGAGGACTCCCAGCAGGAATCGAACCGTCCTCTTGCTCAGAGGTTCGAGGGAGCCGAGCTCGAGAAGCGTCTGAGGGGTCATGTTGAGGTCTTGAGGTCTTGAGGTCTTGAGGTCGACGGGTACTGAGGTCCAGGCGGGGCGTTGCGGTGACCTCAAGGCAGTTTGCTTTTACCGTTGCGTTACAAGATCCCGGGGTTTTTGGTAAACGAACCACCGGGTCCTCCCGTATATCCCTACGAGAGAGACGATCGAACGACGTTTCATCTCACCTCCTTCCTCGCTGCCCCGCCGGAACCCCCTCCCCGGCGGGGCGGCCCCTTTTCCCCCGTGCCCGTGCCTGTGGAAGCGCGGCCGATCCCGGTAGATTGCCGTTCGTACCACAAAGACACAGAGACACAGAGAGAACACAGAGGCATCGCGGTTGAGAATTGGCGGCGCGGAGATTCGAGGATGACCAACTTCGGGTCAGCGGCGGTGCGATAGCTCTGTTTTCTCTCTGTGCCACTCTGTGGCTCTGAGTCTCTGTGGTGAAACGGTTCCCTGCCGGGATTGGTTACGTCATCGGAAACGGGCACGGGTACGGGTACGGGTACGGAAACGGGAACGGTTACGGGCACGGGAACGGGGGAAGGCCTCGGTACCGAGAGACCCGTTTCACGCTACACTTCGCTCCCGGGGGTATGACCGATGAGAATTGCCATCGCCCAACTCGATTACACCGTCGGTGCCTTCGACGCCAATCTCGCCCTCATGCGTGAGGCAGTGGAAAAGGCCCGGATCCAAGGATCCGATCTCGTTGTATTCAGCGAACTGGCCACGGTGGGCTACCCCCCGGGCGACCTCCTCGAGCGGCGTGATTTCGTCGATCGCAATCTGAGGCAGCTCGAGCACGTGGCTGGGCTGTCGGACGACTCTCTCGGGATCGTCGTCGGCTATGTCGACCGCAATCCGACCGGCCGGGGCAAGGGTCTGTTCAACTCGGCCGCTCTGTGCGTCGGCGGCCGTTCGGTGGCGCGATACCACAAGTGCCTGCTCCCCTCCTACGATGTCTTTGACGAGGCCCGTCATTTCGAACCGGGCGGTCCGGCAAGACCGCTCCTGTTCAAGGGTGTTCGACTCGGAATTTCGGTGTGCGAGGACGTCTGGTCCGATCCCGATCTCGATGGTCGCAGCATCTATCATCGAGACCCGGTGCTCGAGCAGGTGGAAGCCGGCGCGCAGCTGCTGATCAACATCTCGGCGAGCCCGTTCGAGCTCGGCAAGGCGGCTCAGCGGCGAGATCTGGTCAGGCGATACGCCGCACAATCCGGGCGCTTCTTCGTCTATGCCAACCAGGTTGGGGGCAACGACGAACTGGTTTTCGACGGTCACTCAATCGTGGTCGATCCCACCGGTCGGGTGGTGGTTCGGGGCCACGACTTCGCCGAGGATCTCCTGGTCTACGACATCGATCTCGAAGCCTCCGACGGTGAGCTCGGTGAGCTCCGTCCGGTGGCCGAATCCACCGGGGAGGAGGCCGTCAAGGCTCTCGAACTCGGCCTCGGGGATTACGCGAAGAAGACCGGTTTCGGCAAGGTGTTGCTCGGGCTCTCTGGTGGGATCGACTCCGCCTTGACCGCCGCGGTCGCCGCACGCGCACTCGGACCCGACAGGGTCCTCGGAGTGGCCATGCCGACCCGATATTCATCCCGAGGCAGCCTGGACGATGCCCAGGCCCTGGTGGACAACCTCGGCATCGACTATCGGGTGATCAGCATCGACGGTATTTTCCAGGCCTACCTCGATGGACTCGCACCCATCTTCCAAGACTGCGAAGCGGATGTCACCGAGGAGAATATTCAGGCGAGAATCCGGTGCGGAGTGCTTATGGCCCTGTCGAACAAATTCGGGCGCCTGCTCCTGACCACCGGTAACAAGTCCGAACTCGCGGTCGGGTACGCGACCCTCTATGGCGATATGGCCGGTGGGTTGGCGGTGATTTCGGATGTGCCCAAGACCCTGGTCTACGACATCGCCCGCCACCTCAACAGAGAACGAGAGACCATCCCGCAGAGCATCATCGACAAACCGCCGTCGGCCGAGCTGAGGCCCGATCAGACCGATCAGGACAGCCTGCCTCCGTATGACGAACTCGATCGCGTGGTCGAAGGCTATGTCGAACGCAACTTGTCGGTGTCGGAACTTGCCGCCGAGGGGAACGATCGAGGGGTGGTCGAGCTGGTGGTCGGCCTCATCGACCGATCCGAGTACAAACGGCGCCAGGCGGCGCCGGGGATCAAGATCACCGCCAAGGCCTTCGGCATCGGCCGCCGCTACCCCATCGTCGCGGATTACAAAGGGCTTCATGGGTAGAAACCGCAAGGACGCGAGGGACGCCAGGGACATCACAATGAACACATTGATCGGGTGATGGTGCCGCCAACGGCGCCATCACCCTATCGACCGAGTTGCCTTGCGATCCTTACGCCCTTGCGGTTCGACTACAACCCAGGCTTCATCTTTCTCCACTTCTTGATCATCTTCTCGATGGCCTTGTTGATCTTCTTGTCGGCCTTGTCCGGGTTGTCGGAAAAGACATCGACGGCGACACCGCGCCAGACGAGCTTCTTGGTCTCCGCTTCCCAGATGTCGATGATCAGGGTCCCCTGCTCGTAGGTGGATGTGTTCGCGGTGGAGATCCCGACACCACCCCAGTAGGGGTCCCGGGCCCACCCACCGCCGAAGCCGACGCCGAAGCTGACGGGATCGACCCTCATCGCCTGGCTCGAGAGCGCGTGATAGGTGACGAAGAGATTGGGGTCGTGAGTGTTCTCGGTCATCCGACCCTGGGAGAGATAGTGTTCGATGGCATTCTTGATGCGCGAGTGCATGAGATCGTTGTGGCCCTTGAGCGATGTTTCCTCGGTATCGACATAGGCATAGGTCTTGTACCAGGAAAACCGGCCCGAGCGATCGAAGTCGACATAGATGTCCATCGCCGAAACCGAAACTGCCGCGAGAACGAGAAGGACCACGAGTCCGATGTGAATGCGCACGACGACCTCCAAAAAGCGAATCTGATCGTGCTGGGATGGTAGCACTGCGGCCTGCGGCCCGCGTCCTCATGATTGAAAAATGAAAAGCTGACAATAAGGAATTTGGAAACCCGACTCGTCTTCATTGGCGGATTCCGGGCACATTCTTCATTTTTCATTTTCTATATCCGACCTGCTACCTGCATCCTGCATCAGCTATCCTCATCCCTGAGATGCCCGACTATCACGATCTCCACCCCATCGAGGCCTCGGTTCTCCACGCCCGCCGCGAGCGCGTCTTCCTGATCCTCTCCGGCCTGTTCCTCGGCACCCTGGCCATGCTCAACATCCTCGGCATCAGCCGGTTCATCAAGCTCGGTGAACTGATGACCGATGGTGGCGGGACCCTCGTCTTTGCCATTGCGGTTGGGGTGCTTCCGTACCCGTTGACCTTTCTCTGCACCGATTTCATCAGTGAGTTCTACGGCCGCAAGCGGGCCAACTTCGTGGTTTTCGTGGGTCTCCTGCTCAACGTCTGGGTTGTCTTCGTGATGTGGATCGGTGGGGTTCTGCCCGGGTTCGAGGCTGTCGATCCCGCCACCGGAGAGATGGTGCGCGACGCCGCCGGGCGGCTGCCCGTCTTCTTCGAGATCCGCGCTCTGACCTTTGGTGCTGTGACGGCATCGATGATCGCATACATGGCGGCTCAATTCTGCGATGTCTATGTCTTTCACTTCTGGAAGCGGCTGACACGGGGAAGACTGCTTTGGGTGCGCAACAACGGCTCTACCATGATCAGCCAGCTCGTGGACACCACCGCGGTCATCCTCATCACGCACTACTACGCCAATGCGCTTCCAGTCGATCCGGAGCAGCCGATCGGTCGTCAGCTCGCGCTCTTCATCATCACCGGCTACACCTTCAAGTTCGCTGTCGCCGCGTTCGACACTCTGCCGTTCTATCTGGGCGTGAAGTGGCTGTCACTATATCTGGAGATCGATCCGACCGAGGAGCACGGAATCGAGGAAGTCGACAGTTGACAGTCCACAGTCGACTTCCTACCATCAACTGTCGACTTCGCCCCCGGCGAGCCCTTCGAACTCCCGCTCCCAGGCATCCATCTCCTCATCGGTGAAACCGAAGTGGTGTCCGATCTCGTGCAGGAGGGTCAGTTGGATCTGGTGGATGAGATCGTCACGATCCTGACAATCGTCGAGCAGCGGGTGTCGGTAAAGAAATATGACATCGGGCAGGACGTTGCCGTACCAGCCGCCGCGTTCGTCCAGGGGAACCCCCGTGTAGAGGCCGTACAGGGTGTCGATGCGAGGATCGAGACCCAGCTCACGCAGGGTTTCATCGTCGGGCCAGTCTTCGACCTGGACGGCGATGTTGCTCAGGAGCTCGGCGAACTCGACGGGCAGCCCGTCAAGTGCGTCTGCCACAACGCCTTCGAAGGTCGAGCGGTTGATGGCCAGGCCTGAGCGCCTGGGACCGGGACGGTTCGCGCGTCCCATGAGTTCTCCTAGGAGTCGTTCATTGGATATGGCCTACTTGTGTGCTCGGCCCTTGATCAGATCCACCGTGTTCCAGCCGATGATGGCGCCAACGACCGCACCTCCGACCGGACCGAAAATCGGGAACCCGCCGAAATAGCGATGCCCCGCTGCCGCACCGACCAACGCGCCGGTGATGGCGAAGACGATCCTGAAGAATCGAACGGTGGCAAAATCCATGGACATTGTGTTTCTCCACTCACAGCTGGCGTGGTTTCTTCGACGATTGATTATACCCTTGGAAGCGGCGAGTCCGTGTAAAGTTATCGGGTCGCAAGGGGGAGCAATGCAGTTTCTCAGTCTCGTCGGACTCGTGGCCCTGCTCGGCTTGGCGTGGGCCATGTCGTACCACCCGCGACGAGTTCGTGTGCGGACGGTGATCTGGGGGCTTGGCCTCCAGTTCGTTTTCGCGCTGATCATCCTCAAGCAGGACAGATGGAGCTTCATCGGCATGGCGATGCTCGCGGCGTTGCTGGTGGTCTATCTGATGCAGGAAGAACAGCGGAAAATCCTCCCCGGCGCGGCGGGCGTGGCCGTTGTTCTGGTCGCCGCCATCGGCGTGGGTGTGGCTTTCGGCGCCCTGATCCCACCTGTTATTCCATGGTTGATGGCCGTCTGCGCCGCGATCGGGCTGATCGGTTCGAGGGTGGGTATGGCCAGGGCGGCCCGAAATGTGTGCGGAGCCCTCATTGTGGTCCTCGGCACCGCCTGGCTCATCTCCAACGGGATCCACGGGCAGACTATTTTCGCGGCTTTCAGCCGGAAGGCCGCCGACTTCCTCGCCCTGTCCGACTATGGCGCGAGATTTCTCTTCGGCAATCTGGCGGATGGACGACACTTCTTCGTCGGGGATGACTCCGCCTGGCCCGGTTTCGGATTCCAATTCGCCTTCAAGGTCCTGCCGACCATCATCTTCTTCGGTGGATTCATGGGTGTTCTCTACTACCTCGGCATCATGCAGGTGGTCATCGAGTCGTTGGCCCGTTTCATGCGCTGGACGGTCGGAACGAGTGGAGCCGAGACCCTGTCGTGCACCGCCAACATCTTTGTCGGTCAGACCGAAGGGCCGTTGCTCATCAAGCCCTTCCTCGATGACATGACCCGGTCCGAGTTGCTCACCATCATGGTGGGCGGCTTCGCCACCATCGCCGGCGGCGTGCTGGCCGGGTACATCGCGCTCGGTGTGCCCGCGGGCCACCTCATCGCGGCCAGTGTGATGTCCGCACCGGCGGCGTTGGTCGTGGGCAAGATCATCTTCCCGGAGACCGAGCACTCGTCGACCGCCGGCGATGTGTCGCTGCCCGACATCGACTCCGGTGGCAACGTCATCGAGGCGGCGACCAACGGCATCAGCGACGGGCTCAAGCTCGCCCTCAACGTCGGTGCGATGCTGATCGGCTTCATCGCCCTCATCGCGGTGATCGACAGTTTGCTCGGTTGGCTGGATTCACTCATCGATGGCCGCCTCTTCGACGGTGAGTATGTCGCCTATTCGGTCAAGACCCTGTGGTCGCCCGCGGTCGGTGAGTTCCGCGGTTTCTTCCCGGGCTCACTCCAGACCTTCTTCGGCACGCTCTTCCGTCCGCTGGCTTGGCTCATGGGTGTGCCGTGGTCCGATGCCGCCGTGGTCGGCAATCTCCTCGGGATCAAGGTTTCGCTGAACGAATTTGTCGCCTACGGGGCGCTCGGCACCTATATCCAGGACGGTGTCTTGAGCGAGCGGGGGGCGATCATCTCGACCTATGCCCTGTGTGGGTTCGCCAACTTCTCATCGATCGGAATCCAGATCGGTGGGATCTCGGCGGTCGCGCCCAGCCGGAAGTCGGCCCTGGCCGCTCTCGGTCTCAAGGCCATGTTCGGCGGCGCCATCGCATCGTGGTTGACGGCGACCATCGCCGGAATGTTGCTCTAGGAGCCTGTGATGCAAGAAATCGGTCGCGCCTTTCGGGTGTCGTTTGGCCGGTTTTCCGGCGTGTTCTCGGCCCATACCACCAGTATGAACCTGCACATCCGCCGAAAAATGATCTCAAACGACCCTCCAATAACCATCCGCCATTCTTGCGCTACCCCCTCATAGTCCGGAGAATCGTACGGAATTCAATTCTCTCGAAGGAGACGGTTCATGAGAACAATCGCATGCACAACGTTGGTCGTACTCACAATTCTCGCCCTGGTCGGGTGTGATCTGGTGGATCCGATGCGCTCGACCCCTCACGCCGATACCGAGACCTTCGGCAATCTCCTCGAGGCCGCACCGGATCCGTCACAGGCGAATATCTGGATCGCGAAGATCAAAGTCGGGGTTCCTCGAGCTCTGGGGCGTGCTGACGATGCGCGCCCAACCCCCGATGTGGCCGGCGGCATCGTCGCGGTGGTGGTCGTGACCAGCGATACGGTGGTGATGATCGATGATCGACCGGGGGCCCTGCTCGACATCGGTCCGGGGACCGAAGTCGTGGCTGTCCCGGTGCCCGGAACCACCACCATGCTTGGAGAGAAAGAGATCCACATGGAAGCCGCGCAGCTGATGGATTTTGCCACCTACGCCAGGTGGCGATTGCCCAAGCTGCAACTTGCCGGTGGGTCGGCTGAGTTGATCGAGGATGTCGATCGCATCAACTCCTCGGGTGTCGAGGGTGGACCCGTGCCCGTTGGGGACGGCAGCGTTCTCTATTTTTCCGCGCGGCTCCGTCCGCCCCAAACTCCCACCGGTGCCTGGCTCGGGGCTCGCCGGAAGGGGCTGCCATCCCCCGCGGATGGCGAGCGATCCTACGATCGGAGCTTCCGAACCGAGCTCGGAGACGGGGGATGGTCAACCCCGGAACCGGTGGTTTTTCCCGGCGCGGAGGCGGCGGAGCACGTCAAGCTGACCTGGGTGAGCGGCGACGAGCGGCGGTGCTATGTGACCGTTTCCAAAGCGGACGGGACGCCATGGGTTGGAATCTCCGAACGACCGAGTCCGGCCGATCCCTGGGGTGAAATCGTTCCGATGGAAGCGACCGGAGAGGGAGATGCCTTCGATGCCGTGGCCATGGCCGGGTCTCCGGAAAAGACCGTCTTCGCGACGACCCGCAACGGGAGCGGAGATCTATTCCTGCATGATCCTGCGGTCGGCCCGGCCCAGCAGCTCCAGGCCGAGATCAACACCGGCGGGCTCGAGTGGGGACCTCGGATCGGGCCGGCAAACGAGCTCTATTTTGTCCGTGGAGATCGTCAGCTGCGCTTCCAATCGGGTCGGGTGGAGGAGATTCGTCTCCCAGGATTGCACCGAACCGTGCTCATCGAGGCAGCCCCTTCGTCAGATGGGGCGTGGCTGTTCTTTGCATCGCCGAGATTTCGCCCGGGCGAGCTCGACCTCGATATCCACGTGGCCCCCATCACCTCCGACGGATCGCTGGGAACGGCCACGCCGGTGGACGAATGGCGGCCCGAGTAGTCAGCGTCGACCGATGGGAACTCGGTGGCGATTTTTCGCCAAGATCGAGTAGATTACCGGTCCCAGCTGTTTGATCCCCGGTAGGCCGGCGACACGAGCGAGCCAGCGCCATGAGTCGAGCTCGGAGAGGATGCTTCGCCATGCGTCGAACCCGGTGCTGACCGTACCGCCGGGATGCCGGACGTGAACCGTCTCGATCATGGCTTCCGGAGAGCCGGGGGGATCCCCCCGGCCGGGGGAGCGGAGATCGACAAAGCTCAGTCGTCCGTGCGGGTCATGTGCCGCACACCATCGCTCCGATCGCCGACAGACGGCGCAATCACCGTCGATCCAGACCTCCAGCACGGACGATGGTCGTTGTTCCACTGTCATGGACAACTCGGAACGTGCGTGGGATATGCCCGTTATGGAGGGAGGATGAGGTTTAACCCGACCTTCTCACCAATTTTCGTCACGAGGGCGTCGAGGCGCTGTGCCCAGCTGGGATTTCTCATCTTCGGGCGCGGAGGCGTACTCTGGAGTATGTTGAGCACCCGGAGATGAGAAATCACAGCTGGGTGCTGTGCCTCGTCGGCCGCAGTAGGAAATTGGTGAGAAGGTCGGGTTAACCATATCCGCGCTTCTTACAAGCTCTCCGCTGCGACCCGCGATGCAAGTCACGTCGCCGCCCCGACGACGAAATCTGGTGAAGGGTGCGAGCTATTTGACATTTCATAAGAATCTTCTAAAATAACTATGTGACGAATTAGTATTGAGTCGCGAATTAGTATTGAGTCGCGAATTTAATTGAGTCGCGAAGACCGCTGGACAGAACAGCACCACGTTGAGCTGAGGAAACCATGCGAGATGAAACCATCGATTGTTCGGCAGTTGACAGGAACCCGGCCCGGCTCGCGGCTCTGAGAGAGGCTCTCGCAAGAAAACGTCGGCCGCTCCAGGCGATGGCTCAGCACTACGCGTTGCTCGGTGGTGAGACCCGACTCAAGATCCTCGCGTTGCTCGAGCGGGTCGGTGAGCTGTGTGTCTGTGATCTCGCCAGCGTGTTGGAGATGACCCCGGCCGCCGTTTCCCAGCACCTCAGCCGGTTGCGGGCGGGTCGGCTGGTCATGTCCCGCCGGGATGGAATGACGATCTATTATCGCCTCAGCGAGAGCGCATCTTCAATGGTCGTCAGCCCCGGACTGGATCTGCCCGTTGAGCTGGAGAACGTCGATGAAAACGTCAGTTGATCGAGTCGTCCTCGGGATCCTCGTCGTCATCGTGGCGATGGTGACGGCCGGCTGTAGTCGCTCGACCACGGTCCATGCCTCGTTCACGGTCGAAGGAATGCACTGCGAGAGTTGCTCCTCCGCCATCACCGAGGCCCTCGAGAAGGTGGAAGGGGTCACCGATGCGTCGGCCGACCATGCGAAGGGTTTCGCCAAGGCGAGCTTCCAATCGCCGGGTGTGTCGCCGGAGCAGCTCGCGGCCGAGATCGAGGGCCTCGGCTACACCGTCACCGCCTTCGAGACCACGCCGGTCGAAGGCTGAGGGACAGACGCTATACTCCGGCTATGGCCGGTTCTCTCACTCCCCGCACAGCCTACGTTCTCACCAAGGTCGCGGTCTTTGCCGTCGCTGCTGCGCTGACGTGGCCGCTCTCTCGAATGATCGGATCCAAAGCGTGGTGGGGACTGGGCGCTTTCGGACTGATCCTCATGTGTCTGACGGCAGTTGTCTTTCTCGCATTCGGGCGGAACGAGACCGAGATCGGCGAAGAGCAGGATCTCGATGAAGAGGGTGAGGACTTCGATCCGGATTCAACCGTCGATTTCCCGATCGAAGACTTCATCGATCTCCACCCCTTTCCGCCGCGCGACATTCCCGATGTGGTCACCGACTATCTCGAGACGGCCCACGCCAAGGGTTTCCGCGAGGTGCGTCTGATCCACGGCCGCGGCATCGGGGTCCAGCGCGAGCGGGTTCGAAGCACCCTGGACAAGCACCCGCTGGTCGAGTCGTTCTCGGATGCCACCGCCGATCGCGGCGGCTGGGGAGCCACCGTCGCGAACCTCAAGAAAGAGGCGGACAGTCAAACGAGTTGACAGTCGACTGTCAACCGTCGACTTCCTATGGATAGAGCCGATTGATCATCCGGGGATAGGGAATCGCCTCGCGCAGATGGGGCACCCCGCAGATCCAGGTCACGCAGCGCTCGATCCCCATCCCGTAACCGGAGTGCGGGAACGATCCGTAGCGTCGGATGTCGAGGTACCACTCGAAGGCCTCCCTTGGGAGCTCGTGGGCGGCGATCTGCCGCTCGAGGTGTTCGAGCGAGTCCGACCGCTCGGAGCCGCCGATGATCTCGCCGTAGCCCTCGGGAGCGAGGATGTCGACGGCCAGAGCGCGGGTCGGGTCCGCCGGGTCGGGCTGCATGTAGAAGGCCTTGATGGCCGCCGGGTATCGGGTCACCATGAGCGGCTGATCGTACTGTTGGGTGAGCACGGTCTCGTCATCACCGCCGAAGTCATCGCCGTGCTCGATGTCCGAGCCGAGCTCATTGAGCTTGAGGATGGCGTCACCGTAGTCGAGACGGGGGTAGGGCCGGCGGGTGGAGGGTTCGAGCTTGGAAACGTCACGCTCCAAACGTTTGAGGTCTTCGGAGCATCGGTCGAGGACGCGGGAAATGATCTCTGAGAGGAACTCCTCGGCGAGATCGAGCAGACCGTCAAAGCGAAGCCATGCGACCTCGGGCTCGACCATCCAGAACTCGGTGAGGTGGCGGCGGGTCTTGGATTTCTCGGCCCGGAAGGTGGGGCCGAAGCAGTAGACCTTGCCGAGGGCGGCGCAGGCGGGTTCGAGGTAGAGCTGGCCCGACTGCGACAGGAATGCCGGCTCGCCGAAGTAATCGGTCTCGAAGAGGGTCGAGGTGCCCTCGCAGGCGGCGGGAGTCAGAATCGGTGAGTCGATGTTGGTGTAGCCGCGGGTGTAGAAAAAGTCGCGGATGGACTGGGAGACCTCGCTGCGGACCCGCATCATGGCGTGTTGGCGCTTGGACCTCAGCCACAGGTGGCGGTGGTTGAGGAGGAAGTCGGGGCCGTGGTTCTTCTTGCCGATCGGAAACTCGGGCGAGATGTGGACGGGATCGAGGGCACTCACCTTGAGCTCGTAGCCTCCGGGGGCGCGGTCGTCGGCCACGAGACGGCCGGTGATGCGCACCGACGACTCCTGGGTCAGCTCGACCGCGGTCTCCCAGACCGAGTCCTCGACCTCGGG
The DNA here is from genome assembly GCA_029287235.1 of Thermoanaerobaculales bacterium. Taxonomy (GTDB): domain Bacteria; phylum Acidobacteriota; class Thermoanaerobaculia; order Thermoanaerobaculales; family Sulfomarinibacteraceae; genus JAHECW01. The sequence goes on from JARFRM010000322.1 coordinate 16,571, forward strand.
GCGGAAGACGATGCACTGGAGGTAGCCGAAGCCGTCACGCAGGATGATGAAGCGCAGCTTGCCCTTTTTTCGCCAGTTGTAAACCCAGCCCTGGATGGTGACTTCCTGGTCCACGAACGAGGTGAGATCGGCAATGGTGATCACGGGCGTAGACATCGTTCCTCCCTGTCGGATGCGAGATTGTACACGAGGGGTGGCGTTTCGGGTGCCGCAATGCACTGACGGGGTGGACCTTCAGAAGCGGCGGCTCTCCCGTGCGTCGGGGGCGCTGGTGCGGGCTCGACGCGCCAACTCCGATGGCGGTGTCCTGTAGAAGGTCCGAAAGTTGCGCGAGAAGTGTGATGGCGTCGTGAAGCCGAGTCGCATGGCCACCTCGTTGACCCGGTACTTGCCGCTCACCAGCATTCTCCGGGCCTCGCGCATCTTCATCGCCGAGATCAGCTGACGAGGCGTACAGCCGAGTTCGGCGGAGAGACCGCGCTCGAGGGTTCGAAGCGAGATCGCCAGCTCGCCGGCGAGCTCGGTGGGTGACAATCTGGCCTCGATCTTTGAGTGCACCAGCGCAATTGCCTGTCCGGCCAGCGAAGTGGGCAGGGAAAGCTCGCCCTCGACGGCACGGCGGACAAAGCTGGTTCGGCCGGCAAGGACATCTCGGGAAGGGTTCGATCCGGTTTCGTGATCGGACTCCAACTCGGCGTCATTCTCGCCGCCCCCGGTCGCCGGCTGCCCAGCGCCCCCAAGAACGGGCGCGGTTCGCTCGAGTTCGTCGAGTCGGCCCATCAGCCCGGTCATCTGACGTTTCAGTCGATGCTGAAACGCCAACAGCACGACAAGCACGAGCAGCCCGCCGACAAGAACCCCCACGACGAAGACCGGCGTTGAAATCACTCCACCGAGCCTATCACCTCGGATACTGGTAGAGAAGTCGATTTCAGCGAGGCCGAGCAGGCACTTCCTGCCGGGTTTTCTCCGAGCGTCACGGTTCGCACCTCGGTTTTTGACAACGGTCGCAGGTCGGATTGCCGGACTCGCTGTAGAATGATGCCTTCAGTCTCGACCTGGAGGTCCATTGGAAGTTCGACCCACCCTCGAGGAGTTTCTCGTTCTGGCTCGCGATCACGACGTTGTGCCCGTGGTGCGTGAGCTGACCTCCGACACGGTGACGCCGTTCACCGTCTACTCTCGGTTGTCCCGCGGCGGTCGCAATTCCTTTCTCCTCGAGAGCGTTGAGGGCGGTGAGCATGTTGCCCGCTACTCATTCGCCGGGGTCGATCCTTTTCGCATCGTCGAGATCCGCGACGGCGGGGTTCTGGTCGATGGGGTGCCCGAAGAGGGTCCGCCCATCGATGTTTTGCGCCGGGTGACCGATCTCGGCCGGGTTGCTCCGGTTGACGACCTGCCGCCGTTCAGCGGCGGCGCCATGGGCTATCTCGGCTACGATGCGGTGCGCCTGGTGGAGGCAATTCCCGCAAGCGGCCGGGACGAGGGTGGGCTGCCCGACGCCTGGTTCGGGCTCTACGACTCGGTGGTCGCCCTCGACCGTGCCCGCCAGCGTCTGCAGGTCGTCGTGCTCGCCCGCATCGAAGACTCGGTCGAGGTCGCCTGGAGCACGGCTTTACAGCGGATCGGCAACCTCCACGCCGCCCTTGTCGAAGGCGGTGACGGACCCATGCCCCACACCTTGCCGGTTCCCGAAGGCGATGTCTGGTCGGGGTGGCAATCGACTCCCTCCGCGGATGACTATCTCGAGGCGGTGGCGACGGCGCGCGAGCATATCCTCGCGGGCGACATCTTTCAGGTCGTGCTGTCGCGACGGTGGCGCCGGGTTCCACGCTGCACCGCCGCCGAGATCTACCGCATGCTCCGGGTGACCAACCCGTCGCCATACATGTTCCTCTTCGACACGGGAAACGCACGGATTCTGGGCTCGAGCCCCGAAATGCTGGTGCGGGTCGAGGGCCGGACGGTGCGCACTTGCCCCATCGCCGGCACCCGGCCAAGGGGCCGCGACCGAGACGAGGATCTCCGACTCGAGGCCGAACTTCTCGCCGATCCGAAGGAGCTCGCCGAGCACACCATGCTGGTCGATCTCGGGCGCAACGACATCGGCCGGGTGGCGGCGCCGGGGACGGTGACGGTGGCCCGTGAGACCGAGGTCGAGCGTTACAGCCACGTCATGCACATCGTGAGCGAGGTCCGGGGCGAGCTCAAGCCCGAATGCGATGGTTGGGACGCACTCTTCGCCTGTTTCCCGGCGGGGACGTTGAGCGGGGCGCCCAAGGTTCGGGCGATGGAGATCATCGACGAGCTCGAAGAGGTTCGTCGTGGCGTCTATGGCGGAGCGGTGGGTTATCGCAACGCCACCGGCGATCTCGACTCGTGTATCGCCATCCGGACCATGGTCGAGCGGGGCGGAGTCGCCCATCTCCAGGCCGGGGCCGGAATCGTCTACGACTCCGTGCCCGAGAGTGAGCTCGAAGAGTGTCGCAACAAGGCCGGCGCTCTGGTCGAGGCCGTGGCCATGGCGGAGTCGGCGGCATCCGCGGGCCGGAGTTGAAGCATGATCCTGATGATCGACAACTACGACAGCTTCACCTACAACCTGGTGCAGGGACTGGTCGAGATTTCGGGGGCTGAGATCGACGTGCTGCGCAATGATGCCGGCACGGCAGAGGAGTTGCTCGCGCGAGAACCGAAGGCCATCGTGATCTCGCCCGGGCCCGGGACCCCCGACGACGCGGGCGTCAGCATGGATCTGATCAGTGCGGCGGTGGCCACGCCCATGCTTGGGATCTGCCTCGGGATGCAGTCCCTTGCCGCGGTTCACGGTGGGACCATCATCCGTGCCCCGTTGCCGGTCCACGGCAAGACCGCGGCCATCCACCACAACGAGGGTGGGGTCATGTCCGGGTTGCCGAACCCCTTCATCGCCACCCGTTATCACTCGTTGGTGGTTGACCGCAGCACGGTTCCCGATGAGCTCGAGATCACCGCCTGGACCGATGACGGTCTGGTGATGGGTCTGGCTCACCACGAGCGACCGCACCACGCGGTTCAGTTCCACCCCGAGTCGTATCTCAGCCCAGATGGAATGCAGCTGCTGGCGAACTTTCTCGTGCTCGCGGGCGTTGACGTCAAGCCGGAGTGGCAGCATGAATGCTGACGTCGGTGGATCGGCGATGAAACCGAGACTGGGTGCCTGGCATCCAAGCTTGCGTCCGAGGCAAGGTTGCGTGCCCGGCGCCGCCGCGAACGACCCGGGACGGTGAGAATGGCGATCGTAGTCAAGCAGATTCTCGATCAACTCCTCAGCGGTCAAGACCTCGATGCGTCCACGATGGAGGATCTGTTCGGCGCCATCATGGACGGCGAGCTCGACCATGCTCAGGTGGCCGGTCTGCTCGTGGCGCTCCGCGCCAAAGGTGAGTCGGGGACCGAGGTGGCGGCGGCTGCCCGCGCCATGCGTGCCCGTGCGCTCAGGGTGGCGGCGCCCGGTGGCGCCATCGACACCTGCGGTACCGGTGGCGATGGCGCCGAGACCATCAACATTTCCACCGCTTCCGCCTTTGTGGCGGCGGCGGGCGGAGTGCCGGTGGCCAAGCACGGTAACCGGTCGGTCTCGTCGCGCTGCGGCTCGGCGGACGTGCTCGAGGCTCTCGGCATTCGGCTCGACCTCGATCGTGGCGCCCTGACGGAGGTTCTGGAAGACGTCGGGATCGCCTTCCTCTTCGCTCAGCAACTCCACCCCACCATGGCCGCGGTGGGGCCGATCCGCAAGACCCTCGGGGTACGGACGATCTTCAACCTCCTCGGCCCCCTCACCAACCCGGCCGGTGTCCGTCGCCAGGTGCTCGGCGTGTGGGGACCCGAGGTACAGCCCCTGGTGGCGGCGGCTCTGGCCGAGCTTGGCGCTGTGCACGCTTTGGTGCTCCACTCCGAGGACGGCCTCGACGAACTCTCGGTGACGGCGCCGACCACGGTGATCGAAGTGCGGGACGGCGTCGTGGCGGAGACCTGGTCGTTGAACCCCGCCGATCTCGGCATCCGCGGCGATGGTCCCGAGGCGCTGCGCGGGGGTGATGTTGCCGAAAATGCCCGCCGTCTGTGTGCGATCCTCGAAGGACGCGAGCAGTCGGCGGCGTCCGAGGCGGTGGCGCTCAACGCGGCGGCGGCACTGCTGGTTGGCGGCAAGGCCGAAAGCCTCGCGTCCGGGCTTGAGGCTGCCCGTGAGATTCTCACTTCCGGCGCCGCGGGTCGGACCCTCGAGGCCCTCGCCCGGAGATCACAGGAGCTGGGTCGCGATGTCTGAGTCCGTGCTCGAGCGTATCGTGGACTCCGTCCGGGCTCGGTTGGCGGCGGCGCCTGAACCTGAAGATCTTTCCGACCGGGCGGCCGCGGTATGCGAGTCTTCGCAATGCCGGTCGCTACGCTGGGCGCTGTCGGCCGATGGCCCGTCGATCATCGCCGAGTGCAAGAAGGCGTCACCGTCGGCAGGGCTTCTGCGGGCCGATTTCGATCCGGCGCGGTTGGCTGCCCATTACCAGGCGGCCGGAGCGTCGGCAATCTCGGTGGTCACCGAGCCCGACTTCTTCCAGGGCAGCCTCGAGTGGCTGTCGGAGGTGCGCAAAGTCGTCGACCTCCCGATTCTGCGCAAGGACTTCATCATCGACGAGCGCCAGCTTCGCGAGGCGGCGGCCCTCGGCGCGGATGCGGTGCTGCTCATCCAGCGAATCCTCTCCACCGACCGGCTCGCCGACCTCGTCGCGGCCGCACATGAACTCGGGCTTGAGACTCTGGTGGAGATCTTCGCCGATGAAGACCCGGCCCCGACCATCGCTTCCGGGACCGAGATCATCGGGGTCAATGCACGTGACCTCGCAACTTTCGAAACTCGCCTCGATGTGGTCGAGGCTATGGCTTTTGTCCTCCCTTGCGATCGAGTGAGGGTGGCCGAGAGCGGGATCAAGGGACCGGGCGACATCACTCGACTCGCCGCCGCCGGTTATGACGCCTTTCTGATCGGCGAGCACCTCGTACGCGCTGAAAATCCCGAGCGTGCGTTGCGTCGGCTGAGGGGGAGATAGATTGGGGATTGGGTGCCAGGCTTTAGGATCTTGGGAAGTTACACGGATATTGCGGTGTGCGAATCTGTTTTCGGAACAACTTTCCAAGATCCTAAAGCCTGGTACCCAATCGCACGATGGGAGGACTGAGGACGAATGCTGGTCAAGATCTGTGGATTGACGCGGCCCGGGGATGCCGAGGCGGCCATC